>JBFELT010000007.1:0-40201 GCA_041552015.1 Woeseiaceae bacterium
ATGCATAAGGGCCAGCTCGCGACGCTGGCGGAGGTGCTTGCGCATTACAACGAGGCACCCGACGCCATGATTGGTCACAACGAGGCCGAGCCGCTTGGCCTGGGCAAAAGAGAACTGCGGCAGCTGGAAGCTTTTCTGCGAACGCTGGGTGGCCCCGGCGAAAGCTATCAATCGGACAGCATGTAGAGTTGCCAGAGGTCTTTCTGGCTCATCCGCAGGAACGGTTTTATCGCGAGTAGGCCGGTCGCGCCGATGCTCGACTCGAGAAATTTCAGCTCCTCGAGTTTCGCCCTGGTTTCCTCCCCGGTCTTGTTGACGAAACCGGACTCGCGCATCATGAGCAAGCCTTTCGCACGAATCGAAAGCTCGGTGTGCAGGCGCAGGTAGCAAAGCAGGTCGACCACAATCGGACCTTCGAATTTTTCCTTGAGCGAGTGCAGATAGAGGCCTACCTTGGACGCCGACAGCTCCCCCGAATTGATCAACTCGAGCAATTCGGTATCCGCATCGAAGCCCATGCCCAGCCATTCGGATACGGAGCGCTCGCTTTGATGGAATACGACGGTCAACAGGACAGGCAGCGAGATGAGTACCAGCAGCGTGTTGACGATCGGCGCGAAAAAAAAGTGGTTGAAGATCGAGTGTACGATGACAGCAACTGTGAAGCCGGGTAGCAGCGTAATCCGCCCCAGCGTCGGGTGTTGACCGATGAGGGTGTGAGAGACGATTGCGAAAATAGCCGTCGCGCCGCCATGCATGAAGGCCGTTCCAAAGCCGCGCACGATCCAGGTGCCGAGCTCCGTGCCCGGCAGCGCCTGCAGATAGAAAAGGTTCTCGAAGATCGCGAATCCGGCACCGACCGCGAATCCGAAAATCGCGGCATCGACCAGGAAGCCGATGCGATTGCGCCGCATCAGCGCAACGATGACAAGCGCTTTCAGGGTTTCTTCGACGAACGGCGCGATGTATCGGGAATAGCTGGAGAATTCGATATCGAGCCATTCGAGCGAAAATCCGTTAATCGGGTAGCTGACTATCGCCGCGATACAGCCGAGTGCGATTGTGCCGAGGATCCAGCGCATCGGGATCAGCTTGTAGCTGTCGAGATACATGAGGGCGGCGAGAAAGCAACATACCGGCAGCAGGCCAAGTACCGCGTGTATCAGGAAGTCCAGGTTCATGCTCGCAATACGCCGCTGTGCGTGAGTCGATATCCAGACTACAGGATTTTCAGGGACACCATGAACTCGTCGTCGTCGAGGATCGAGCCGCTCCCGAAGCCTTCCGCGTAGCCAACCGACAGTGTCATCTCGAGGCGGGAGAGCGCCGTGAATCGAAAATCGACTTGAATGCCCGCGTTGTTAACCTCGTTGCGAGTCGCGCTCTTGTCGAGATTGGTGTTGAGGGAGCTTACAAACAGTGACGGACGTGCCCAGGTCAGGTAAAAGCCCGGCGTGCCAACGCGTTTGAATCGAATTGGCGGTAAATTCCATTCCAGCATTGCGCGATGAAAATTTCGGCCCGGTACCCGGTTCAGCTCGAATCCCGGCATCGCGTAGTACTCGCGATAGCGCTTGATTTCGCCGCGATCGACGTAGTTGTTGCCGAAGCCTCCGAAATAGAAATTCGCGAACTCGTCATCAGGCTCTCCAAACGCGGCTCCGGCGGAGTTACGCAGCCAGATTGACGAATGCTTCCAGGGAACAGGGAAGCCAAAATCGAAACTGCCGACGAACTTCGGAATATTGTCGCCCGCAACATGATCGACCGATGTGCCGATGCTCCAGGAAAATCCCTTCTCATCGTCAACCGCGCCGAGTGAGCGCCGCAGGTTCGAGTACTCAAGGTCTGTATTAAAGGTTGTCAGCTTGTCGAGAGTGGATGCAACATTCTGGTAACGCGGCAGCGCATCGAAGTCCGAGAAATGAGCTATTTCGGCCAGCAGCTCCAGTTTCCGAGGCCCGTCAAAAATCAAGGTCTTCTCGAAACCGACCGTGAAGCGATTGCCCTTGCGACTGCGCTCCGTTGGCCCTGCAAGATCATAGAAATCCGCGCCATTTAACGCGGCACCGACGTTCCAGGTGCCTGCCAATGGCGATGCGCTGACGAGCGTGTGGCGGTAGTCGATACTCAAATGCGTTCGTTCGCTGGAGGAAAGATCGTCGTCGGGGCTGTAGGAAGCGGAGATCTTGAGGCGATCCAGCATTATGGGGTCGGAGAAGACTGCATTGAGACCGAAAGCGACCGAGTCCTTGTAACCCTCCACGATCGGGTACAAAGACTCCAGTCCGATATGCCTGACGGGGACGTATGAACCTGTGGCTGTCGTCAGCTGGTCTAAGGGAATATCGGCCGCCGAGCCCACCTGCCATTCCTGAAGTTGCGGATGCTTCTGTATGACCTGGTTGCCAAATAGCCGAATCGTCCCAAGATCCTCGAGCGGAACCGGATCAAACTGCACTGGCGTAAAGCCTTGGCCACTGTAACGAAAGGCAATCAGGGAACCGTCCTGCAACGGAATCGGGCGAAACAGGCCGGTGTCCACGTTGCTGACCGCTTCAATGTCGCCCGTCTCGAGCTCATAGCGGAAGATATTGGAGACGCCAGTGTAGTAGGAGCTGCCGAACAGGTATTTGCCATCGGGCGAAAACACAAATCCCTCCGGAACGGCCAAGCCGAAATCAAACGACTGTCTTGGCGTGGCATCTCCCGCCAGGATTTTCTCAATATCGATGACGTTCAGAGCCTGGTTGCCGCTGATGTCGCTGAACGTTGCTGCCAACAGTCGGCCGTCCTGCGAAATATCCAGGTCGGAGGGAACGACGCCGTAATCGTACGATTTGACCTGGTTCCATTCCTTGTACGGGAAGGGCAGCCTTACCAAGGTGGCAATGCCGTTCAGATGACGAATTCCCCAGAGCGATCGGTCGCTGCGATTGAAGGCCAATTCGCCGATGCGGGCGTCTCGCAGCAGCATCTCGGACTTGCCGGTTTCAATATCGATCGCGATCAGGTCGCGGAAAGCGGTGTTGTCCGTCGTGTAAAACAGCGTTTGACTGTCCGGGTCAAAGGCCAGGGACGTTACGCGGAACAACATCGGCCCCTTGACATCTTCGAATTTCTCGAGCGAGCCATCGGCCAGCGATAGCGCGCCAATATTCGCAACGACACCGGGATAACGCAGTCCAAGGAACAGGCGATTGCCTGTCTCATCATAGTGCGCACGGGAGACCGAGCCCAATGCCCGTGCGCTGAGGTTTTTCACGGGCGTTAGCGGATATTCGCTCAACGTTTCGAGGTTGGCGTTCTGAAACCGGTGCTCCCAGTCAATCCAGTCCTGCCAAGCCTGGTCCAGCGATACGCCGAAGACGTTCTCGAACTGTGCGCGGTACGAGCGACGACTTCCTTCGACCCGGCTTATCCACTCAACCAGTTTCTCGGGCGACCAGTTGTACGCCACGTAACTTACAAATCGCGTCCCGTAGAGATAATTGTTGACGCCGACCTGGAAATCAATTTTGGCTCCCTCGGAAACGAGACCGAGCGGGTCGTAGAAATGCGCATCGTCGAGGACCATCGAGCGAAATACCATCTCGTTGTACGCGCTCTGGGCCCGACCGACTCCGCCGGCGAGCCAGGTTTCGAGAAATACCGCGTTTCCCTCCAGGTACCAGCCCGGCGTCAGAATGCGCGGCGTCGTCAGCACGGCATACAGAATCGACTCCGGGTGATCGGACTCCGGCAGCACTTTGCCACCGAACAGGCGTCGCATGCGCTTATCGGCAGCAGTCGCCATGTCGGTCGTGACGATGTGAGTGAGTTCGTGATTCATCAACAGGAAGAAACGCTCGTTCGCCGTCAATGTCTCGAACGTGGTCGGTAGCGGTGCTATGTCCAGCATCAATGTATTTCTGGGCACGGCGCTCGCAGATGCATTGCCATAGTCACCGAAGTCAATAAGCAGTGTGGTGATCTTCTCGTCGGGCTCATAGCCGAAGATCGAGCGTTGCCGGATCATCGTGTTCTCAAATGAGCGAGCGACGTGGGGTGCGAGGTAGGTTTCGGTGGGGTCGAAATAGAGCAGTCGAAGGTCTTCCGTCTCGAGTGAGTCGAGCAGCTGCGCAAGCGCCCCCTGGCATGAGCAGAGAGACAACAACGCCACCCAGATGCAGCTGTGGATTCTTCGCATATTCTTGTTCTTATTGCGTATGCGTTAGGAGGATACCGCGAATTCCTTCGCGGTATCCTCCTGATTTCCTGCCCGAGCCGTTCCCGTCAGCGGGACCGGCTCAAATTCAGCACTGTATTATTGAGCCATTGCTCTTGCGGCCGCCGCGTTCTGCAGTTGGTCTACGAAGCCACGGTTGGACAATGCGTCGACGAAACCCCTGTTCGACAGCGCGTCAACAAAACCCCTGTTGGAGAGCGCGTCAACGAAGCCCCGGTTGGACAATGCGTCGACGAAACCCCGGTTGGACAATGCACTAACAAAGCCCCGGTTTGACAAGGCATTGACAAAGCCCTGGTTCGACAGCGCGTTGACGAAGCCCTGGTTCGACAGCGCATCGACAAAGCCCCGGTTCGACAGCGCGTCGGCGAAGCCCTTGCTGGATAGCGCGCTTGCAAATCCCCGATTCGCGAGAGCGTCGGTAAATCCCCTGTTCTGCAGCGCGTTCACAAAGCCCTGGTTGTTCAGCGCATTGTCAAAACCCTTGCTTCGCAGCGCGGATTCAAGTCCGTTGCTGTTCAGGGCGCTGTCCAGCCCGCGATTCCGGAGCGCTTCGGACAGACCCTTGTTGCGTAATTGATCGACGAATGCCCGGTCCTGTAGCGCCGCAGTAAATCCCTTGTTGCGCAACGCGTCGCTTAGCCCCTGGTTGGCGAGGGCATCGGCGAGACCATCGTTGCGAAGCGCGTCCGCCAGACCGTTGTTGCGTAGTTGATCGACGAATGCCCGGTCCTGCAAGGCGGCAGCAAATCCCTTGTTCTGCAAGGCGGCGCTTAGCCCCTGATTTGCAAGCGCATCGGCGAGACCATCATTGCGAAGCGCATCGGCCAGGCCGTCATTGCGAAGCGCATCGGCGAGACCATCGTTGCGAAGCGCGTCGGCCAGGCCATCGTTGCGAAGCGCATCGACGAGGCCACGATCGCGCAGTGCATTGGATACCGCGTCATTTCGCAGCGCATCCTGAAAGCCTTCGTCATTCATCAGCTGTTCGAAGCTGTCGGTCTGCATGAAGGCCTGTATGGACTGGTCGTCCAGCACGACGTCGGACGCATCCGGCTGGGCTGCCCGGTAGCGTTCGGCCGGGGCCACGGTTCCGGCTACATCACCGTCTCGCGGAGGGTTGTTCATCCCGAAGTAGGCAACTACAGCGATCGCTGCAACGCCAAGCAGGATGATAGGAATTGCCTTGTTACTCGTAGCCATCTTGTCGTCCCCTTTGGCCCCGCCGGGGGCTCTTCATCGTCCAATCTACCTGGTAATACCAGCCAGGCAGCAAAAAGTTGGTATTCCGCCCTGATTCGCTTTGAACCAGGTAGTCAAGCGGATCCTATCGGGCAGACGCGTAGTCGAGGCTTGCCTCGTGTACGACTTTTCCGTCCGTTGTGAAGCGCAGCTTGACCGTCGTAGCGCGGCCGCCCTCGTTCTGCAAATACACGGCGTAGCGCCGCTTGCCTTCCATACGCAGGCGCACACGACCGCTTTCTGCCGAAATCGTCGTGCCGCTGCTCTCAAGCTGTGCGAAGCCGTTGAACCATATGGTCTTGTCGGTGTAGTCGGCCTCGATTTCGACGGGCTCCAGCGCCACGAGGTCGAAATCGAGGATCAGGATGCTCCCCACGCTGCGCAGCGACACGGTTCCGGCAATGGCCGTCTCATCAACGGAGATCGCGCCCACCGTGTCCGCACCCACCGGGTTCGCTACCGAGCCGACCAGTCCCGTTACATCGTCAAACGCCCGGATCGAAATCTGTCCGGAGTTGACCAGGCTGAGCGTCAGCAGTACGCCGGCGGCAAACGTTGCCGCATAGCCGAGTGCCGGAGTGGCGAACAGCGTTTGCAGGAATCCCGGGCGCTTTGCTGCGACCGGGGCAGGAGTGAACGTGTTCATGATAACGTGCCTCAGGTGAGGGGGCGGCTCCACCGCTTCGAGCGCGTCCAGCCTGGAACAAAGCGAGGATAATTCCTGGTGCAATGCCCGGCCCTCGGCGCTTTCGGCTAGGTAGGCCTCCAGCTCCGCTTTTTCGCTGCTACCGATCTCGCCATCAATATCGGCGTTAATCAGGTCAGTGTACTTCTGGTCTATCGCCATCAGCGTATGCCGGTCCCTGTCAATGCGTCCTTAAGCTGCTGTCTTGCCGAATAAAGCCGCGATTTAACTGTCTTTTCCGGGATTTCGAGGATGTCGCTCATTTCGCCGTAACTGCAACCCAGAAAATGTTTCAAAACTACAACCGTCCGGTACTCGGTCTTGATCGACATCAGCGCCTGTTGCACGCCTGCAGAGAGATTCTCACTGTCGACCGCCTGTTCCGGACTCATTCCTTCGTCAACCGCCTCGTGTTGCAGCGGTTCCAGCCGATTCGTCTTGCCCAGCCAGTTGATCGACTCGTTTAACGCGATTCGATAAACCCAGCTGAAAAAGCGGCGCGAAGGATCAAAGCTCTCGAAATTCTCGAAAACTTTCAGAAAAACCGTCTGAGTGACGTCTCTGGCATCGTCACGATTGTTCAACATACGAAAGGCTGCGTTGAACACCGGTTTTTCGTACTGGAGCAGCAGGCCTTCAAAGGCCTTGCGGTCTCCGTTCTTGCACCGCTCAATCAATCTTGTATCGTCTGTCCTAGTCATACGTACAATTGACCCGGCAAAAAGTTGGTGCGGAATTCGTTCGACTCTTTATTGTTTTTCTTTTATGTCGAATATGGCGTTGAAGCCGGAGTAGCGAAACACGTCATAGATGTGTTTGTTGACGTTAACTATTTTCAGGGCGGCGCCGCTCGCGGCCAGACGCTTCTGCGTCTTCAGCAGTATACCCAGCCCGGCGCTGGAGATGTATTCCAGCGCGGAAAAATCCAGCGTCCGGGTATCGCCAATCTCGTCCATGAAGGACTGCGCCTTCTCGCATTGGGCGGCGTCCAGACGTCCAACACACAAGACTTCACCGTCACTGCCGTAAGCAATTTCAAACATAAAATTATCCTGACTCCTTCGTAAATACTACGCTACTTCGTCGGTCGTGATAGTCATACTCGAGGCTGTCGACGATGTTCTGCAGCAGGTACAGCCCCAGGCCCCCAGGTGTCCTTTCCGCCAGCGGAGCGCCGGTATCGACGTCCCGGGGCCTCGTTACGTCAAATTCGTCGACGTCCTCCTCGGTCAGGGTCACGGTTACGGCGCCGCCCTCGACGACGACGTCCACGCCGATGTCGCCATCCGTATCTGGGCTGTACTTCACCATATTAGTGAACAGTTCTTCCAGTGCGAGATGCACCGGAAAGTGGATTGCTTCGCCGATGTCGTTCGCCGCGAGAATACCTTCCGCGAACTGATACAGGGCGGTGAGTGAATCGTAGTCTCTGGCGAAATCTTTGTGCATGATTGTCGTGACGCGCTACTCCGGAAGGCGGCGCGCAAGCACGATCGTAATGTCATCGGCCTGAGGCGCCAGGCCACCATGATCCCGTGCTCCCTGCATGATCATGTCGACAAGATCCTGGGCGCTTGCTTCAGGATTGTTATCAATGATGTTGATGACGCCCTGCTGACCGAACTGCAGGCCGGACTCGTTCTCGTACTCGTAGATGCCGTCCGAAATCAGGCCGAGTACGTCACCGGGCTCCATGGTCGCGACCACGGCCTCGCCAAGATCGGTCTGCGGCATGTAGCCGAGCGGAAAGGTCGTCGCCTCGTGCCAGTCGTACTCGTTTCTGTGCGCATGAAAATGCATGATCGGCCCCTGGCCACCCGAGTGAAACTTCACCTGGTTGCTGCTGCTGTCGAGCAGCCCGAAGAAACCCGTGACGAAACGATCGTCCGGCAGGTCTTCACAGAGCTGATTGTTGATGTGGACGAACGCGTCGTCGAGGCTGGAGTTGAGCCGAATTGCCACGCGCAGCATCGCCCGCACCTGTGTCGCACTCAGCGCTGGCCCGATACCGTGACCGGTGGCATCGCCCATTAGCAGGAACAGGCGCTTGTCATCCAGCGGTACGAAATCATAGAGGTCGCCGCCGGTCTGGTCGGTGGGTGCGAACGCGCCGCCGAACTCGTAGCCGTCGATTCTCGGCATACTCTTGGGAAGGGTGCCCATCTGCACGTCGCGGGCGACCGTGATTTCGCGATCCAGGCGTTCGCTGGCAATCATCTGTTCGGTAATCGCAGCCCTGTGCAGAACCACCGCTGCCTGGGCAGCCAGGGCCTGGGCCACAAACTCGTCCTGTTCGTCGAAGACACCGTTGTTCTTGTTGAGTATCTGCAGAACGCCTACCAGCGAATCCTCGTAGCCGACCAGCGGAATGGTCAGCATGCAGCGGGATCGATAACCGGTCTGCTTGTCGATGGCCCGGTTGAAGCGCTCGTCCGCGTAACAGTCCGGTACATTGATGAGTTTTCGCGTCTGCGCGGATTCGCCGACGATGCCCTTGTCCGCGGGAATACGAATACTGTCGAGCCCCGTGCCCACGCGAACCACGAGTTCGTCTGCGGCGCTGTCATACAGGAATACGGTGCCCCTGTCAGCGTTGAGCACTTCGCGCGACGCATCGACGACTTCCTCGAGCATGGTATCGAGGTCGAACGGCGCGGCCAGCTTGCGAGTGACTTCCAGGATCTGGTGCAGAGCCTGAGTATCGTTGATGCCTGCGGTCATGGAATCCTAGTTCCTGTCGATCTCGGTCATGGGCAGCCGGATATACTTGATCTCGATGTCCGAAATCCTTGCGACCATTTTTTCGGCCAGTTCCGGTATCTTGAAGTTAGCGCGCGCGATGGCGCGCTCCGTGACAAGCGTCTCGGCGCGAACGGCGAGATCCTCCCCGAGTTTGGACGCCGTATTTACCGGGTCGCCAAAGAAATCGACATCATCGATCAGCAGAATGCGGCCATAGTCGATACCAATAGAAAGATAGACCTGTTCCGAGAGTCCGAAAGAGTCATTGAGCTCATAGAGAGCAGCGCTGACATCGAAGCTGGCCCTGATGGCATCCTCCGGCTCCTTGAAAAACGCGTAGCAGTTGTCCGCGTCGCACTTAAGCAGGATTCCCCGGTTGCGTTCGACGACGGGAGCCACCAGCTTCCTGGTTCGGTGGATGAGCTTGAGGAAATGGCAGACGCCGAGTTTGCGTGACGTGCTGGAGAAACTCGCCATGTCCGAAATAAAGACGGTGCCGTCGACACCGAATCGCTCCCAGATGCCCGCGCGAATGGTCTCGGCCTTGTCGGCATCCTTTGCGTCCGCATAGTCCGCGATCATCGCATCGAATTCGGCATGACCAGTGAGCGGGTCGACAGGTTTTTCACCCATGGGTGTCCTCTTGTTGTTCGCTGAAGCGGTTTGGCCAATAGCCGTGAGCCGCCTTGCTGCGACGACCGGCCCGTTTTGCTCTTGCTTAGCGAGTATAGCCCGGTTCCCTACACCGGTGGCAGGCTGTCGCGGGCCGTGATCGTGACGACGTCGTCACTGAAAAAGCCGTTGAACTGTGTCCTTCCGCTCAGGCTGTAGGCGCCCATGCTGCCGAATTCGATATAGTCGCCGACCCCGATGTCGGCAGGCAGTTCGACCGCTGCCGGCATTTCGTCGCTGGAATCACAGCTTGGCCCGAAAAGGCGGAAAGCCATCGTTTCGCCCGCCAGTGCCGTATGCCCGCGAAAGCTACGGCTGGCGTATTTCAGCTGTGCCCTGAAACGCAGCTCCCAGAAGGCGCCGTACATGCCATCGTTCAGGTAGAGCCTGTTGTCCTTGCGCAGGAGGACTCGTGTCAGTGTCGACATGCCCGGCGCACTCAGTGCCCGCCCGGGCTCCGCGAGCAATTCACCATCGGCTTGCAGCGGCAGCTCGTGACGAATGCCCGAAATAGCCGCGAAGTACTCGTCGAGCGGTGGCGCCTGGTAGTCCGGATAGGATTTCGGAAAGCCGCCGCCGATATCGAGCAGGCGGACTTTGAAGCGGATCTTTTCGAGGACTTCGCGCGCCCGGGCGAGTGACTCGGTATACGCCTCGGGGTCCATGACGCCGGTGCCGACGTTGAAGGCCAGCGCCGGCTCGGCCCCGGCGCTCCGAATCGCCGCTAATAGCTCCGGCATCTCCTGCGGTGTGGCACCGAACTTCGTCGACAGGTCCTGGTGGGCCGACCTGTGGCTTGCGATCATTCTTGCAAAGACGACGGAGCCCTTGGCATCGATTTCCCGCAGCAGTGGCTCGAGTCCGCTCAAGTGGTCGATCATGAAATGCCGCACACCGTACGATTGCTGCGCCTGCCGGGCATGGCCATCGATGCGAACCGGGTTCATGAGATAGCAGGTTGCGTCCGGACAGGCCCTGCTGACACGTTCGATCTCCGGCAGCGATGCGCAATCAAAGTGCATTACGCCACCCTTGTGCAGGGCAGCAATGACGTTCGGGTCGTCGTTTGCCTTTATCGCATACAGGACGCGGCCCGGAAATCCGTCGACAAAGTGCCTGGCCGTGTCGTGATACACATGCGGGTAAATGCAGTACACGGGCAGTTGCGGCTGTCGCGATTGCAGCAGGTCTTCAATGCTCTTGTGGCTGGCAGGCAGTGACATAGGAGTTCGCTATGTGAAACACCGTTTCGGCCATTGTAGAGCCATCAGGTATACCGTGTATGCAGTTGCCTATAGCCGCTGTGATATCCTTACGGCATGGCAGTTGTTAAGTTTCATATCGTGGAATAAGCAATGAGTGCCGTAATCGAACGGGAAGACAAACGATCGATCGCCGAGCTGATCGCCGATCAGAAGCCGGGCTATTCTCTCGACCAGCGTTTCTATACCGACCCGGGCATCTATGCGCTGGAGCTCGAGCGCATAATCTATCGCAACTGGATTCTCGCCGGGCACGTTTCTCAAGTCCGGAACCCGGGTGACTTCAGGGTACTGAACGTCGCCGGGGAGTCCGCGATTATCGTACGCGGCGCTGACGGGCAGCTTCGAGGCTTCGCCAATGTGTGCCGCCATCGTGGTTCACTGGTCTGTCTCGAACCCCAGGGGCACGTCGACAAGTTCGTCTGTCCCTATCACGGCTGGATGTATGACATCGATGGCAAGCTGTTCGCGGCACGCAATATGCCGGATGACTTCGACATGGCCTCGCACAGCCTCAACCCGGTTTCGGTCGATGTCGTTCACGGGCTGATTTTCGTTTGTTTCACCGACGAGCCACCGTCGCTGGAGGGCGCAAAACGGGATCTCGCCGAACCCATGGCGATGTTCGATTTCGACAAGCTCAAGGTTGCGGCGCAGAAGAGCTACCAGATTCCCGCGAACTGGAAGCTGTCCATCGAAAACTACCAGGAGTGCTATCACTGCGCGACCGCGCATCCGGAATACGCGCGCATGCACACCCTTATGCTGGATCCGGCCAAACGCGATCGTGTGCAGGGGAAAATGCATGAGCGCATGGAGGCATGCGGCGTAAAGGACCTGTTTTACGACTACATCGACACGGCGGCGCGGCCCGGCGAGATGGGCTACGGCTACAGCCGCACCGCATTGTTCGACAAGTACAAGACAGGCAGCAAGGACGGTGGCCCTGTCGCACCGCTGCTCGGCGAACTGACTGACTATGACGGTGGCGCCTCCGATTTTTCCTTCGGCGCGTTTTCCTTCCTGCTTGCCTACAGCGATCACGTCGTTGCGTACGTATTCACGCCAATCGACCAGGATCACTCGAACTGCGAGATCTACTGGCTGGTTCGCGGCGATGCGGAAGAGGGCAGGGACTATGACGTGGACGAACTCACCTGGCTGTGGGACGTTACGACTCAGTCGGACAAGGAGATCATCGTCAATAATTCGAAAGGCGTGCACTCGAAGTATTACCGTCCCGGGCCGTTCTCCGGTATGGAGCGCGCGGAACGGGTTTACATCGAGTGGATCCTGCAGGAACTGCAGAGACCCTAGTCGCGTGACCTAGCCTCGCGTCCCCTGGCCGCGCATCCGTCGCATGGCGAGCCAGGCCACCAGCACGCCGAGACTGACCGCGGCGATGATCAACGTCGCCAGCGCGTTGATATCAGGCGATACGCCGAGCTTTACCTTCGAGAATATGTACATCGGCAGCGTGCTGCTGCCGGGTCCCGAGACGAAACTCGCGATCACGAGGTCATCGAGCGAAAGCGTGAAGGCCAGCAGCCATCCGGCGATCATGGCTGGCGCGATCAGCGGCAGCGTGATATCGAAAACGACGCGCAATGGTGTGCCGCCGAGATCCATCGCCGCTTCTTCAAGCGACTCGTCCATGGACATGAGTCGCGACTGCACGATGACGGCAACGTAGGCCATCGAAAACGTCGTGTGGGCGATCGTGATCGTGGAAAAGCCGCGTTGTCCCGGCCAGCCGGTGAGCTGCTGCAGTGTGACGAACAGCAGCAGCAAGGATAGCCCGGTAATAACCTCCGGCATCACCATGGGCGAGGAAATCATGCCGGAGAACAGCGTTCTGCCCTTGAAGCGCCCGAAGCGTGCCAGCACGAGGCCTGCCATGGTCCCGAGTACCGTCGCGAACGTCGCCGAGGTCAGTGCGATCTTCAGGCTCAGCAGCGCGGCGTTCAGCACCTGGTCGTTACGCAGCAGTTCGCCATACCATCGCGTAGAGAATCCGCCCCAGATCGTGGCAATTCGCGAATCGTTGAACGAGTAGACGATAACGAAGATTAACGGGATATACAGAAACGCATAGCCGAAGGCGAGCACCGAGAGAACGAAGCGGGAGTGCCGTTTCATGCCGCGCCTTCCTCGTCCCGGGCCTGGTAACGCTGCAGGAAGACGATAGGTACGACAAGCAGCAGTAGCAGGACTATGGCGACAGCGGATGCCAGCGGCCAGTCGCGATTGACGAAGAATTCATCGAACAGTACGCGGCCGATGAGCAGTGATTCGGAACCACCGAGCAGATAGGGGATTACGTACTCGCCCATCGCGGGAATGAACACCAGCAGGCAGCCGGCGATGACGCCGGGTCGTGCCAGTGGCCAGGTGATATCCCAGAACGCCCGAGTTCGGGATGCGCCCAGGTCCTGCGCCGCCTCGACGAGGTCCAGGTCCATGCGTTCGAGCGTGGCATACAGAGGCAGAATCATGAATGGCAGATAGGAATAGGCGAGACCGACGAAGATCGCGAAGTCGGTATACATCAGCTGTATCGGCTGATCGATCGCGCCCAACCACATCAACAGGTTGTTGATCACGCCATAATTGTTCATCAAACCCATCCACGCGTAGACGCGCAGCAAGAACGATATCCAGAAGGGCAGCACGATCAGCAACAGCAAAAGGCTGCGGGTCGTTGATTCCGAGCGGGCTATGGCATAGGCCATCGGGAAGCCGAGTGCGAGGCAGAGCAGGGTCGCTGCGGCAGCCATGACGACCGACCGGGCGTAGGTGATCGCGTAGAGCTTGTCGGTCAGCAGGAATTTGAAATTGTCGGCGGACGCACTGAGGTCGCCGCTCTCATCGAACGTCGGCGTGAAAGGGGGCTGGGCAATGACCGGGTCGGCGAGACTGATCTTCAGGATGATCGCGAACGGCGCAAGGAAGAAAACCAGCAGCCAGGCGTAAGGCACGGCCACGGCAACGCGCCGCCAGATCAGGTCCCGTTTTGCCGCTACCTTGATCGACATCCGGCTCAGCCCGGCAGCACGACGACACTGCGCGGCCGCCACGAGATCCAGACCTCGTCTTCCCATTCCAGGAATCGGGTTGCCGCCCGGCGCCGGTTCTGGGAGCTCACGAGGACGATCTTGTCGTTCGCCAGCTTGATGCGGTACAGGGACAGGTTACCCAGGTAGCCAAGATCGTGGACAACGCCACGGACCCTGGCATCTTCCGCGTTGTCGGGCTCGTGTTTGCCGACAAAGATCTTTTCGGGCCGGATAGCAACGCAGACGCTCTGGCCGACGACAAGGTCATGATCTCCCAGTGCCGTGATCGCGGTCCCTGCTTCTTCCGAGTCGATCTCTATGCTGTCTTCGGCAATCCGCCTGACCGTTCCCTCGAAGGTGTTGATCGTGCCGACAAAATCCGCAACGAACTTGCTCTTCGGGTACTCGTAAATTTCCAGCGGCGTACCGATCTGCAGAAAACGCCCCTGGTCCATAACGGCGATTCGCGTGGACAGGGTCATCGCCTCTTCCTGGTCGTGGGTAACGACGACGAACGTGATCCCGAGCTCGTCCTGTATGTTCATCAGCTCGAACTGCGTGCGTTCGCGAAGTTTCTTGTCCAGCGCGGCCAGTGGCTCGTCGAGAAGCAGGACCTTGGGTCGTTTGATCAGCGCTCGTGCCAGTGCGACCCGCTGTCGCTGCCCGCCCGACAGCTGATCCGGTTTTCGATCCCGGAAACCTCCGAGCTGAACGAGGTCAAGCACCTGGTCGACACGCTTGTCGATCTCGCTCCGGCCTGTGCGCTCTTTCTGCAGGCCGTAGGCGACATTCCTGGCGACCGACATGTGAGGAAAGATCGCGTAGGACTGAAACATCATGTTCACGGGGCGGTCATAGGGGGGCTGGTGGGTGATATCGACGCCATCGATCTCGATGCTGCCGTCGCTCGGGATTTCGAAGCCGGCCAGCATCCTGAGCAGCGTCGTCTTTCCGCAGCCCGATCCGCCCAGGATCGAGAACAGCTCCCCTTTGGCGATATCGAGATCCACGTTGTCGACGGCTACGAAGTCGCCGAACCGCTTGCTGATGCCGCGCAGGCGAATAAAGTCTTTCACAGGCCGCTCTTGACCCTGGCGAAAGCGCGCGTCCGCGGCCGCTCCCGTTTGGGGTCGGGCGAAAGTATCGGGTACAGCCGTTTCCAGGTTTCCTCGTCGGGGAAGATGGAGGGATTATTCAATATGCCTGCATCAACGTATGCCCACGACGCGGCGTTCGCATTCGCGTAAAAGACCGTGTTTGCAATTTCTGCGGCGATATCCGCCCGCATCAGGAAGTCCAGGAACAGGTAGGCGTTGTCCTTGTGCGGAGCGTCGCTGGGGATGTAGAGGCCATCGACCCACAGGCCCGAGCCCTCCCTGGGCACGGTATACCGCAAATCGATTTCTACGCCAGCCTCCGCGGCGCGAGTCGCAGCCTGCGCATAGTCACCCGACCAGCTCATGGCGACGCAGACTTCCTTGTTCGGAAGATCGGAAATCATCTTCTGGTTGCTGAAATACCGGATGTAGGGTTCCACCAGCTTGAGCTGGGCCTCGGCGGCGGCAAGGTTTTCGTCGTCGACGGCGTTCGGATCGCGGCCAAGGTAGGCAAGCACCATCGGGAAAAGATCCGTGGCACCGTCGAGAAGACTGACACCGCAATCGGCGAGTTTCGAAATCACGTCCGGGTCAAAAAGCACATCGGCGCTGTCCATCGGATGATGCGGCAAGCGCTCGCGAACCATGTCCACATTCCACGCGTACCCGGTGGTACCCCAGTGGTAGGGCAGCTGGTAACCGTCGACTTTCTCGTAGACACCGATGCTGGCGAGCACCTCCGGATCGAGATTGCCCAGGTTCTCGAAGCGCGTCATGTCGAGTTTTTCGAAAACACCGATTGGCGCAAGTCGCGAGGAAAACTGGTTGCTGTGGACGACCACGTCATAACCGCTGTTGCCTGCAAGCAGCTTTACATCGACAACCTCGGACGAATCGTAAATGTCGTAGTTGACCCGGATGCCATACTCGGCTTCGAATTTTTCGAGAGTGTCGGGCGCAATGTAGTCGGCCCAGTTGTACACATTGACGACGTTGGCGCCGGCGCCTGTGTCGGTCGGGTCGCCTGAGCAGGCGCCCAGGAAAAAGATTGCGGAAAGAAGGGCAGCGCGAAAAGGGCCTGGGTCAATCACATTCCATCCAATCCACGTTTCAGCAGGGATCGGGCGATTATAAGCCTTTGGATCTCACTTGTACCTTCCCAGATTCGGTCGACTCTGAGTTCGCGGAAGAAGCGCTCGGCGACGTTTTCCCGCATGTAGCCGCGGCCTCCGAAAATCTGCACGGCTCTGTCCGCCACGCGATTGGCCATCTCGGAGACATACAGCTTCACCATGGAACAGCGGCTGTGTTGTGCTTTCAGGTCCTCGCCTCGATCCGCGGCACGCGCCGCGTCATAGGTCATGAGCCTCGCGGCATACAGTTCTGTTGCGCAATCGGCAAGCATGAACTGGATGGCCTGTTTCTCGGTAAGCGCCGCGCCATCGACCATGCGCTCGCTGGCAAAGGCCATTGCATCTTCAATCAGGCGGGCGGCAGCGCCGCAGCTTCGTGCGCCGATCATGAGGCGTTCATGACGAAACCAGCTGTGCGTGAAGGCCATGCCGTCTCCTGGCGATCCGACACGTTGCGCCGCGGGCACGCGAACGTTGGTAAATCGATAGGTCGGATGGTGTGATGCGTAGGTGTGGCTGAACCTGGGGTTGGCTATCATCTCGATGCCTTCGATGCCCTGGTCGACGAGGAACAGGGCTTCGTCATTTTCATCCGGAAGGCGCGCCTGGAACCAGATGAAGGTGGCCAGGTTGCCGCTGGTGACGTACCACTTCTCGCCGTTGAGCAGGTAGTCGTCGCCATCGCGTATGGCAGTGGCTTCCAGGGCGGCAATGTCGGAGCCCGGCCCGGCTTCGGTAATCGCATAGCACTCCTTGTGCTCGCCTCGCATCATCGGGACGATGTATTTTGCCAGCTGTGCATCCGTGCAGGCATCGAACATCCACGACTGCGCCTCCGGGAAGCACCAGGACAGGGCATTCGTCACCCGCCCGAGTTGTTCCCACACCGCTACCTGGCATTCCATTGGCAGTTCGAGTCCGCCGTGACTCTTCGGCACGTCCATTTCGGTGAAGCCGAGTTCGATGGCGCGTTGCTTGTTGCGTTTCGTGATCTCGGCAGGCAGTACGCCATCGTTGAGTTCCGCCTCGACTTCGTGCGGCTGCAGGTATTCGTTCGCGTAGCTGCGCGCGATTTTCTGCCATGCGAGTGCGTCTTTGCTGATCTCTATATGCATCGGAATCTCATTTCGAAAAGTGCTTCGGAAACACGTTGGACAGGTATTCGAGCATCGCGTCCATCGCCTTGTGTCGATCAAAGCTTGCCGGACTGATCAGGCATGACAGCCACAGCCCGTTTGTCATCGAGGTCAATACGGTGGCGACGGCCGCGGCGGTTACGCCCTGGTAGTTGCCATCGGCAATGATTTCAGCGGCCAGGCGTTCGATCGTGTCATCGTAATACTGGTCGCGCTCATCGCAGATCTTTCTATAGGTCGGCCGCGACTGCACCTCTCCCCAGAACGCGAACCACACGGCTACCTTGCGGCGGTCACAGATCGACGGACGCAGGTCCAGTTCTATCAGGGCGAGCAGGCTGTCAGCCGGGCGCGGGCCGGATCGCTCCAGCGCCTTGTTGAACTGCGCCTTGTATTCGTCCGCGAGGTACCGAAGCGTCTCGGTAAGCAGATTGTCCTTGCTTTCGAAATGAAGGTTGACGATCCCCTGCGAGAGTCCGGCTTCGCTGGCAACGTCGCCCAGCGTCGTGCTGCCCATGCCGCGGCGGGCGATGCATTTCATCGTTGCCTCGATCAGCTGCTGGCGTCGCTGCTCGCGCCGCGCTGTTCTTTTCGGTTTCTTGGCGCTGGCTACCATGCCCCGATCATGCCATAATATGAATGAATACTCATTCATTTTTTTAGGGAGCGCTTATGCGCAGCCTGGCCCGGTCCAATGAGCACTTCAGGAAGGCCATCAAGAAATTACCGCTCGGCGTGTCTTCGAATTTTCGTTACTGGGGCGATGACGGCACGATCTATGTGAAGCGCGGCAAGGGTGCGCGGGTCTGGGATATCGATGACAACGAATACATCGATTATCGCCTCGCCTATGGCCCGATCATCCTGGGTTATGCCGATGCGCGCGTAGACGAAGCCGCACGAAAGGGAATGGAAGTCGGCGGCGTCTTTGCGCTGTCGACGGAACTCGAATACGACGTCGCCTGCCGCATCAGCAAGATGGTGCCCTCCGCAGAACTTGTTCGATTCTCGAACTCCGGAACGGAAGCCGTCATGGCAGCGCTGCGGATCGCGCGATCGTTCACGGGCAAGGACGGGCATGTGGTCATGGAGGGCGGCTACCACGGTGTCTTCAGCGAAGTGATGTGGTACTCCGAGGTCGAAGAATGGGAGCCCGGCGACGGCACACCTGACTTGCTGCCATTCGGGGACGGCGTACCGGCCGTTACAAAGCGCCTTTTTCATCCCGTGCCATTGAACGATGCGAATGCTCTCGAGGACCTGATGAAGAAGAAGCACGACAAGATCGGCGCGTTCCTTATCGAGCCGATCATGGGCAACTGCTGCGCCATCAGCGCGAGAGCTCAGTACATGAAGGACGTGCGCGAGATCTGCGACCGTTATGATGTGCTGTTGATCGTCGACGAAGTAAAGACCGGTTTTCGGGTCGCCAGGGGTGGCGTTCAGGAGCTGTTCGGAATCAAGGCCGACCTGTGTACGTTTGCGAAGGCGATCGCCAACGGCTATCCGATTTCGGTCGTCGCTGGTCGCGAGGACATCATGCGACATGTAGGCGACGCCGTTGTCCACGGCGGCACCTTCACCGGCCACTCGGTATCGCTCGCCGCGGCGGCAAAGACGCTCGAGATCCTGGATGAAACCAGCGCCCTGGCGGATATCGAAAGCTATGGCCTCAAGTTGCAGCAGGGAATCGGCCGCATATTGACCAAACGGGGCATCGTGCACAGCTTCACGGGGCACCCGGCGCTGATGGGGCTGTTCTTCGCCGAGCGCGCACCCGACAACTACCGCGAGTGGGTACATTCCGACTATGAATTCTACGATGCGCTGGCGCCAGAGCTGCACGAACAGGGAATACTCATCGAACCGGACTCAAGAGAACCGTGGTTCCTGTGTGAATCTCACAATGTGGGATGTCTCGATGAAACACTGGACAAAATCGAACGGGCAGTGGACATTACGCTGACAAAACTAGAACAAAAAGCCAAAGCAACGAGCTCCAGGAAATGAAGAAATATGACGCGATTGTGGTCGGTGCCGGACACAACGGCCTGACTACCGCTGCTTTTCTCGCGAAAGCGGGCCTCGATGTCGTTTGTGTCGAGAAAAACGATTACATCGGCGGCGCAGCGGTCAGCCGGAATCTCTACAAGGACTTCTGGTACTCGAACTGCTCCTACGTTTGCAGTCTGCTCAGGCCCGAGATCTACCGCGCGCTCGAATTGCACAAGCATGGCCTGCAGGTCACGCCGTACGGCGGCTCGCTCACCTTCCTTGAAAACGGCGACTACTACGGCTCTTACCACGACGAAGAGGTTGCCTACCGCGAGATGGCGCGCTTCTCCCGCCGGGATGCGGATGCCTACAAGACCTATTCCGCCGACACCATGCGGCAGTGCCGTTTCATTCGCGACTTCCTGCTGAGTACGGCGCCGGATCCGACGTCCTTCAGGCCCGCCGACATCAGGGAGCTGATTCGTATCGGTGGCAAATTCCTCGCGATGGGCGAGGATCGCATGTACGAAACAATCCGCTTCTGGACGATGAGCGTTGCCGAGTACCTGGACGAATATTTCGAAACCGACGTCATCAAGGCGTCGTTCTCGGGCAGCGGCATCATTGGCACGGCCCTTGGCGTTCATTCGCCCGGCACTGCTTACGTCCTGTTGCACCACTACATGGGCGAGGTTGACGGCAACGTCGGCTCCTGGGGGTTTGCCCGAGGTGGCATGGGCGCCGTTTCGAAATCCATTGCCGGTGCATTCCAGGCGGCCGGCGGCGAGCTTCGCACCGAGGCCGGCGTCGACAAGTTCATCGTCAGGAACGGCAAGGTAAGCGGCATCGCGCTCGAGAACGGCGACGAAATCAACGCGGATGTCGTCGTCTCCGCCATGGATGTGAAACGCACTTTCCTCAACTGCATGGACAAGAGCGACCTGCCGGCGTCCTTCCACAAGCGTGTCGAGAATTTCAAGATTCGCGGCTCCTCCGGCAAGCTGAACATCGCGCTGGACGGGTTGCCAACGTTTTCGGCGCTTCCAAAGGGCAGTTCGCTATACCACAGCGACATGCACTTCATCGATTCGATGGAGCGCATGGAGCTCGCCTACGATGACTGGAAAGACGGCACCTGGTCCAAAGACCCCTATGTCGACATGCTGATTCCGACGCTGAACGATCCGACCATGGCGCCGCCCGGCAAGCATTTCATGAGTTGTTTCGTACAGTACTGTCCGCACCAGATCGACGGCCGCGCGTGGAAAAGCGAAGAGAAGGACGCGTTCGCCAAGAGTGTCATCGATCAGATCGCGAGATTCAGCCCGGACTTCAAGGACCTTATCCTGCACGTCGAAGTGCGCACGCCCGAGGACATCGAACGCGAAATCGGCATTACCGAAGGCAATATATTCCACGGCGAGCTGACGATGGACCAGCTGCTGTTCAATCGCCCGGTCCCTGGTTATGCACAGTATCGCAGCCCTGTTGCCGGGCTTTACATGTGCGGCTCGAGCACGCACCCGGGCGGCGGTGTCATGGCCGCGCCGGGCGCCAACGCGGCGCGGGAAATACTTGCCGACCTGAAGCGGCCCAACACCGTACCGGAGAACTTCGGCGATGACTAACAACGCGGGCGACAAGTACGACGCGATCGTAGTGGGGGCCGGGCACAACGGCCTGGTGTGCGCGGCATTGCTGGCAAAAGCGGGCAAGAACGTGCTGGTGCTCGAGGCCAATGCCCAGGTGGGCGGGGCCGCCGTGACGCGCGAATTCGCAGACGGCTACTCGGTGTCCGCGTGTGCGCACCTGCTTTACCAGCTGCAGCCGGAGGTCGTCAGGGAGCTGAAGCTCGCACCGGAAACGTCCGGCAAGAACATGGCCACCATCGCGTTGTCGGAAAGCGGAGAACACGTGCGTCTGTCGGCGGAATCCGTTACGGGCGTGTCCCAACAGGATGCCGACAACTACCGCGACTTCAGGCGGCGCATGACGCGTTTTTCGGACCTGCTGCGCAAGTACCTCAACAAGCCGCCGCCGAGGCTCGGCACCAGCAACATGCGCGACCTGCTTACCCTCGGGCAGCTGGGTTTTGATATTCGCCGCATGGGCAAAGAGCAAATGCGGGAGTTCCTGCGGCTGATCGGCATGAATATCTACGATGAACTTCATGAGAACTTCGAAAGCCCCCTGCTGAAGGGCGCGATCAGCCTCGATGCGGTGCTGGGCACGCATCTTGGACCGCGCTCGCCGAATACGATCATGACCTATCTGTATCGGCTCGCCGGAGACCACGGCCGCGCTGCTACGCCAAGCGGCGGCATGGGCCATGTCAGCGACCAGATCGCGCAGGTGGCGCGCAGCGCCGGTGCGACGATTCGCACCAGCATGCCGGTGCGTCGCATCATCGTTGAAAACGGGCGAGTGACCGGCGTCGAAACCGAAGACGGTACGCGCTTCGACAGTCTCAAGGTTATTTCCAACGCTGACCCCAAACGTACTGTCATGACGCTGGTAGGAGCGCGGCATGTCGAGACCGGTTTCGCGCAGCGCATCAACCACCTGCGGGCAAAAGGCAATGCGGCCAAGCTGCACCTGGCCCTCGACGGGCTGCCGACAATTGCAGGTCTCGCGAAGAAGGACTTTGCCGAGCGGCTCGTCATCGCGCCGGACGAGCACTACGTCGAGCGCGCGTTCAACCCGGCCAAGTACGGTCAGTCTTCGCCGGACCCCGTGATCGAAATGATTTTCCCGAGTTTCCGCGACGCAGCGCTCGCGCCGACCGGCAAGCATGTGCTGTCGGCAGTCGTGCAGTACGCCCCGTACGCACTGAAGGGCGGCTGGGACGACGCGGCCAAAGAGGCATTCCTGAAAACGACGATAAAGACGATCGCGAGGTACGCGCCCGACATCGAAGGTCGTATTGTCGCCAGCGAATTACTGACGGCGGCAGATATCGAGCGTGAATTCCACATCACGGGAGGGCACTGGCATCACGCCGAGCTGACGCTGGACCAGTTCCTGTTCGTGAGGCCTGTCAGCAGCGCGGCGCAATACCGCATGCCCCTGGATGGCCTGTATCTCTGCGGTGCGGGCACGCACCCGGGCGGTGGCGTCAGCGGTGCCGCCGGACGCAATGCGGCGCGAGCCATCCTGAGCGGGGAGAAAGCAGCATGAAGACGCAGCAGGTACATCAGGGCCGACTGAAGACACCGTTCCACGCGCGGCTTGCCGAACTCGACACGGTCAACGAATGGCACCAGTGGAAGGGCTACTCCAGCGCCAACGCATTGTTCTGCGAGGATTTCGAATACTTCGCGATTCGCAACGCGACCGCCGTTTTCGACCTGACGCCGATGACCAAGTACCGCATCACCGGCCCCGACGCGCTGGACTTCCTGAATCGACTCGTCACGCGTGACATGGCGAAGGTGGCCCCCGGGCGCGTCGCGTACGCCGTCTGGTGTGACGATCACGGACAGGTCATCGATGACGGCACGATATTTCATCTGCGCGAGGGTGAGTATCGCCTGTGTTCGCAGGAGCGCCACTACGCCTGGCTCATGAAGGCGACGATCGGTTTCGACGTGACCATTACGCACGAAACCGAAGACGTCGCGGCGCTCGCGGTGCAGGGACCGACGTCTTTCAGCGTGTTGAACAGGATGGGACTGGACGGGCTCGACGCACTCAAGCCATTCGGCCTGATGCATTTCGATTTCCAGGGGACCGAACTGATGGTATCGCGCACCGGTTTCACGGCCGACCTCGGCTATGAACTCTGGATCGATCCCGACAAGGCCGAGGCGCTCTGGGATGCATTGTTCGAGGCCGGGGAGCTGTTCGGCATACGCGCGATCGGCACGCACGCGCTCGAACAGGCGCGCATCGAGGCCGGATTTCTTGCCGCCTACATGGAGTTCCTGCCCGCCGACGAAACGGTTCGCACGGGTCGCTCACGCTCGCCGCTGGAACTCGGCCTCGACTGGCTGGTGGATTTCAAGAAACCGAATTTCAATGGTCGCAGGGCGCTCGCGGCCGAAAAGCGCAACGGTTCCACCTGGCGCCTCGTGAAGCTCGATATCGAGGGCAACAAACCCGCGCACCATTCCTATATTTTTGCCAAAGAAAAGGGCAACAAGGGCGAGATCGGTTTCATCACCTCTGCCGCCTGGTCGCCGGTGTGCAAACAGAATATTGCGCTGGGAACCGTTCGCAGCCCGCATGGCAAGCCCGGCGACACCGTGTGGGTCGAGATCTATTATCAGCGTGAAATGCACTGGAATCGCAAAATGGCAAAGGCGACGGTCGTCGACAAGCCGTTCTGGTGGCCGCCGCGCCGCGGTGCGACGCCGCCCGGACCGTACTAGGCGGATTCAAGGCGGTGAAGCATCGGCTTGATCCGTTGCTGCGGCCGCGCTCGGTCGCGATCGTAGGTGCATCGAGCCGTGCCGACAGCATGGGTGACTGGGTGCTCAGGAACCTGCGGGCTGGCGGCTACCCCGGCCGTGTTTTTCCGGTAAACCCCAACTACGAGGCGCTGCACGGGCAGCAATGTTTCGCCAGCCTGGCCGCGCTCCCCGAGCGTCCCGAGCTGGTCGTTTTCGCCATTGGCCCCGCACGTCTCGAGACGGCCCTCGACGAGGCGATTGCCGCCGGCGTCCCGGCCGCCGTCATCCAGGCGCCGCTGGTGCTTGACGATGACGAGGTGCCCCTGCTGCGTGACCGCGTGCAGAAAAAAATTCGCGATGCCGGAATGCTGGTCTGCGGTGCCAACGGCATGGGCTACTACAACGTTCGGGATCGTGTCTGGACCTGCGGTTTCGACAGCAGCGATCACGAACCGCCGGGGAACATCACGCTGATCAGCCATTCGGGTGCCGGCATGTCGGGCATCATCGACAGCGACGCACGCCTCCGAATCAATCTTGCGGTATCGACCGGCAATGAGATCGGCGTAAACATGTACGAGTACCTGGATTTCGCCCTGGATCTTCCGGAGACGCGCGTTGTCGGCCTGTTCGTAGAGACCGCCAGAAATCCGCCTGGCTTTCGCGCGGCGTTGTCCAAGGCGGCGCAGCGGCGTATCCCCGTCGTCGCGCTGAAGGTCGGGCGAACGGAGAAAGCGGCGCAGCTGACCGTTTCGCATTCCGGCGCGATGGCCGGCGACGATGCGACCTATGAGGCGCTGTTCGACCGTTACGGTGTACAGCGCGTGAAGGATCAGGATGAGTTCGCGACTACGCTCATCATGTTTGCAGAGCTGCATCCGGTCGCTGCCGGCGGCCTGGTAACGCTGCACGATTCCGGCGGCGAGCGGCAACTGCTGGTCGATCTCGCGCATGATGCCGATGTGCCGCTGACGGAGCTCGCGGAAAGTACGGTCGAGGCGCTCAAACTCGAGCTGGATGCGGAGTTGCCGCCAGTCAATCCGCTGGATGCGTGGAGCCGGGGCGGACCCCAGGCGGGCGAGGCGATGACCCGGTGCCTGTCGCTGATGATGCAGGATGAGGGCGCAGCGCTGGGCGGCGTCATACATGATCGCGCCCCGCGGGGAAAAATCTATTCAAGCTACCTGAGCTATATGCAGCGTGCGCATGCCGAGTCCGGCAAACCGCTCGCGTTGGTGGCTGCCCGGCAGGGCACCGGCTATGACGAGGCCGTCGTCGCAAGCACGCACGCCGGTTTCCCCGTGCTCGACGGCGTGAGCGTGTTTCTTCGCGGTGTCCGGGCATTGTTCGACTATCGTGACTTTCTGCTGCAAGAAGCGGCCGAGCCCGACCCACCGGAGCCGGCTATCGTCAGGAAATGGCGCGATCGCCTGCGTCGCGGCGACGTGCTCTCCGAGTCCGAAGCGCTTGGCATGCTGGCGGATTTCGACATCGAGGCGTCCACGCCTGTATCCGCGTCTACCGAAGAGGAGGTGTTGGCGGCCGCCAGTCACGTCGGTTTTCCCGTCGTGCTGAAGACCGCGAAGGAGGGGCTGCTGCACAAGTCGGACCTCGGTGGAGTCATCATCGGAATCAGTGATGCGGAACAGCTACGCAACATGTACCACATCCTGAGTAATCGCCTCGGCGCCGAGGCGCTGATCGCTCCGATGGCGCCCAGCGGTATCGAGATGTTTCTCGGGGTGAGGCGTGATCCGCAGTTCGGTCCGATCGTTCTGCTTGGTTTCGGTGGCGTGCTGGCGGAGACGATCAACGATGTGCAGTTTGCATTGCCGCCCTTCGACGCGGCACAGGCACGTCGCTGCGTCGATCGCCTGCAGCTTCGTCCCCTGCTCGACGGCGTGCGCGGCAATCCGCCGGTCGACGTGGCCAGCTTCTGCGAGGCTGCCTCACGATTTTCGGTTATGGCGCACGCCTTGCGCGAGGTGTTGTCGGAGCTTGACGTCAACCCGGTCATCGTCGGTGAGAGTGGCGCTGTCGCTGTCGATGCGCTGGCCGTCGGACGCGATCGGCGGGATGGGAATCGTGCAGGAGCTTGAAATCTATCAATCGCTATGGGGAATGGAGCTCAGGAACCCCGCGATCCCGGAACGCACACCCGAGGAGGCCTTCGCGATGGTGGCGGCGGCCGGCTTCGACGGCATGTGCCTCGACCCGTCGCTTGCCGAGATAGCCGAAAACCGCGCGCACAGGGTCCTCTTCGAGAAGCACGAACTCGGCTGCATGATCAACGCCTTTCCGCAAAGTGCGGCGGACATGCAGCCACTGCTGGACTTCGCTGTGTCGATGAACGCCTGCATGGTGAATGCGATCAGCGGCGTGATGCCGATCAGGCCGGAGGATGCCGTCCCGGTCGTCAGGGACTGGATGGACGAGGCGGACGCACGCCAGATGTCGCTCCTTTTTGAAACGCATCGCGACAGCCTGTTGAACGACCTGTACTTTACGCTGCAGCTCATGGAGCTGGTTCCCGAGATGCGCCTGTGTGCCGATCTTTCGCACGTCGTCATCGATCGCGAGCTTCGCTCGCCGTTGCCGGCGCGCGATCAAGCGTTCATTCGTTCGATTCTCGATCGCTCGGACTGCTTCCAGGGCCGCGTTGCGAACCGGGAGCAGGTGCAAATACAGCTGGGCTTTCCACAGCACCAGGATTGGGTCGGGATTTTCAGGGCCTGGTGGAAGGCGGGCATGCGATCCTGGCGCAAGCGCAACGATGATGGCGCGACGCTCAGGTTTCTTTGCGAACTTGGACCGCCGCCGTATGCCATCACCGACGGCAATCAGCAGGAGCTGTCGGATCGCTGGGAGGAGTCGCTGCTGATTCGCGACTGGGTACGCGAAATCTGGACGGAACTCGACGCCGAGTTGACAGCCGGCGGAAGTTGACCGAGGGTTACGTCCGCTAAACGATGGGAGCCTCACAGATGCGAATCCTGACCGCCAGAGTGTTGTCTGTTCACGCCGGGTGTAATGAAGACAAAACCAAACCCGATCAGCCCTCCATTCGTGTCGAGCTTGACGGCGTCGTCGGCGACAAACATCGCTCTTTTTCGCGAAAAGCCTGGGCAGGCGACAAACAACCCAAAGGAACGCTGCGGCGCAACGAGCGGCAGTGGTCCGCCGTGTCCTCAGAGGAGCTGGGTGACATCGCCAAGCAGTTGGACCTGCGCGATCCCCTGTTACCCTCAACCCTGGGCGCGAATCTGTGCCTGCAGGGCATCAGGGAGCTGTCGAGACTGCCGAAGGGCACGCTGCTCAGGTTTCCCTCGGGTGCGGAGCTTTGCGTGGAAGAATACAATCCGCCCTGCCTGGATATGGGAACGCGACTCTCGGCGAGCCACCGGACGCGCTCCGGGGAAAGCCTGACGACGACCGCATTCTCAAACGCGGCCAGGCTGTGTCGCGGTATTGTCGGGGTTGTGGAGGTACCGGGCGAGATTTTTCCGCAGGATGAAGTCCGCATAGAACTGTATGAACACCCCGGCTGGCTGGTGCGTTCGAACGACTGACCCGGACGTTCGATCGGACCACCGGTGACCTGATCTCACCTTCGTCGAGTTACCACGCGAGTTCAGTCAGCCATTCGGTGGCTGCTTCGCGGACCGTGTCATTCCCGTCCGTCGTCGCCTGTCGCAACAATTTCACCGCCTCCGGTCCACCGATTTCGCCCAGCGCCTCTACGGCGTCTACGCGAACTCGGGCCTCCCGATCGCTTAACGCAAAGCCAAGTGCCTCGACGGATTCATTTCCACCGAGCTCAGCAAGCGACTGGATAGCTTCCCCGCGCACGCCTTCATCCGGATCGGACAACCCCATTCGCAAATATTCGATGCTGTCCTCGTCGGCGAGTTCGCCGAAACCAAACATTGCTTCTCTGCGATCGCTGGCATCCAGCGACGACATGAGGATCAGGTAGCTCGAGAAGTCGTTATCGTGCTCGAGAGAAGGCCGAGTTTTTCCCGGCGTCGCCCAGGCCTGCTGGCCGTTGCCTGCGTCGTTCGAGAAAATCCACAAGCTGCCTTCGAGATCGCCCGATTGCTGCAACAGGAAATTCCTGTGGCGCAGGAGACGACGAATTGCGGTTGCCAACGTCGGCTCATTGATCTCGACCGACACCAACTGGTCTAGCGCCGCTTGCGACACGACAACCAGGCTGGTTTGTCGAGAAAGCTCTTCGAGTACATGTCGCGTGCTGGTTTCGTCGGCCTTGATCGTAATCACATCATCAGAAGCATGGATGCGAAGGTCCCCGGCCGCCTGCGCAAGCCCAAGGCAGAACGTGAGGCCTGTGGCAATGCAGGCCTCACGCAGTGTTTCGGCTATTCTTCCTCGAGCGTACATGTCGAAATAGTGCGCTGGTCATTCAACCTCGAAGCAGCTCTCGACAGCGGTCTGGTTGTAGCTCGATTCGCGCACCAGAACTTCGAACTTTATTTCATCGCCCAGGGCAATAATTTCCGCGGGAATGACGAAAGAATTGGCGTCCGGAGGCAAGATGGCGCTGACCTTGAACGGTGTCTCGTCGATTTCCGCAACGATCTCGTAGTTCAGCACTTCGATGGGCTCGTTAGTCCGGCCGAGCTCCGGGTGCGACATCGTTACGGCTGGCCATGTAATAACAACGTCATTGTCGCCATCGACTACCGGCAGCACCGCGTCGCAATCCTCTGCGGCAGCCTGGCCGTTTACGCTCGGTTCCGGCGGCGCGGGCAGCAGGTGCGTTATCTCCATTTCGCTTTCAAGTTCTTCACCGTCCAGCGTGATGCCTTCAACATCGTACTGACCCTCTGGAAAGCGCGCGAAGAAAACTTCCGGGTCGAGTTCGTCGAACGGCGGCTCCGCACTTTCAAAAAACAACTCGGTCAGCCCCTGTTGTCTCAGTTTGCTGCGGACGCGGATGTCCAATAATTTGCGGTCGTTGTCGTCACGTTCGATTCTGAGCCGCTTCCAGGCATCACCATCGATCTTGGCGTGTATGCCCAGATCGCCATCGGTGTTGTTGAGTTCAAAGAAGATAAAGGCCTCGCTAAATGGTATTTCCTCATCATCGTCGCCACCGGCCAGTGCAGGCGGTGACATAGCAGCCAGAGCCACTACGGCCAGGCCTCCGAGCATTGCAGATGCGGTGCGATAGGTTCTGTTCATTTCGTTTCCTCCTGATTTCTCTCACTGTTTTCCGAGGTAGCAGCGCTGAGAGGACGTGCCGTCCTGACGACCAGCCGGCTTGCAGGCCGGCAATCATCTGTTTGATTAGACGGAGGAAGTGAAAAAAATCGGTCGCCGGCAACTCCGCCGGAGATGCGGAATGCGGACAAGAGCGAAAGCGAGAAAAAGGGCGTCGCACCCGGTCTTTCAGGTGAAAATTAGATCCGACCGCATGTTTTTCCGGCTAGAGGCTGCCGGGATCTCCGTAAACGGGCCTGCCCTCGAACAGCGTCAACAGAACCCGCGTTTCGGAAATGTCCTTTGGGTCGATCTCTACGATATTTTTATCGAGGACTATCAGGTCGGCCAGCTTGCCCTTCTGAATCGATCCGGTCGTGTCGTCCTGCTTGTTGACGAAGGCCGCGTTGATCGTGAAGGCCTCAATCGCCTGTTGCACCGTTATACGCTGTTCCGGATTGAGCACCTCGGTATCGTGGTCGATCGTATCCACGCGCGTTACAGCCGTCTCGATTTGCGGGAAGGGGTTCGCCGTGGATACCGACCAGTCGCTGCCGAAGGCAACCTTGCCGCCCCAGTCGATGACCGACTTGATTGGGTACATCCATTTCGCAGTCTCTTCGCTAATGAAAGGCAGGGTCAGGTCGATTACGTATTTATCCGCGTAGGCCCATAAGGGCTGAAAGTTGGCGACCACGTTCAATGCCGAGAATCGCGGTATGTCGGACGGGTGAATGATTTGCAGGTGTGCGATGTGATGGCGATGGCCGAGGTCCCCGTTACGGCGGCGAGCCTCCTCGACGGCATCGAGCGACTGCCGGACTGCGCCATCGCCGATGGCATGGAAGTGCACCTGGAAGCCCTCGGCGTCCAGAAGACTGACAACTTCCTTCAAGAACTCCGGTTCCACCATCGGTATGCCGCGTCCACCTTCTTCGGTCAGGTAAGGCTCCAGCATGACGGCGGTGTAATTCTCCATGACCCCGTCCTGCATGATCTTCACCGTGGTAGGGCGAATGTTGCCTTTGTTGTATTTCTTCCTCAGCTCCACCAGCTGCGGAATCTGTTCCTCCGTATCGCCACGGTCCCACCAAAGTGAGGCCACAACGCGCAGGTTGAGTTTGCCGGCATCGTCGAGCGCCGTGTAAGCCTCCAGCTCGTCCTCGAAGACATAGGCGTCCTGGATCGACGTAATACCGTAGCCGTGTAGCATGTCGCGCGCGTAGGCGAGCCCGCTGATGCGCTCTTCCAGCGTGGCTTCGGGCACGTGTTTTGCAACGAGGGTCATCGCGCCTTCCTGCAGGCTGCCGATGGGCTCGCCCGTTTCCGGGTCCTTGTCGATAATGCCGTCAGGCGGGTTCGGTGTGTCCTTGGTAATGCCAGCGATATCGAGTGCGACGCTGTTCGCCCAGCCGGAATGGCCATCCTGCGACGTGAGGAAGACCGGCCGATCCGGTACCAGCTCGTCGATGATCTTGCGACTCGGCATTGCGCCGGGCCCGAATTCGGCCATCGACCAGCCGCCCCCGCGGATCCACTCCGAGTCGGGACTCGCCGTCGCGCATTCGGCAATCCGGGATCGGTACTTCGCTACGTCGTCCAGTCCACTGAGATCACAGGCCAGCGCATCCATGCCGCTCATGATCGGATGAACGTGCGAATCCTGGAATGCCGGCAGCATCAGCTTGCCGTGCAAGTCATGGACGACCGTATCGGGGCCGATATGGCTGCGAACACCGTCGTCCGTCCCGACGTAGGCGATTCTGCCGTTGCGTATGGCGACGGCCTGGGCCCAGGGTTTCTCGGCATTGACCGTGTAGATCTTGCCGGTGTGGTACACCGTGTCGGCAAACTTGGGCTGCAGCGGCGTGGCTTTCTTGACGACGACGCCACCCTTGATGACGACGTCGACGTCCTGCAACACCGTGATATCCGACAGCGGCTTGCCGCGTACGGCGATCAGGTCGCCGTAATGGCCGGTCTGGATTGCACCGACGTCGCCTGCCAGGCCCATATGCTCGGCAGGCGCCGAGGTGGCGCTCTTGATCGCCGCCATCGGCGTCATGCCGCGGCGCACCATCACGGCGAACTGGCGTGCGCCCATGTCATGCGGCAGGACGCCCAGGTCGGTGCCGAAGAGTATCGGTACGCCTGCCTTGAGCGCCTTCTCGAAGACAACGCGCTGCGCTTCGGTCGTCTCTTCGTTCTTGCGCATGAATTCCTCGGCGTATCCCTGTTTCCTGCCGACTTCTTCCGTGTAGGTGCCGTTGTAGACATCCATCGAGAATGCAACGCCGCGCTCCGCCGCCAATGCGATTGCCTCATCGTCCGCCAGGGAGGCGTGTTCGATCGAATCGACGCCGGCGAGGATGGCGTCCTTGATGGACTGCGCGCCGTGTGCATGCGCCGTTACCTTGATGCCGGCCGCATGCGCGACTTCGACGACCGCGGCGATCTCCTCGCGGGTCATCTCCGGCGCGCCCGGTATGCCGCCATAGCCGAATACGGCGCCGGACGCGATGATCTTGATGAAGTCGGCGCCGCCAGCCACGACCTCTTCCGCTTTCGCCCGGAATTCGTCGGGCCCGCGCGCAACGCCCATCCTGTAGTACGACGGCACCTCGCTGTCGTCGACGCCGGGGATGTACAGGTCGCCGCCGCCGTGCGGAACCGTCAGGTACATGCCGGCAATCCGCATGCGGGGGCCGGGGATCTCACCGGCTTCGATGCGCGCGCGCACGTCCCTGTCGAGCCAGGCCAGGTAAGAACCGACGTGCCGGATAGTCGTAAAGCCGGAATTGAGAACGGTAGCGGCGAGTTTTGCGGATTTTTCGCGCGACTCCTTGGGCGTACGGCGCAGAAACACCGTGTAGTCATTCAGGTCTTCCGGGGTGCCGTCGATATGTGCGTGCATATCGATGAGGCCCGGAAGGCAGGTGTATTCGCGAAGGTCGACGACCTTGGCGTTTGCGGGGGGCTTTGCCTCGGCCGGCAGTACGTCGCTGATGCGCTCGCCGGTGATGACGATGAGGCGCGGTCCCAGCGCCTGGTCCGCAATGCCGTCAATGAGGTCGCCGCAGCGCACTGCCGTTACCGGCGTGGGTTTCGCCGGCAATACTTCCGGGGCCTTCTGGCAGGCGGCGAGAAGCGCGGTTGCGAACAAGGTAATTAATAGTCTGCACATACGTTCTCTCCGGTCGGCTAGGCCTACAGTAGCAAGCGGCAGGCGGGATTGTGAAGTAAGCTTTGCCATGTGCCGAATCCTGGCCCCGAGGAGAACAGTTGATGAGCCCATGGTTGAGTCTTGGAATCGCCGGCGTATTCGAAATTGTGTGGGCGGTCGGCCTGAAATACACCGACGGCTTTTCCAGGCTTTGGCCCAGCCTGCTGACGCTGTGGGCCATGGGTTTGAGTCTGTACTTCCTGGCGCAGGCGCTGAAGACGATCCCGCTTGGAACCGGCTACGCGGTATGGACCGGCATCGGCGCGGCCGGCACCGCGATCCTCGGCATTATCCTCTTTAGCGAATCGGCAGCGCTCGTCCGGCTGCTTTGTATCGCGCTGATCATCGGTGGAATCATCGGCTTGAGGCTCACCGCCGCCTAGCCCGGCCAGGCTTCTCGGCAGGCATGCCGTTTTTCAACCGTCATGCCCTCACAGGCCTCGGAGAACGTCTCGTCGATGTGAAATAGAGGTGTTTCGGGTGCGTCAAATCAGCGGCGCTTCAGGATCTTGTGTGCCGCGTTATAGCCGGGTGCGCCGGTGACCCCGCCGCCCGGGTGTGTGCCGGCACCACACAGGAACAGGCCGGCAATTGGCGTCTCGTACTGGGACCAACGTGGCAAAGGCCGCATGAAGAACAGCTGCTCCATCGAGATGTCGCCGTGAAAAATATTGCCCTCGGTGATGCCGAACGTGCGTTCCAGGTCGAGTGGCGTGTAGACCTTCCGGGCAATGACAGAACCCGGCACGTTCGGCGCGAATTGCCCGATGAGATCCGTGACGCGATCTCCCAGGGTTTCGCGCTGGCCGTCCCAGCTTCCCTGAGCCAGCGAGTAGGGCAGGTACTGTACGAAGCAGGTCAGCATGTGGCGGCCTTCAGGCGCGAGGGTGTCGTCAACGTTTGACGCCAGCACGCAGTCGACCCACAGGCGCTCCGGGATCCGCCCTTGTTGCGAGGCGTTGTAGTTGGCCTCGGCCTCGGCCAGCGTCGGGATCAGCGTAAACAGCGAGCGCTGCGCTTTCGTGCGAGCCGCCGGCATGCCCGCGACACGCGGCTCTTCGGACAGGACGAAGTTGACCTTGCCGGCGGGCCCATCCATGTGGATAGCCTGTATGTCGCGGCGAAAATCCGCGGGCAGCTCGGCCGCGTCGACCAGCGTCAGGAACGTGCGCTTCGGGTCCGCGTTGGAAATCACCAGCGAGGCTTCGATCGCTTCGCCCGTCTCGAGCGTTACGCCGCGCGCGGTGCCGTTCGATATGTTCACCGCCCGTACCGGCGCGTCCGTTCGAATCTCGACGCCCAGGTCTTCGCAGGCACGACCGAGAGCATCCGAGATAGCGCCCATGCCGCCTATGACATGCCCCTGCCAGGCCTGTTGTCCTTCATCGCCGCCGCTCAGCAGGTGAAACAGCAGCCCCATCGCCGTTCCCGGCTGGTAGGGGCCGCCATGCTTGCCGTACAGGCTGTTGGAGAGAACCAGTCGCTTGAGCTTGTCGGACTCGAAGCGCCGGTCGAGAAACTCGCCCAGCGAGGCGGTAAGGAATCGCATCAGCCCGCTGATTTCGTCTCCGGATACGCCGCGAAAGCGCCGGTAGATTCGCACCAGCTCTGACAGACGTGCCAGCCCCCGCGCATGCACATCGGGAGGCGGCTCGAGAAAAAACGGCTGCAGGTAGGCGGCAAGCCCCTTGAGCTCGGTCTCGGTTTCGAAAAAGCGCTCGATATCGCCCGGGGCAATGCGTGCGAGCTCGGCGCGCATTGTCGCCTCGTCAGACCACCAGGCAACGACGTCGCCGTCATCGAAGGCAGCCTGCACGCCGGGATCGCAGGCCACCATCCTCAGACCATAGGACGCAAGCTTCAGGTCCCTGATGATCGTTGGCCGTAACATGCTCGCGATATAAGAGGCCGTCGACACGCGACAGCCAGGGGCCAGCTCGGGATCCACCTCCTCGGTCACCGCGCAGCCGCCAACGATGGCGCGACGTTCCAGCACCAGCACCTTGCGGCCCGCCCTGGCGAGGTATGCCGCGGCCGTAAGGCCGTTGTGCCCGGCCCCGATGACGATGACGTCGTATTGCGCAGAGGAGTGTTGCAAGTCGGCAGTGCCCGGGGTTGAATACGGCAGCATATGACGACTTCCGACCTCCAACAACTCGAAGCAACGTTGCCGGGCGAGCACTACCTCGATCCCGTGCACTTTGCACGCGAGCGCGATCGAATATTTCACCGCGAGTGGTTCTGTGCGGGTCGCCGTGAAGGGCTGGAAAGCAAGGGCGACTACCGCGTCGTGAATATCCTGGGCGAGAGCATCCTGCTGGTGTGTGCCGGGAACGAGTCATTGCATGCCTTCAACAACGTCTGCCGGCACAGGGGTGCGCAGCTGGTCAGTGCGCCACACAACGATGAGCAGTGCGGCGTTTTCAAGGCCGGTATTCGCTGCCCCTACCATTCCTGGAACTACCGCCTTAGCGGCGAACTGCACAGTACCCCGCACATCGACATCGATAAGTCGGACCTCGGCCTGCACCGGGTCGACGTCGATACCTGGGGCGGCTACGTATTCCTGCGGCTCGTAAGGGGCACGCAGTCCTTGCCCGAGATGCTGGGCGAAATCCCGGGTCGCATCCAGCGCTACCCGATGGACGAGCTGCGCGTCGGGCATCGCATCGATTATTCGGTGGCAAGCAACTGGAAGGTCATACTCGAGAATTACAACGAGTGTTATCACTGTGCCGGCGTACATCCGGAGCTCTGCGCTATTGTGCCGGCGTTTCGCGTCGGCGGCGGCAGCGGGCTGGACTGGGAGCGTGGTATTCCGCAGCGGGAAGGGACGAACACCTTTACGATGTCGGGCACGACCAGCAGGGCGCCGTTCGCCGGCCTGGACGAGGATGAAAAAGTCCGCCACAAGGGCGAGCTCATCTATCCGAACCTGATGCTGAGCCTGTCGATGGATCATGCGGCATCTTTCACGTTGTGGCCGCGCTCGCCCGACAGGACGGACATCAGCTGCGAGTTCCTGTTTCACCCGGACGAGATGGAAAAGCCCTATTTCGATCCGCTCGATGCCGTCGAATTCTGGGACCTCGTCAACAAGCAGGACTGGGTGATCTGCGAAAGCGTGCAGCGCGGCATGGGCTCCAGGGTGTTCGAGTCGGGTTTCTACGGACCCATGGAAGACCTGAGCCTCGATATCCGCAACTATGTAAAGAGCCGCATCGACCGGTGATGCCGACTTGGCGCCGCTGCGCGAAGTTGTCAAACTTGGATCTCGATCATCTGAAGGCCGCCACGTGCAGCAACAGGAACTCGACACACCGAAAACATCCTTCGATCGCGCGATGACGTTCCTGCGTGCGGGCGATGCGCCGATGGCAGAGCGAATCTGCCGCCAGGCGCTCGCCCAGTTTCCGCGCGACGCAAACCTGTTGAGCCTGCTCGGAGCGGCGATGCTCAAACAGAACCGGGCGAAAGAGGCCGAGCAGACACTGTCTCGCGCCGTCCGCATGTATCCTGATTTCACCCGCGCGATCGAGACGCTGGCAGACGCGCTGATCATGCAGGGGCGCCTGCCCGACGCGCTGAAGGCGCTCGATCGCGCTGCCGAACTCGAGCCCGGCAACGCCTCGGTTCGCTTCAAGAAAGGCAAGGTCCTGGACGGCCTGGGGCGTGACGACGAGGCCTCGCAGCAGTTCGAGGCGTCTTTCAAGTTGACGCCTCACCGGGAAGACCTGGTGCGTGGCCTGCGGCTGCAGCGCATGGGCAACATCACGGAAGCGGAGTGCATCTACCGCGACGTGCTGACGCGGGACCCGGGCAATGTCGATGCGCTGCGGCTGCTTGCGGGGGTTGCGCTGCGTGCGAAGCAGTGGAGCGACGCCGAGGTTCTGCTGGAGCGGGCACTGGAAATCGCGCCGGATTTCTTCCAGTGCTGGATGGATCTCGGCCTGGCCCGTCAGGAGCAGGATCGAACCGACGATGCGCTGGAGGCGTTTCAGCGTGCAATCCGCCTGCAACCGCATCGCGCGAATCCCTACGCGGCGATCGGAACGACCAACGGAATGGCCGGACGTCATGAAACGGCGATTGAATATTTCAGGAAGGCGCTGGAACTGGACAAGGGCCACGCCGTTGCCCTGGCCGGGCTCGGCCATGTCCTGAAGACCATCGGTCGCGTGGAAGAAGGCATTGCCGCGTATCGGCAATGCGTACAACACAACTCCTGGAACGGCGAAGCCTGGTGGAGCCTCGCGAACCTGAAAACCTTTCGGTTCGATCCCGAGGACGTGGCTGCCATGGAGGCCGAGATCGCCGATGAGCGTCTCGCCGACGAACAGCGCGCCAACTTCCAGTTTGCGCTCGGCAAAGCCTACGAAGATGCCGGCGATTACGCGCGCGCCTTCGACTACTACGAGGCGGGCAATGAGAATCGACGGCAGCGGGAAAACTACGACCCCGTGCAGACGGCCGACTCGCACGACCAGTTCATTGCCACGTTCGACCGAGCGTTGTTTGCCCGCAATGCGGGCTCCGGCAATACAAGCAAAGCGCCGATCTTCATCATCGGCCTGCCGCGCTCCGGGTCCACGCTGATCGAGCAGATACTCGGCAGCCATCCGCAGGTCGAGGGCACGCATGAACTGCCGGATCTCGGGCGGGTCGCGCGCTCGAGCGGCGCCGACCGCTCCGACCGCAAGAAATATCCCACGGTGGTCGCCGAACTCGACGCCGAAACGCTGGCTGCGCTTGGTGAGGACTACCTGCGGCGCACGGAACGCCATCGGCAGCTCGGCAGACCCCGCTTTACGGACAAGATGCCGAACAACTTCGCGCACGTTGGTTTCCTGCAGCTGATTCTGCCCAATGCGAAGATCATCGATGCGCGCCGTCATCCGCTCGACAGCTGCCTCGGCAGCTACAGGCAGCTGTTTGCGCGTGGCCAGCCGTTCACCTACGACCTGTTCGAGCTCGGCGAGTTTTATCTCGAATACGAGCGGCTGATGCAGCACTGGCACGAGGTCCTGCCGGGCAAGGTGCTAAGCGTTCAGTACGAGCATGTCGTCGACGACCTGGAAGGCCAAGTGCGGCGCTTGCTTGATTACTGTGAATTGCCCTGGGACGACGCCTGTCTCAGATTCTATGAATCAGACCGTGCCGTCAAAACCGCCAGTTCGGAACAGGTGCGCACGCCGATCTACTCGACTTCCGTGCAGCGCTGGCGAAACTACGAGCCCCAGCTTCAGCCGTTGATCGAGGTCCTCGAGCCGCTGCTCCGGGAGCTGCCCGCAGACTGGCGACCGGAATCGATGCGCTGACAGGGTTTGTCCCGGGAATGTCCCCGCAGGTGCCCGATCAGGATGCGCCAGCCGCCTCGAAGTCACGGCTTAGTGCGGCAATCCGATCCGCCGGCAGGTAGTCAAAAATGAAAGTGATGCGATCCTCGGCTGCCGTGTTGATCACGCTGTGGGTCTTCTGGTTGTTGATCTCGTAAGCCTGGCCGACCTGCATGCGATACGGCCGGCCGTCGATCATGAAGCGCACGCGGTTGTTCGTCGTGATGGGTACGTGTATGCGATGGCTGTGTCGAAAAGTCGGGTGACTGTCGAAATGCGGGTTGATGCGACCGCCGGCAAGCAGTTTCGCGGCCATGGCACGTATGATCGTGCCGCCCTTGGGGTACGCACGTTCGATCAGGGCATGCATGACGGGTACCGCTGCGTCCGCGAGCAGATCCCAGCCTTCCTGCTTGCTGACGACGAGTTCCCGGGCAGGCCCGTCGCAGAACACGAGAACGATCGACTGCGTCTGGCGGTGCACGTCGTAATCGATCTGGCGCTTCTGGTTCGCGATCCAGGCGTCGACATCGAGTTGCAGTATGGCGGCTCGCAGCGGCACAACGTCAACGTCGCCGAGCGATCTCAAGGGCGTGTCGATGTCCATGATCAACCTGCGTCGATTGTCCGTCGTCGAGGGAAAATAGCAGAAATCGACGACGTGACAACTATTGTGTGCAATTGAACAAAGATAGTACACTCGATGAGACTTTATTCATGCCTAAAGCTATGTACACGCAGTGGATGGCTTTGTTGGCACGGCAAAAAGAACGAGCAATCGACAACGAAGTCCGTCCGTCCACAAGAATGCCGCTTCGCGGCAACCGTAAGCGGGGGTATCTGATGGCTGCATACGAAGGCAGGAGTGTCGACGGCATTCCGACCAAGAGCGCAATTGCTGTTGCCGTTTCGGTGGCGTTGACTGGTCACGGCGGGGAGGCCCAGGCGCAGGACCGGGACAGCAAAGAATCCCGCGGCATCGAGGAAATCACGGTTACCGCGCGCAAGCGTGAAGAAAGCTTGCAGGATATACCGGCGAGCATCCAGGCGCTGACCGGCGCCGACATGAAACGCCAGGGCCTCAACAACCTGGAAGACATCGTGCGCTTCCTGCCCAATGTATCGGCCGTTGGCACGACCGCCGGCGAGAACAAGGTTATCTTTCGCGGCGTCTCCGACAACCCGGGCGCGTTTATTGCCGCCTCGTCGGCGGCTGTCTACCTCGACGAGCAGCCGCTCACGCAGTTCGCCGTAAATCCGGAGCCGCGCATGGTCGACATGGAGCGCGTCGAGGCTCTGGCCGGCCCGCAGGGGACTCTCTACGGCGACAGCTCGCAGTCGGGCACGCTGCGCTTCATCACCAACAAGCCGAACCCGACCGAGTTCGAGGCCAACGTCGATGTCATGACACGTTTCGGTTCGGATTCGGCGGCGAGCTATGACGTCAGCGGCATGGTCAATATCCCGCTGATGCAGGACAAGTTCGCGCTGCGCCTGGTCGGTTTCTCGGCGACCGACGGCGGCTTCATCGACAACGTGCTCGGCGTGTCTCCGCAGCTTGGCACGGTGGACAATGCCGATGTCGTCGAAGAGGACTTCAACGATGTCGATGTGCAAGGTGGACGCATCGCGGCCAAATGGTTCGTCAACGACGAATGGTCTGTCACCGGCGCCTACCTCTACCAGAAAACCGAATCCGCCGGTCGCAACACCTACGACCCGACCGTAGGCGACCTGCAGACCGTCAAGTTTTTCAAGGACAAGCGCGACGACAAGTGGCAGCAGCTGTCGCTTACCGTCGAGGGCCGGATCGGGTCGTTCGACATCGTGTCGAACACCGGCTATTTCGAGCGCGACACGTTTTACGTCGACGAGCGCACCACCTACGCCGCGTATTTCAACTACAACTTCTGCGTCTACGCCCAGTTCGCCGGTTACTGCTGGTCCGGCCAGACCTTTTACGATCAGGACACGGTTGGCTTCAGCACCAACGACCAGGAGAACACGCGATTCACGCAGGAATTCAGGCTGACCCAGTCCGGCGACAACTATCGCTTCATTGCCGGCGTCTTCTACGAAGAGAAGACCGAGGACTGGGATTTCCTGTCGCTGACACCGGATTTCGAAAACACGCTGGGCTTCTATTACTTCACCGGCATCCTCGGCTACACGGCTTCCGGCGGCGCACCCGCGTGGTGGCGCTCGGCGGATAGTACCGACTGGAAACAGTGGGCCGTGTTCACCAATCTCAACTACGATTTTTCGGATAGTTTTTCGGCCGAAGTCGGGCTGCGCTACTTTGACCAGGAGATGGACCGACGCTACCTGGTGGACAAGGCCTTCATCTCCGCCCCCGGCGTATGGCCGGACGTGGTATCGCCGACCGGCGGCAACCAGGACATCGTGCCCAAGGTCACACTGACGTACAAGTTCGACGACGAGAAGCTCTTGTATGCGCTTTATTCCGAGGGCTGGCGTGCAGGCGGCGCCAATCGCAATCGCACACCCTTTACGTTCTTCCCGGTTTCCTACGATCCCGATCTGCTGAAGAATTTCGAGGTGGGCGTCAAAACGCGCTGGCTGGATAACCGATTGCAGGTCAATGCGACCGCGTACTTCGGCCAGTGGGAAAACTACCAGATCGAAGCCGTCGACCCCAGTTTCAAACCCTGTGAAGCCGGCCAGGATCCGATCGTGGACCTGTGCGACCAGCCGTTCCAGGTCATGGTGGCCAACGTCGGCGACGCGGAACAGCAGGGCCTCGAACTCGAGGTGCGAGC
>JBFELT010000008.1:0-39169 GCA_041552015.1 Woeseiaceae bacterium
GACCGGCATGGGCGGGTCGAAGCGGTAGCAGTAGACCGAGTTGGACGTGCTGTCGAACAGGTAGCGGAATCGCTCCTCCGCCTGGTATTCGAAGTACTTCGAGACCTCCAGCTCGCGCCGCGTATCGAGAATTTCGGCGTCCGTCGTCTGGCGGTTTCGCCAGGCGATGAAAAGTCCGAGCGCAACCATCGAAAAACCGGCGAGGGACGACAGCGAATGAATGCGCTGCAGCGAAAAACTCGCGGGCGCCGCCGCCTGCTCTGCACGAGTCAGCGGCGCATGCGTGAGCTGGTAGCCGATCTCCCAGCTGTGGGCGAAAATGGCGAGGGTCAATCCGGCCGCTATCAGCAGCCCGCCGTGGGCGAGGATCCTGTTCCTGAGCGGCCGTCCGGACGTCGCAAACAGGAGCAGCAGCGCGGAAATCAGAATAGCGCCGAGTTCGACGATGCCTACGATGGCGTCAAGGTTTAGCCTGTCAATCACCAGACCCCTCCTGGCTGGTATCGAGTGCTGAGGACCAGTCGACTTCGCGCATCAGCCGGCGTCGAAATGGTGTCTCGGCCATACTGCGCCTGTCCCGTTCGGTGTTTCTTCTTTAAAACCTTGATTGAGCGTTGTTTTACCACCTGGCCACGGAAAAAGTCACGATATTTCGTGACTTGAATGAAATGTCGCCACCTCGCGACGTTGTCAAGTTTTTGTCAAGCTGCTCAACGACTTAGATAAACCCATGAAAAGTCAGGAAATTCCATTGCTATTTCGGACTTGAATCGCATTTGGCACAGAACCTGCACTATATGGGCCTGACAGCGCAAAATTGTCGTTGCCCAGCGTTTGCGCAACCCATATTGCAACGCTTTCAACAGGAGTAGGACTGTGAAAACGAGAGCCAGGGATATCAACCTCGTACTGATCGCCGAGGATTCCGGCCGCGCCTCAATGCTGCGCGACACGATGGCGCAGTGCGGCATCAACGGCGTTATCCGTCGCATCGACCCTGGCGTCGCGGCCATCGATTGCGCGCGAAGTCAGGGCAGTTACCGCGACAAACCCCTGCCCGACCTGTTCTTCCTGGACTTCACGGAGCCCAGCGAGCAGAGCACTGCCGTGCTCAAGGCGATTGCTTTCGGCAAGCAGCGCACGCCTGTACCCGTCGTCCTGCTAACGAGCGCCTACTCCCAGGACCTGTTGGACAGCGGCGGCATCGGCGAGGAATCGGCCGTCATGTTTTCCCCAACCAGTTTGTCGTCCTTCGTGCGCAAGATGACGGCGGCCAAACGTGCTTCTTTCTTCAAGGCGCTGCGTACCCTGTATCAGTATGGCCCGATACTCGTCCGCCCTGCCGAGGCAGCACTCGCTTACGGTCGAGGTGTGACGGCCCTGTCAGCCTGAGGCGACGTTCAAAGCGGGTGGCGAGGAAGCCGCGACGCTACTTGAGTCGAGCGGACAGATCCACGACCCGGGATACCTCCGAGAGACTGGTCGTACCGGACAGCACCTGCAGGACCGCTTCCTCGGTGACCCCGGTGAACTGAGCCGCATTGACCGCCCACTGGATTTCCTGTGTCGTCGCGTCTCTGGCGAGCAGGTCGTCAATTCCCTCATCAACGACTATCGCCTCGAATATCGCAATGCGACCCTTGTAACCCAGGTAGTGACACTGACTGCAGGCTCCTTCCCGGTAAAGGCGCAGTTTTTTCGAGTCACTGACGCCCAGTATCTCCCGTTCGAAATCCTGCGGTGCGTAAGACTGCCTGCAATTTACACACAGTCTGCGAATCAGGCGTTGTGCGACGATCCCCGCGATATTGCCGGCCAGGAGCTGGCTTTGCAGCCCGAGATCCCGCAGTCTCGGAAGTACGGCGTTGACCGATTTCGCGCTTAATGTCGCGAATACCTGGCGGCCACTCATGGCGGCACGCAAGGCGGTGGCAGCCGTTGCCTTGTCGAGCATTTCGTCGACCACGAGAACGTCCGAATCCTGACCGACGAGGTTTTCAAGCGCCAGGCCCTCCTCGTTTTGGTCGTCGCCCGTCGATGTCTGGCGAATCATGGGCATGTGGCAGCGAATGCTGTCTTCCAGCGTCGCAATCGACACGGACTCATCGCTTCGGTATGCCAGCATCGAGTAGAGCGTTGTTGTCTTGCCGCTGCCCGGCGGTCCGGCGACGACGATGAGGCCGTCCGGACGCGCCATCATGAGGCGCAAGCGGGTTAGCGTTTCGCTGTCCGTGGCCAGCTGTTCCAATGGTACGAAAGCCGCGTCCTGGTCCGTAATCCCGACAACGACGTCATCACCGCGCTGCGTTGTGCGAATCGAAAAAATCAGCGCCTTGCGCCGGGTGCCCAGCATGACGGACTGTCGTCCCTGCTGTGATCCCGTCCCCGCGTCATGCGGAACACCGGACATCGCAGCGAACCTGGCCGCCAGTTCGGGCCAGTAGTCCTGATTCAGCGACATTACCTGGGTCAACACCCCGTCGATCCGAAAGCGCACGCGCACGAACCCGAATTCCGGCTCGAAATGAATTGCGGAAGCGTCGCGGCGCCCTGCTTCGAAAAGAATCGCATCAACCAGTCGACATAGCGGGTGTCCGTAGGATCCTGTATCGCGCCCCCCGGCGGCGGCTGCTGCTTCGTCGGCGTCGATTTCCCGGAGGATGTCCGGAATCGACAGGGCAACGCCATAAAACTTCCGTACGGCGGCCCTGATCTCGGACTGCGCGGCAATCACGGTGGCAATTCCGATTTCGGGATCGAGCGACCCGGAAACCTGGTCCAGGTCTGCAAGACTGAACGTTTCGTTTACTGCAAGCGTGAGGAGTCCGGCAAGATCATCGAACTCGATCGGCAACAGGCAGTAACGCTCCGCCGTCTCTCTTGGCAGTAGCGCCACTGCACGCGGATTCGGAAGCAACGTGGCAAGATCGACCTTGTCGTCGCCGAACAGCTTTCCCAGCGTTTCATTGAGAACTTTTTCGCTGATCATTCCCAGCTCGACAAGGATTCTCCCCAGCGGCCGATCGAGAACGCCTTTTTCCCGCATGGCACGGCGAAGCTGTTTCTCACTGATGAGCCCGGCTGTCGTCAGCCGCTCGATCAGCGGCTTGCTGGGCTCCGTTTCACGCAGCGCTTGCACCGAACCGATCGTCATTGACTATTCCCTTTCGCCTGCGGCCGCAGGTCGAACCGCGACCCGGTACCAAAGCTCTCCCTGCAACGAGTTATCGGCGCCTGCAGCTCGCACTTGAGCGAGCCTGAGTGCATTAAAGAAGAGACGGCGACTGCCGCTACTCATTACCAGGCAAGCCGACGGAGCCAGCTGCGTGCATGGATCTGTACTAACCACCGCCAAAGCAAGCAAAGCCCGCCCTACGTTGCGTCAGTGCGTGTACCGCGCACTGGAGACAGCGCAAGGCGACTCGATGCTGAGCCGGGTCGTCGACATATTCCTTATCACACTGATTGCCGCGAGCGTGCTCGCAGTGATTCTCGAATCGATGCCCGCTTTCCGCAGACGCTTTGCGGTTTCCCTGTCCCTGTTCGAGATGGCGACAGTCGCAGTGTTTTCTGTTGAGTACCTGCTGCGTCTCTGGAGCTGCGTGGAGAACGAATCAGAATCAACCGACAAGCCGCTGCGGGCCCGACTCCGCTACGTCGTCTCCTTCCATGCCATTATCGACATTGTCGCGATACTGCCGTTTTACCTGCTCATGTTCGGCCTGGCCGGCAGCGTCGACATGCGTTTTCTGCGTGCCGTGCGACTGCTGCGTGTGTTGAAACTCACGCGATACTCGGCTGCCATGAACATGGTCTTTATTACCTTCCGGGAAAACAGCAGGGCACTTTCGGCGGCATTTCTTATTCTGCTCACGGTCATGCTCCTGGCCGCATCCGGGATGTACTACTTCGAACGGGTCTCCCAGCCGGAGGATTTCGGCAGCATTCCGGCCGCTATGTGGTGGGCATTCGCTACGCTGACAACCGTCGGTTACGGTGACGTAACACCGATCACCGTCGGCGGAAAGATATTCGGTGCGCTCATCACTGTCGTCGGTATCGGCATGGTTGCATTGCCCACCAGTATCCTTGCGAGTGGCTACACGCAACAGCTCAAAGTCAGTACCTCCGTGTATGAAGGCAAGGCGGCGGAAGCACTGGATGATGGCGTGCTGAGCGACGATGAAATCCGCAAGCTGGAAGAGCTGAGGGTCGACCTTGGGCTCGGCAAGCATACGGCAAGCCAGATCCTCGACGAGGGCCGCGTCCGGAAAATGCTGCAGCGACAGCAGCCAACGTGCCCACATTGTCATCGGGAACTGAAGGCGCCGCAGTAGGCGCGAGCGCCGGTCAGCCTTTTGCGTTGCTCGCCAGGCGAGCGGCCAACCCTCGCTGAGTCTAGTGGGTGTTCTTCTGCACGGACTTGAGGTCGTAGCGACGAATTTTTTCGACCAGGGTTGTTCGTCCAACCCCCAGCAGTTCGGCCGCACGCTGCACGACGCCATCAGACTCGACGAGTGCCTGGTGAATCATGTCCTGCTCGATTTTCGCGAGGTATCGTTTCAGGTCCAGCCCGGCGCTGGGCAGTTTGACACGAGCATTGCCCGATACAGCGCTGAGCCTGCTGCTGAGCACTTTCGGCTCCGCCGCTTTCACCGCCTGGCGTTCGACGATAGGCCATGGCAGGTCGCATCGCTTGACGACACCGTTGGGTTTGACGACGACGAGCCGTTCGATGAGATTCGCCAGTTCGCGGACGTTGCCTGGCCAGGCGTATTTCTCCAGGACTTCCATTGCGTCACGCGACATTTGCAGGAAGACCGGTCCGCCGGCACAAAAGCGGTGAATGAATTCGTCGACCAGGGGCCCGATGTCTGCGGGTCGCTGGCGCAGCGGCGTAATTTCGATCGGAAAGACGCTCAGTCGGTAATACAGGTCTTCCCGGAATTTTCCGGCTTCGATGCGCTTCGGAAGATCGCGATGCGTCGCGGCTATGAGCCGGACATCGACGGGGATACTGTCGGCGCTGCCGACGCGTTCTATCACTCGCTCTTCCAGCACACGGAGAAGTTTCACTTGCATGACGCTCGGCATGTCGCCGATCTCGTCCAGGAAGAAGGTCCCGCCCTTCGCCTGTTCGAAACGTCCGGCGCGCGCGCTGACAGCCCCGGTAAATGCACCGCGTTCGTGACCGAATAGTTCGCTCTCCAGCAGGTTTTCCGGAATCGCTCCGCAGTTAACCGCTACGAAAGGTCCCTTGCGACCGGACTGCTCATGAATCTGCCGGGCAACGACCTCCTTGCCGGTGCCCGATTCGCCGGTGATAAGGACAGTAGCCAACGACGAGGCAACCTGGGCGATCAGGCGCCGCACAAGTTCGGTGTCTGTGCTGCTGCCGATAAGCTGGCCGCCGCCCGGCTTCGGATCCGAGTGGTCCGTGCGACAGTGCGATGCGCGGATCTCCTCAAGCACCTCGCCCAGCGCATCCAGGCGAACGGGGTAGTTGAGCGAGTGAAAGCGGGCCCAGGGATAGTCCTTGTGAAGATCGCGCGTGATCATTCGTCCTCGCCTTCCGTAATCATGACGATGGGTATGTTGGGATCCAGCTTGCCGATGTCGTCCACCAGCGCACGAACGTCCCGGTCACTGAGGTCCGGTCCGATGAAAACGGCCTCCAGGCGACTCTCGCCTGCTTTTTGTCGCCATTTGGCCGGTGTCGCTGTACATACGCTCGGGGCGTCCATGAACTCGATGAGCTGCTTCAGGTTCTCGGCAGCCCTGCCAGCCTTGTTCACCACCATTATCATGCTATCCACGCCGGCCAATTCTGGTCCCTCCGCAATGGCAGAAGCCGTGAAACGGGTTGCTGACAGCCCGTCGGCTGCTTGTCCAACACAATCACCCAGCTTTCTGTTTCTATTCGGAATTATGGGCCCTTTTCCAAATATGTAACGCTGATAACCAAATACAGCACGTTCTTGTCCATGGATTCGATAATAGTCCTTTTTAACCATAATCAATAAGACTATCGCGTCAATTTTCCGTATATGGTCTTTTTATCTCGACTCTTACGGCGCAAAGCGAACTTTGCACCGCGGCGATCGCGGTCGCGCGGCGGCGTGCGCGGCAGCCGCGCCTCAAGAAGCCACACAGGCGGCCGATCACAAGTCCATGGATCTTGTTTCCAAGCTTTTCGGCGCGCGCAAGAGCGCGGCGCAGCGCGACCAGCCGGTCTCGGTGGAGTCGCTCGCCGACGGTGCACTCGACACGCTCGGTAGTGTTTTTCGCGTCATGGGTGACGAGGCCTTTCCGCTCGAAAAGGACGGCGATTCGGCTGTTTTCCCATCCCTTTGCGCCGAATTTGCCCGCCACATCGAGAACGGCGCTGCCGTGCCTTCGTTCGATATCCCGCAATCGGAAAACGGCGCGCGGCAATGGGACCGTGTGCGTCGTTTTTTTGCCGACCGGCGTCATGCCGAGAAGGCCTTCGTCACCGAACGGCTGCAAGACTATCGTGGCGTCGTCGACGATCTCGTATCGGGCCTGAGAGACATCGGTGAGCGCGACCAGCTCACCGAAACCAGCATTCGGAAAAATCTGAATGCGATCGAGGAAGCCGTCGAAACCGGTGCATTGCCGACCATAAAGGCGGCTTTCACGGCAACCGTATCCAATATCAATGAAACCTTTGCGCGACAAAAAGAACAGTACGAACTGCAGCTGCAGGAACTCAATGAGCGAATGTCGAGTCTGCGCCAGGACCTGGTTGCCGCTCGCGAAGAAATGAAACGCGATTCACTGACTGACGCTTATAATCGCGGCGCGTTCGACTCAGCGATCGCACAGAGCGTCAACATGCATTTCATCATGCAGCAACCGGTCACCCTGGTGATGGTGGACCTCGACAACTTCAAACTGGTCAACGACACCTACGGCCACTCTGCTGGCGATGAAGTCCTGCGCGCGATCGGGGACTGCCTCGCCCGCTCGTTTATTCGCAAGAGTGACTTCGTCGCGCGCTACGGCGGTGACGAGTTCGCCGTCATCCTGACGGACACGCCGGCACGACATTGCGATTCGTTGATACAGCGTTTCCTGGATTATTCGCGCAAGATCGAGATTCCCTCCGCACCCGCCGCCGGCCTGGTGGCCTGCTCAGCGGGTTATACGGAAATCGCGGATGGCGACACCGTCGCCGCGCTGATCAAGCGCGCCGACGAGGCGCTTTACAAGGCAAAACACCTGGGGCGCGACCGGGCTGTTTTCCTGCCGCCGCCCGGGCCCGCGTAGTTGTTACAAATCGGGCGTCCATCGGCCTAAAGCAGCGGCGAATTCGGCCGATAAAGCTCTAGGAGGCGGATTCCGTCTGATTCCATGGAATGGAGGGATAGACTTTGGATTTGGCGACACTTATCGGCCTGATCGGGGCGTTCGGCATTGTCTTGACGTCCATCATGCTGGGTGGTTCTGCCGGCACGTTCGTGAACACCCCGTCTTTGTTGGTGGTGCTCGGCGGAACCGTGCTCGTGACGATGATGAAATTCAGCCTCGGCAAGTTCGCAGGCGCGGCCTCCATTGCCGTGAAGGCCTTTCTCTACAAACCCTCCAATCCCGAAGATCTGATCGAGGAATCGGTGGAACTGGCCAAGGCCGCTCGCCAGGGCGGCCTTCTTGCGCTGGAAGACCGGGAAATCAGCGACGAGTTCATGAAGACCGGGCTCGGCCTGCTCATCGACGGGCACCCGGCCGACACGGTGCGTTCGATGCTGCAGAAAGACCTGAACGAGACGCTGAAACGACACAGCGACGGCCAGGATATTTTCAAGGCCATCGGCGACGTCGGGCCCGCGATGGGCATGATCGGAACGCTCATCGGCCTGGTACAGATGCTCTCCAACATGGATGATCCGAAGCAGATTGGCCCGGCCATGGCTGTCGCTCTCCTCACGACGCTCTACGGGGCTATCCTCGCCAACATGTTCGCGCTGCCGATCGCAGACAAGCTGGCCGTGCGCAGCCGCGAGGAAAACACCAGCAAGACGCTGATTATCGACGCACTCCTGAGCATCCAGGGTGGCCAGAACCCGCGCATCATTGCGGCCATGCTGGAGGCATACCTGCCACGTTCGAAGCGTGCGGAAGAGGACGCCGAAGCCTGACGGGCCTCGGACGCTGATGAGACATGTCTGAAGGCGCCCCGCAAAAACAGGAGAGTGCTGGCGTCCCGGCATGGGTCATGACGTTTGCGGATCTCATGACCCTGCTGATGTGCTTTTTCGTGCTGCTGCTCGCGTTCTCGGAAATGGATGCGGCAAAGTTCAAACAACTCTCCGGCTCGATGAAGGATGCTTTCGGCGTACAGGCGGAAATCGAAGTCCGAACTATCCCCAAAGGTACCAGCGTGGTTGCGCAGGAATTCAGCCCCGGCCGGCCTGACCCAACGGCGCTTCCGCAGGTGCGCCAGTTCACGGTTGACTCCAACAAGAATACGCTGGACGCGCTCGAACGCGAAGCGCGGGAAATCGAAAAAGCGCGAAGGCACGCCCAGCGACTGCGCCTTGCCTTAAAAGATGAACTCAACAAGGGCGATGTGTCGATACAGACCGAGGGCATGAAGGTCATCATCCATATCATGGAAAATGCATCCTTCGACTCGGGCATGGCCGACCTTCGTGCATCGTTCATTCCGGCGCTGAAGAAGATTGGCGACTTGATCGACAATAACAGCGGCGAGGTGACGATTTCCGGGCACACCGACAACGTGCCTATCTCGAACGAGCGGTTCCGATCCAATTGGGACCTGTCGACATCGCGCGCAGTTTCCGTGGCTCACCAGCTTCTCGAACTCTCGCAGGTCAGCCCCGACAACGTCATCGTGACGGGTCATGCGGATACACGCCCCCGGGCACCCAATGACAGCGACGAAAACAGGGCAAAGAACCGGCGTGTCGACATCGCCATCGTGCGAGGCAAGGAAATCGACGAATACCGAACAATGAGCCTTACGCAAGCCTCCGCGGCAGATGAATCAAGCGAGGAACCGAAACCATGACGAACGGACAAGAGAACAGACGCTCTTTTCGCATCAGTGAATCCATCTATGTGAGATACGAACGCATTGACGATGAAACTGTCAAGAACGGTCTCGAGCACTATAAACTCAGCCTGGGAATCAGCGACGGCGCGCAGGCGAAGCTCGTCGATATCGAGGCACGGCTCAGTGAAGCGATGTACCTGCTCAGTGCCGACTACGGCAAAGTCGGGCGTTGCATGACCCTGCTCAACGACAAACTGAACGTCATCATAGATCAGTTACCGTCGTTGCGCGAAACCAAGAAAAGCCTGGCTCAGTCGCTTCCGCAGACCTGCGATGTCAGCGCAGACGGACTGATCTTCTCCAGCAAACAGCCGCTGTCGGTCGGCGACAAGCTGTACATTCAGTTCCTGCTGTCCAGCGACAATCGCTACGTGGAATCATTCTGCAAGGTCGTGCGGCTCGACGACCCGCCAGACACCAGCGGACAGGATCTTCCCTACGGCATCGCCATCGAGTTCATCGACCTGCCCCCTGCCCAGCGGGAGATATTGATTCAGCACATGTTCAGCCGCGAATCGGAAACCCTCAGGATGCGGCGGCTGGAAATGGACGGCATGTAGCCGTAGAACGCCTTTCCGAATCAGGCGAACGATTGCAGCATCGACCTGTTTTTCTCCCGGTACGCAGGCGTGACCTGCGCGGCACGGCACTGATCGAGCCGTGGCGTCTTTTCAGCTTGTCGGCATCGCCGCCTGATGACCGTTCGCCGCAACGGGCGCCCGTCCGTGTAGTTTCTTCATCAGGCGGGCCTCACCGACGTTTAGCCCGAAGTTTCGCGTCAGGTCCTCGACGCTGGCGCCCAGCCTGGCCATACGCACCGCGTTCTCGATCGGCAGATTTCGATCGATGGAAGGCCGCTCCTGTGCCGGCCTGGACTCTATTTGCTTTACCGCACGCTGCAGCTCGCCGAGCCGTTGCTGCAGCTGCCGTGTTGCCTTCGTCTGTGCGCGCATCTCGTCGTCGCTGGCATCGCTGAGTGCCGCACCGGTGGGACTGTCCCAAAAGCTCTCGATGCGATTCCAGCGGCGCTCGAAGCGAACGATAGCGATCGTGGCAACTGCCAGCAGCGCGGCGTTCGACGCCAGAAGTATGGATATGAAGAAGGTCTCGTTGCTCATGGTCACACACGCTCATCGATAGTGGGTTTGCGGTCGCCGTCCTGCTCGTCCTGGCGCTCCTTGTCATCCGTATCCGGGGGCTCCTGCTTCGGCTTTTGCCGGCGATCGGTCTCCCGGTCCTTGTGCACCGGCTGCACCGGTTTGACCGGATAGGAAGGCGTAATGTGCTTGATCCCCGAGATATAGTCGGCCATGGTTGCGCTCCTTTAGCTCCAGCGTTTCGCAGCGACCCGAAGGCGCATTACCGCCTGACCGTGGATCTGGCATACACGCGACTCCGAGACTTCCAGCACCTCGCCGATTTCCTTGAGATTCAGCTCCTGCTCGTAGTACAGCGACAGCACGAGGCGTTCGCGCTCCGGTAACTGGTCGATGGACTCCGCAAGCTGGGCACGAAACTGCGACTGGTAGAGTTCCTGATCCGGCAGTGGCGCATCCGATGACGGCGGTTTGCGCTGCAGCGTCGGTTCCTCGAGGGTTTCCTCGAAGCTGAACAGCCGGCTGCACGCGCTGTCCGCAAGGATCTTGTGATACTCCTCGGTAGAAATATTCATTTTCGCGGCAATCTCATCGGCGCTGGCCGCCCGGCCCTTCTCGGCCTCGATCGCGTTTATCGCTTCGGTTACCCGCCTGTACTTGTGATGCACCGAGCGGGGCGTCCAGTCGTGCTTGCGAATATCATCCAGCATGGCGCCGCGGATTCGAATACCGGCGTAAGTTTCGAAGCTGGCGCCACGTGACGCGTCAAAATTGCCGGCCGCCTCCAGCAATCCGACCATGCCCGACTGCATCAGATCGTTGACATCGACAGTCGATGGCAGGCGAGCGGCAAGGTGATATGCAATACGCTTCACCAGGTCGACGTGCTGCATGACAAGGTCGCTATCCGAGTACTCGTTGCGCGTGACGACGTTGCTGTATGTGTTCATGCGACCTTACCTCGCGATGCCGGGCCTACCGTCAGCAGACGCTCCAGGAAAAATTCGACGCCCCCGCTCGCACCTCGCGCCGCCGGCAGCGCGTCGATGCTCGACGCCAGCTGCGTGAAAGCGGCGCCCGACGCGCTCTTCGGATATGCGTCCACCACGGCTCGCTGCTCTTGCACGGCCTTGACCAGGTAGTCATCCCTCGGAATATCGCCAAGATGATGCAGCACGACCTCCAGATAGGTGTCAGTGACACGTGACAGCTTGCGGAACAATGCGCGGCCATCTCGTGATCGCCGGCTCTGGTTCGTAACTATCTGGAATCGTGAAATTCCGTAGTGCTGGCTGAAGACCTTGATCAGGACATAGGCGTCGGTCAATGCAGCCGGCTCGTCACAAACAACGACGACCGCGTGCTGCCCAGCCTGCACGTAGCGTGCGACCTTCGACGAAATGCCCGCCGCTGTATCGACAACCATCACATCCGGTTGATCCGTCAACTCGCTGAACGCCTGGATGATGCCGGCCTGCATGGCATCCGGCAGATCCGTCATGCTGAAATTCCCGGATGCCGCCGGAACGATTCGAATATTGCCAGGACCGCGCAGAATAGTGCTTTGCAGGTCCGTTTCACCATTGACGACATGCGACAAATTGAAGCGTGGCTGCAGCCCCAGCAATACGTCGACATTGGCAAGGCTCATGTCCGCGTCGAGCAGACAGGTGTTTCGGCCACGGCTGCCAAGGGCAACAGCGACGTTGCAGGCAACGTTTGTCTTGCCGACGCCACCCTTGCCGCTGCAAACGGCCACTACCTTGACGGGACGCCGCTTCATGAAGCGCGTCAGGTTTGCTTGTTGCGAATTACTGGACATGGGCGAACTTCTGTATCGAGAAATCTTCGGCGATTGTTCTCTCATCGACGCGCGGCTGGCTGCATTCCACGCATTCGACGGCCTGGTTGACCAGCCAGAGCTTCTTGCGCGCGGCCGAGTGCAGGTCGTCGGGAATGCGCTGGCCGTCTGAAAACCATGCTGCTGGCAGGTCGTTGCGAATCAGCGCACTCATTACGCAGCCGAGCTGGCCTGCTTCGTCAATCTTCGTCACGATGCAGCCTTCCAGCGGCACTTTGCTGAACTCGCGGATCGTCTCGTCGAGCGCAGCCTCCTGCGTCGCCGCCGATAAGGTCAGGTAAAAGCGGATGCGGTCGGCGTTGCGACCGTAGGCCGCAAGGCGACTGGACAGATCGCGGTCGCGCTGACTACGACCCTCGGTGTCGATGAGCACCAGCTTCTTGTCGCGCAGGTGCGTCAGCGTCTCCGACAACTCATCGAAGCTGCTGGCCGAATAGACCTTGGCACCAATGATGTTGGCAAAGGCACTGAGGTGTTCCTTTGCGCCGATGCGATAGGAATCAGCGCTGATCAGAGCGATATCGTCGGACCAGTTTTCCATGGCGAATCGAGAGGCGATCTTGGCGATGGTGGTGGTCTTGCCGACGCCCGTCGGGCCGATCAGCGCGATCGTGCCGCCGTCTTCCAGCAGCCTGTCGTCAACGACGGGCAGCGTCTGCGCCAGCTCGGTGAGCGGTGCGCTCCAGAGATTCCGGACCTTGTCCGCGGGGCCGAGACGGTCGACAATGATATTGGAAATATCCGGTGCCAGGCCCAGACGCGACAGGTTCCTGAGTATCTGCGCGCGCTGTGGAAAGCGTCGCACCGTATCGTCCCAGACCAGGCCCGAGAGTTGAGTCTCAAGGAGCCCGCGCATCGACGACAGTTCGCTGCGCAGCTCCCCGATAGCATCCTCGTCCACTGGCCGACGCGTGAGTCTTGCCGCAACGATTTCCGGCGGTGAATCCGGAATCGAAGCGGCAGCGACCGGCGCAACATCGTCTTCGGCAAACCGCGCCAGGACATCCGAATCCAGGCTCTCTTCAGCGCGCGCCGGGACACCCATGGCCTGGCGTACCAGCGCCTCGTCATAGTCAATCGCCGCAATCACCTCGATACCGTCGTCGACACGCCGGTTTGACAGGATTACCGCGTCGGGCCCCTGGTCCTCGCGCACGCGGCGCAGGACGTGTCGCATATCCTTATCCAAATATCGTTTGATTTTCACCGTCTTTCCTCATTGATTTGCTCGCTCGTTTCCTTACTCGTTCGCTCTGTCAACCCTTGCTCTTCCTGTAAACTTCCGCGCCGCTCAACTGACCGCCGCGATCATCTGTATGCGCTTGTCGTCGGGAACCTCGTTGTAGGCAATGACATGCAGGTTGCGAATATTGCGCATCATTCGCGACATCCACGGCCGTATCTGCGGCGCGACCAGCAGCACTGCCGGTTCGCCCGCGATCTCCTGGCTCTGCGCCTTGTCCGTGAGGGTCTGATGCAGCCGTTCGACCATTGCCGGTTCCAGTCCAATATTTCCGCCATCCTGTGCAGACTCATTCAAGATTCGTTCCAACTCGGGCTCCAGGGTCATGACGGGGAGCTCAGACCGCGTCCCTGCTACGTTGTGGACGATGGAACGGCCCAGCGCGACGCGCACCGCGGCCGACAAAACGTCGGGATCCTGACTTCGGCCACCGTGTTCCGCCAGCGTTTCGGCGATCTTGCGAATGTTCTTCAGAGGAATGTGCTCTTCGAGAAGGTTCTGCAGGACGCGCGTGATGACGCTCATCGGCAGCAGCTTGGGCGTCAGCTCTTCGACCAGTTTCGGCGACGCCGTCGCGAGTCGATCCATCAGCTGCTGACATTCCTCATGACCCAGCAGCTCGTGCGCGTTTGTCTGCAGCAACTGGCTCAGATGCGTTGCTACCACCGTCGACGGGTCGACCACGGTATAGCCAAGCATTTGTGCCTCTTCGCGCTGCGAGGCATCGATCCAGAAGGCCTCGAGGCCGAACGCCGGGTCCTCGGTAGCGATACCGTTGATTTTTCCGAATACCTGGCCGGGGTTGATCGCCAGGTCCTTGTCGATGTGCACCTCGCTTTCGCCCACCGAGACGCCCGCGAGCGAAATTCGATAGGCATTCGGCGCCAGGTCCAGGTTGTCGCGGATGTGCACCGGCGAGACCAGGAAGCCGAGTTCCTCGGTCAGTTTTTTCCTGACGCCCTTGATGCGGCCGACCAGCGGGCCGTTGCGCTGCGAGTCCACCAGCGGGATCAGGCGATAGCCGACTTCCAGGCCGACCAGATCGACAGGATCAACGTCCTGCCAGCTGAGATCGGGCAGGATCGAATCGGGATCGATCGGCCTGACCTCGGGTTCCGGCGCGACGCGCTGCTTTTGCATGATGCGCATGGCGCCGAATGCGCAAAGACCCGCAAGGCTCAGGAATGCAAAATTCGGCATGCCGGGAATCAGGCCGAGGATACCGACGATCGCGGCCGTGACGATCAGCGCTCGCGGGTCCTCGAACAGTTGCTTCGAGATCTGCTGACGCATGTCCTGCGAACGCGTGACGCGGGTTACGATGATGGCGACAGCGGTAGACAGCAGCAGCGACGGAATCTGGGCGACGAGTCCGTCGCCGATGGTCAGCAGCGTGTAGTTGTGAACAGCCGCCGACAAGGACAGGTCGTGTTGCGAGGTACCGATAATCAGGCCCCCGACGATGTTGATGAACAGGATAAGGATGCCGGCGATTGCATCGCCGCGGACGAACTTGCTGGCACCGTCCATGGAACCGTACAGATCGGCCTCCTCGCCAATCTCCTGGCGTCGCTGGCGTGCCTCCTCCTGGTCAATGACGCCGGCATTGAGATCGGCATCGATCGCCATCTGTTTGCCGGGCATGGCATCCAGGGTGAACCGCGCGGACACCTCGGAAACACGACCCGCGCCCTTCGTGACGACGACGAAGTTGATGATGACGAGGATCGCGAAGATGACCAGGCCAACGGCGTAGTTGCCGCCAACCACGAATTCTCCGAATGCTTCGATCACCTTTCCCGCTGCGGCCGTGCCGCTGTGGCCGTTGAGCAGGACGACCCGGGTCGAGGCGATGTTGAGCGCCAGGCGGAGCAAGGTTACGACCAGCAGGATCGTCGGAAAAACGCCGAAATCCAGCGGCCGCTTCACATACACGGTGGTCAAGAGGATGCCAAGCGACAGGGCAATGTTGAACGAAAACAGCACGTCGAGGGCGAGCGGCGGTAGCGGGATCATCATCATCGCCAGCATCGCCAGAACCAGGAACGGCAGGCCGAGGCCATGCAGGATGTCCGTCAGGTGAGCATATGTTGTCGTGTTTGCCATTCTTATTTACTCATCCCGAGCGTTTCGGTCCCGGGAATTCGTCTTCGTCAATATCCGGCACAGGCGGCTCGGGCCGACGCTGCCCCGGTCCGGGTGCTTCGTTGAGTTGGTAGATGTAGGCAAGAATCTGCGCAACGGCCGTGTACAGCCGCGCCGGTATTTCCTCGCCGATTTCCGCCGTGCGGAAAAGTACGCGTGCGAGCGGCGGCGCCGAGAACAGCGGTACCCCATGCTCTTCTGCGACTTCACGAATACGTTTCGCGATGAGGTCCTTGCCCTTCGCGATGACTTTCGGCGCACCCATCCTGGTTTCGTCGTACTTCAAGGCAACAGCGAAGTGCGTGGGGTTGGTGATGACGACGTCGGCGTCCGGCAGCTCCTCCATCATGCGGCGCGTTGCGGCCTGCTGCTGCAGTGCCCTGACGCGTGCCTTCACCTCGGGTCGACCCTCGGTCTCCTTGAACTCGTCCTTGACCTGCTGGCGCGTCATGCGAAGTTTTTTCTCATACTGCCAAAGCTGAAAAGGCACATCGAAGGCGGCGATGACGATCAACCCCGAACTGACAACGAGCAGCGACATGCCGCAGAGCTTCAGGGAATCTCGGATCGCCTCGCCTATCGGCTCGCGCCCGAGCGACAGCAGGTCTTCCGATGAGTACCAGAGCCATGAGACTGCGATAACAGCAACCAGCGTAAACTTGGCCACGGCCTTGACGAGTTCATTGAGACCGTTCGCACCGAATACTCGCTTGATGCCTTTTAGCGGATTGAGCCGCTCGGCTTTGAAGGCCGCCGCTTTCAGGCTGAATGACCATCCGCCGATTGCGGCGGCGCTGAAGAACACGGCGCACAGCAGCACCAGTGCAAGCGGCGCAAGGCTCAGAAACATGCTTGCGCCCAGCTCGGCCAGGGCGGGCAGAAGATAGCGCTCGTCCATGAGCTGTGCGCGCTCTATGGAAAAACCACGCGCGAAAGCGTCGGCAAGATCGCCACCGATCGGGCCTGAGAGCAGCAGCATTGCGCCGGCGCCCGACAGCATCACGCCGGTCATCGTCAACTCCCGCGAACGCGGAACGTCGCCCTTCTTGCGGGCGTCCTCGCGACGTTTCGGTGTCGCTTGTTCGGTGCGGTCCTGTTGCGCTTCTTCAGCCACTCTCTGCGTTCCTCGCGGTTACCGTTGTGCTCACATTTCAAGCAAGAGCGAAATCTTCAGTAGTGACATTTCCAGGAACGCTGCTACGTTCTCCACCAGTCCGCCCATGTTTAGAAAAATGACCACGAAGCCCAACAACATGGAAACGGGGAAACCGACCGCGAACAGGTTCAGCGTCGGTGCTGCGCGGCTCATGATTCCAAACGAGAGATTGACGATCAGCAGTGCCGTGACGGCCGGCAGCGCGATTTTCATCGCAAAGATGAAAAGCTGCGCCGTCCACACCAGCAGCTCGGAAAGAACCGGCAGCGTCAGGCCGCCCTCGGACATCGGCCAGGCCCGAAAGCTGTCGGCCAGGAGTTGAATCATTGCCAGGTGGCCGTCCAGCGACAGGAATATCAGCATCGACAGCATCAGGAACAATTGACCAAGTACCGGAACGCTGACCCCCCGTGCCCGATCCAGGAAAACGGCGAAGCCAAGGCCCATGCTCATGGCAATCACCTGTGCCCCTAGCGCGATCGCGTCGAAGACAAGCTGCACTAAGAATCCCAATGCGACGCCGATCGCGATCTCCTGAATCATCGTGACCAGACCCGCCACACTCAACACATCCCGAGTCACTGCAGGTGGCACCATTGGAGCGATAGCGATGGTCAACACGATCGCTAGCAGCAATCGCACCCGAACCGGCGTGAAGCTCCCGCCAATCAAGGGCATGACCATCAGGAACGCGCCGATCCGAACGAAGGGCCAGATGTAGATGGCCAATGTCTCGATAATTGGTGCTATTGGGATCTCTATATTCACGATTTTTTCTCAAAAACATCTCTCGATCCTTACTCGCTGTTTACGAGATGAGGGAAGGTATTTGCTCCATAAGCTGGCGCGTATAGTTCACGATGACGCTGAGCATCCACGGTCCCGCGAGGACCAGCGCCATTACCAGCACGAGCAGTTTTGGAATGAAGCTCAGTGTCATTTCATTGATCTGTGTAGCCGCTTGAACCATGCCGACCAGCAGGCCGACGGCGAGCGCGGAACCCAGCAGCGGCGACGCGATCAATATCGTCACCCAGAGTGCCTGCTGGCCAATTGTCGTTACGGTTTCCGGTGTCATTGCAGAGTCCTCACGCGTAAAAGCTCGATGCCAGCGTGCCAAGCAGCAGCGCCCATCCGTCAACCATTACGAACAACATGATCTTGAAAGGCAGCGAAATCAGCATTGGCGAGAGCATCATCATGCCCATGGACATCAGGACGCTTGAAACCACGAGATCGATAATCAGGAACGGAATGAAGACCAGGAAGCCGATCTGAAACGCCGTCTTCAATTCGCTCACCATGAAGCTCGGAACGACGACGGTGAAGGGCACCTGATCGACCGATGTAATGTCCGCAAGGCCTGAAATGGACGCAAACAGCTGCAGATCGCTGTCGCGCGTCTGGTTCAGCATGAACTGGCGCAGCGGCTGTATGCCGCTGGACAAGGCTTCCGCAGCCGAAATTTCGCCATTGATGTAGGGCGTCGCGGCGTTTTCGTGTATGTCGCTGATAACCGGTGACATGACGAAGAAGGTCAGAAACAGCGCTATCCCCAGCAGGACCTGGTTCGGTGGCGTCTGCGCGGTGCCGAGAGCCTGCCGTAGAATGGACAGCACGATGATGATGCGCACGAACGCGCTGGTTGAAAGGATCGCGGCCGGCAACAGCGTCAGCAGCGTCATCAAAACCAGTATCTGAATACTCAGCGTGTAGCTTTGCCCCTGGGTTGCTTCGGCAGCCAGCGCCAGCGGCGCCGTCTGCGCATCCGCCGTTGCAGTCGCAAGGCACAGCGTCACGACCAGTGCCAGCCACCTCACTTGCCGATCTCCTGCAGCGATGTGCGGAGACGATCGGCGAATCCGCCGCGCTTGCTGGCCGGCGTCGCGATTGTTACCGGTTTGTCGAAGACATGCAGCGTCTGCACATTCGTTGCCGTCATGCCGACAAGTAGCTGCTGGTCGGCGACCTCGACGATCAGCAAGCGTTCCTTCGGCCCGAGCGCGCGCGTGGCAACGACATTGATCGCATCGCTGCTGCCGACACCCACGAAACGCGAACGTGAATACAGCCAGCCGAGGATCACGATCACGGCGACGACAAACAGCATGCTGATCCCCATGTGCAGGAAATCGCCGCCGCCGATGCCGGGCGTCGAGGGCAACGTCGGAGCGGTGTTCGTGGCCGTGCCGGCCGATGTGAGAATCTCTCCAAGCATTGGCCCGACCTAGTGCAGTTGCTCGATACGTTCGACGGGCGTAACCACGTCGGTCAGACGCACGCCGTACTGCTCGTCGACGACGACGATTTCGCCGTGTGCGATCAGGGTACCGTTGACCAGAACATCCATCGGTGCGCCGGCGTCCTGATCCAGTGCTATGACCGAGCCCTCGACGAGGGAGACCAGGTCGCGGATCGATATGTCCGTAGAGCCAACGCGCAGCGACAGGTCGACCGGAATATCCAGAACCAGGTCGAGGTTCACGTCGGCGCGGGCGCCCGCAGGCGGCTTTCCACCTTCGTTGAGTTCGTCGGGCGCATACTGCGGCGCGCCGGATGCTTCTTCCGCTGCCTGTGGTTCTGGCTCGTTGCCGGGCGTCGGTGTATCGCTTTCCATCGTCTGAATTCCTCTTTATTGCTTGCGATGTGTGGCTCGCGATCCGGATTCGGATTGCAGCCAGTTGATTGCCTCTACGGCGTAATGACCTTCCTGAATACCGAAGCGCCCTGCCAGGATCGGCACACCACTCGCACTGACGGTGCCTTCCCTCGGATTGCCGATGTTGATGACATCGCCGGGCGCAAGATCTGCGATAGCGCGCAGGGCCATGCGAGTCTGGCCGACATCGGAAGATATCCTGACCACCGAATCGGTCACGCTCGCGCGCAGGGACTTTTCCCAGCGCGCGTCCTCGCCGGCATCCCGATCGCGCTTCTGCCCGTCGAACACCGGCAGCAATGACGCAACGGTCGACACCGGCCAGAGAATCTGGAAATCCTGCTGTTTCTGCCCGAACTCCAGGCTGAATTCGGAGCTGATAACCGCGTCGCCGCCGTCGATGCTGTCGACCACGCCGCTGCTGAGGTGGGTTGCGGCGATGACGGGTTGGAAGCTGGCCATGGGCGCCCAGACCTCGGCGATGACCGACAGCACCGCTTCGCCGAAAAGTCCCGCAACGCTGATCTCGCCCGGGGTAAAAAATTCCGGCTGGTGAGTTGCAGGATCGTTGCTGTGCCCACCGTAAAACGTCTCGACGAGGTCGCCCACGGTCGAGGCGGCCAGCGTTATGAACGCGGCACCGTCCAGTGGTTTCGGCAGGAATTCCACGATCAGCGACAGGCCCTCGTTGTTTTCGCTGGCCGCGCTGTAGCTCAGGGTCCTGGTGCTGATGAAGTTGACCTGGGAGTCTACGTTCAGCAGCAACTCCACCTGCTTGCTCATGCGCCCGGCAAACTGGCGGTTCAGGCTTTGCAGTCGTGGATAACTGTTCGTTTTGAGCCTTGAGCGCGGACCTATTTCGAACGGCGTTACCTCCGCATACCCGGGCCCCTTGTTTGAGTGCACTTCGACTTCGCCGCTCGACATGCCTTCGAGTAACGCGCCTTTTTCCTCGTCTGTGAGTACCGGATCCGACATCGAGGGCGCCTTACTGAATGACCAGGGCGGTGAAGTACACGGCCTCGACGCCGGGCTCACCAATCTGCTCGGTCATCACCGCCTGGATCTCGGCAAGACCATCGGCAAGCATTTTTTCCTTGCCCTCGCGCGTCGTTACTTCTTCGAAGATCGCGCCGCTGTATAGCAGGATGAGGCTGTTGCGAATAACCGGCGTATGTTCACGAACCGCGTTGATAATGTGCTGCTCGCGCGCCATGACTTCCATCGTGATTTGCATGAAATGCGACTCGCCGAGGCTGTCCCTGAAGTTCACGACCAGCGGCGGATGCAGGCTGGTGTAGAGGGCCGGTGCGGCAGGGTCAGCCAGCGCTTCGGTAACCCCATCGTCGTCGGCGGGCGCGTCGCCACCGAAGAAGATCATGCCGCCGACGACGCCGGCACCCAGCAGGCCGAGAGCGGCAACGGCCAGCATCACCTTCTTCATTAGACCGCCTCCGGATTCGGCGGCAGTTTCGGTGTCTTTGTCTTCCTCGGCCATCACTCACTCCCATGATTACTACCAGGGATAATGCAAGTGCCATGCCAAGCGTGAAAAAGTGATATTTTTATATTAAATTTTAATAACTTACATGGGTTTTCAAGAATTCTCCGAGAACCGGATAGCGTCGGAAAACCGTCGCCAGGCCGCACGATCGGGGCCGCGCCCGGGATCCGTCAGTTTTTTGACAGCCCGGCGCGCTCGCGTCAGACGAAGGTATCCAGAAGGCCATTCGAGGCACCGCTTCGGCGCGCCGGGTCCCCGGTGATTTCCATCCCCGAATCCTGGCCGTCATCCGCAGGTGTCCCCGCGAACCGACCACCCGCTTCGTGCTCGCGATTACCCTCGCCAACACCGCGATCACTGACATCCGCCTGGCCCAGTGACAGGCCGTTTTCAGCCAGCATTTCCCGCAGTCGCGGCAGGGCCTGTTCGAGTGCCTCGCGCGTCACGGCGTGCTGGGCGTGGAAAGTGACATGGGCGGCGCCGTCGTCGACGGAGACCTGCACCCTGAGCGGGCCCAGCTCAGCCGGCGTCAGGCGAATCTCTACCTGTTTCAGCTGGTTTCCGGCCATCATGACGACCCGTTCGCCGAGTTGCTGACCCCATGTCGCGTCACGTACCGGGGTATTGATCAGGTCGGTGCCCTGCTGTAGAAGCCCGGCCAGGCTCAGGTCACCTGCAGGCGCCAGCGAGAGCGCCGAGTGCGACGGCGCCGGGTTGATCGTTGCCTGCAGGTTCGGCGTCGGCGGTGCAACGCTGATTCGTGTCTGCCCGGCGTCCGCGCCCGATTCGATTCGGCCCTCTACGCGTTGTAGCGGAATCGGCTCGAATCGCCTCGCCAGCTCACCTGCGGGCATGCGGTTCTCTGCCTGCAGCGTCGCGTCCGTGCCGGGAATCGCCGCCGCCGGCGTTACCGGCCTGGCAGGCTGACCGTTCTCGCGCAAACCGAGGCTGGCGGCGGGCACGACGAATCCGCCCGGCTTGAGGCGTACAGCGAGGTCACGGGCATCGGCAGCCGGCGCCAGAACCGGCGGAGCCTGGCTACCAGTCTGCCCCGGGCCCACCGGCAGCCGGGCATTCAGTGCGGCACCTTGCGGTCTCTCCGTAGCGTTGCCGGGGCGGCCGGCAGGTTCAATTGCAGCAGGCGATACCATTGCCGCCGTGCCAGGCGGTGCCGAGAGAATCAGTGCCTCCGGATTCACGGCACCCTCGGCGTTTGCCGGCGGATACATGACCGGCGTTTCCAGCACCAGTTCCGGACTTTCGCCCTGTATCGCGAGCTCACTATGCGCGGGAGTCGTCGCGGAAAGCTTGATGAGTCCCGGATCGATTTTCGGCCTCCACAGACCCGGGTCGAAATACGGCACCGGTCGGGCCCCGAGCGCGTCGCCCCTCTGCGGCTCTGCGGCGATGCCCGGCAACTCGCTGCCGCTCTCCGGCAATGACTCGCCGCCGGACTCTTCGGCGGGTGCCGTCGCGCCAACGTTCGATCGCAACAGGTTCGCGAAGCCCGATTCGCCCCGGCCCGTGTCGCCAGCGACCGCGGTTCCGGGGTCCTGGCTCGTGTCCGCCAGGGATTCAGGCGGCGAGATTTGCAGTTGAAGTGTTGCGAGCATGCGCGTTCCTCTGAGCGTTATAGGGGTCCTATGTAGCTAAGAGCAAGATACGTGCCAGCTTTCGCGAGACATCGGCCGATGCGGAGCGGCTGACTATTCTTCTTTCTGGAACGAGGACTGGGTATTCGGCAGCTCATCCAGTCTCTTTTGCTCGCGCCGTGAGTCCCGCATACGTTCGTCGGCCCGGTATTTCTCGAGCACGCGCTCGAGCGACTCCAGCCGTTGCCGCTTGGCAATCCAGCGTTTGCGATGCGTCTCGAGCATACGTTCGCTGTCGCGCACCAATTGTTGTTGCGCTCTTACGGCCGTGTCGAGCCGGTTGAGAAACGCCTGGTAGTCCTGCCAATGCGCCGCCCGCAGGGTTGACTGGCCGACTTTCTTCTTCGCGTAGTTGTGCCGGAACGCGTTCAGCTCCCCGAGACGATCCTGCTGATCTTCCAGGTGTTGTCGGGCTCGCCCTGCCAGCTGACCGAGACGTCGCTCTTCGGCGGCGGCGAGCGTCGCTACCTTGCCGATCTTGATCGATCGCGCCTTCACGTCAGTGTCCTGCCGGCTCGCCGGCATCCTCTGCCGGGGCTGCGTCAAACAACTCGCGGAGTGCTGCAAGGCTCGCCTGCGAATCAACGCTTTCACCGTGATGCTGGCGCAGGAAATCGATAATGGACGGCCACAGCGCAATGGCTTCATCGAGCTTTGGATTCGATCCGGGTTGATAGGCGCCCACGGCCACCAGGTCACGGTTTTCCTGGTAGGTCGAACAGACCTGGCGGAATCGCGACGCCAGTTGCTGCTGCGCGTCGCTGGTGCACTGATTCATGGCGCGGCTTACCGACGACTCGATATCCACGGCCGGGTAGATGCCGGCATCCGCCATGCGGCGCGACAAGACGATGTGTCCATCCAGAATCGCTCGCGCGGCGTCGACGATGGGATCGTTCTGATCGTCGCCCTCGGCCAGAACCGTGTAGATAGCCGTAATCGAACCACCGCCTTTGGCGCCGTTGCCGGCGCGCTCCACGAGCTGCGGCAGCTTTGCGAACACTGAAGGCGGATAGCCCTTCGTCGCCGGAGGCTCGCCGATTGCCAGCGCAATCTCGCGCTGGGCTTGCGCGAAACGCGTCAGGGAGTCCATGAGCAGCAGGACATTCTGGCCCTGGTCGCGAAAATGCTCGGCAATGGCAGCCGTGAGCCAGGCGCCATGCATGCGCATCAGCGGGGTATCGTCCGCCGGCGTCGCGACGACGACGGCGCGCTTCATGCCTTCTTCGCCCAGGGAATGATCGATGAACTCCTGCACCTCCCTGCCGCGCTCGCCGACGAGCCCGACCACAACGACGTCGGCTTCCGTATTTCGGGTCATCATGCTCAGCAGCATGCTCTTGCCGACACCGCTACCCGCGAACAGGCCCATGCGTTGCCCGCGACCGATGGACAACAGCGAGTTGATCGATCGAATACCGACATCCAGCTGCGTGCGAATCGGCTGGCGACTGAGCGGATTGATCGACTCCCCCATCAGCGGTACGGTTTTTCCGCGCATCAGGGGTTTGCCGCCATCCAGCGGTTTGCCGCGACCGTCGAGAACCCGGCCCAGTAGATCATCGCCGACCACGACTTCGGGCGTACCGGACACGGGAATGACTCTCGCGTTCGGCGACACGCCGCGCATGTCGGCGACCGGCATCAGGAATAATCGTTCGCCGGAAAACCCGACAACCTCGGTTTCCACGTGCCGTCCATCGGCGGCAACGACATCGCATCGGCCGCCGAGAGCGGCGTGACAGCCTTCCGCTTCCATCGCCAAACCGACCGTGCGACGCAGCACGCCTTCGACGACGAGTTGCGGGGCTTCGTCATAGGCGCGGTCGACGTAGGCCCCCAGTCGCAACGCACGCTCCAGGTTCCGATCAGGATCCGGCCCGACCAATACGGTGTTTTCTTCGCTCATTCGCGACGCTCGTCGCCAAGGGTGGCGCTGATCACGGACCGCAGCCGGGCTTCCGTGGTGGCGTCGATCTGGGAATTCTCGGTCGTGATCCTGCAACCGCCCTGCGCAATCAGCGGGTCTTCGACGAGCGCCCATGCCGGCTCGCCTTCTGCCGGAGACAGGGTGTCCCGAACCAGCGCCGCGTCCTCCGGATGAAGATGAACCTGCACGGCGCGGCTGGCGACCGGCAGCAGCTGAATGGCGTCGCGAACGACGCCGATTACGTGCGTCGGATTGATCTTGATCTCCCTGCGGAACAGCTGCTTGACGATCGCGATGGTCAGTTCCACCAGCTGTTTCTCGACCGATTCGTCCAGTCGGTCGAACGGTTCGCTCAGCGCACGCAGCAACTCGTCGAAGCGCGCCGCGCGCGCGCGAACCGCTTCTTCGCCGGCGGCGTGGCCTTCGGCGTGCCCCTGGCGCCAGGCTTCCTCGTAGGCTTGCTTCTGTACCTCCTCGAGACGAGCCGCCGTCGGAAACGCCCCGCCACCCGAGCCTTTGATTGTCGGCACGTCCCAGGCTGCCGGTGTCTTTGCGGCCACGTCGTCAGACATATTCCTCGCCGCCCTGGCCAAGGTTGATGTCGCCGGAATCGGCAAGCCTTCGCGCGATATCCAGTATCTCTTTTTGCGATTGTTCGACGTCGCTGAGCTTTATGGGGCCCTTCGCGTCCATGTCCTCGCGCAGCAGGGTTGCTGCACGCTTGGACATGTTGCCCAGTATCTTGTCGCTGATTGCCGGATCGCAGCCTTTCAGCGCGACAACCAGCAAATCGTTCGAGATTTCGCGCAGCAGTGCCTGGATGCCGCGGTCGTCGACTTCGAGCAAGGTCTCGAAGACGAACATCATGTCCTGAATGCGTACCGACAGTTCCTCGTTGCGTTCCTTGATTTGCTCCAGTAATTTTTCGCCGCGCTCCGGCTTCAACGCGTTGACGATGGAGGCAGCTACCTTGTCGCCACCCACCTTGCGTGTGATTCCGCGACCCGCGTCCGCCGATTTGCTGGCGATGAGATTCTCGATTTCCGCGAGCGCACTCTGCTGGATGTCCGTCAATCGCGCGACGCGCATGACGATATCGGCGCGTATTTCTTCGGGCAGCTTTTCGATAACTTCGGCCGCCTGGGAACTCTCCAGGTAGGCGAGCACTATGGCAATGATCTGTGGATGCTCATCCTGGATAATGTCGACAACCTCTCTCGAGCTCATCCATTTGAGAGCGTCCAATCCTTTCGCATCGTCGCCGCTGACGATGCGTTCGATAAAGGCGTTGGCCTTGCTCGCGCCGAACGCATTCCCGAGCAGCTTGCGAACATAATTTTCAGTGTCAACGCCGAGCGCCGTCTGGTCCTCGACGTCAAGGATAAATATATCGAGAACCTTGTCCGCCTCGTTCCGGCTGACGCTCTTCAAGGTCGCCATCGCCGTGCCCAGCTGGTGCACTTCGTTGGCCTCCATGTACTTCAGCACTTCGGCAGCCTCACGCTCGCCGAGCGTCATCAGCAGCAATGCCGCCCTCTCGGTGCCCGTCATGTTGCTATCGACATCAGCCATCGGCGGATACCCATTTCTTGACTACCTGGGCGACACGAGCGGGATCGTTGCCGGTTATGTTCTTCGCGGCGGCGACTTTCTCGTCGTAATTCGGACCCGCGATCGCCGTGGCACCGCCGGCAAGCTGCGCGGATCCCATGCCGCCCACGTCGCCGCCACGCCCCAGGAATTCACCGCCCGCGGCTCCCGGGGACATGACGCCACGCAGCATCGGGCGTACCACGCCGAACGCGATTGCCAGTACCAGGATCGCCCCGAGCACTTGCTTCAGGATATCCCGCAGCTCCGCACGTTCCCACAGCGCCGGTGGTGGCGGTGCCTCGATTGGCGCTGCGGCCAGAAAGGCCTCGTTCATCACGACGACCGAGTCGCCGCGGGCGTCACTGAAGCCGACCGCCTCTTTGACAAGTGCCGTGTAGCGATCCACGTCAAGCTCGCTCAGTGTGGCTTCGGACTCCGCACCCTCGGCTGGCGTGTTATCGATCAGAACGGCGACCGACAGCTTGCGAATTGCACCCGACATCGGTCGTGTATGACGGATCGTGCGATCGACTTCGTAGTTCCTGACACTGCTGCGCGACGAGTTCTTGGGCCCGACCTGTTGCGACTCGGAAGCAAGGCCGGCCGCCGCCGCGCCGGTCGATTCCGGTGGCTGATTGCTGAGCGCACCCGGTATGCCACCGACCAGTGCGGCAGCGCCGCTGCTCTGGTCCTCGCTGATCTGCTCGCTGCGCACCACGGCGCGCGCCGGATCGAAGGACTCACGGGTTTCCTCGGTGTAGGTGAAATCGATATCCGCGACGACTTCCGCGCGCACGCGACCGGCGCCGAGTAGCGGCGTCAGCAGATCTTCAATGCGTTTCTTGTACGTTTCCTCGAGGCGGCGGGAGAACTTGAACTGTGTCGCCGCCTGCGCGCCGGCGGCCTGCTCGTCGCCCGAGCTGAGCAGGCGGCCATGCTGATCGATGAGCGTTACGTCATCCGCCTCCAGGTTCGGCACGCTTGATGCAACCAGGTGTACGATCGCCGAGGCCTGGTCGGCCTCGAGAACCCTGCCACCAAAGAGCTGCAGCAGGACGGACGCGCTGGCGCCCTTGTTGTCGCGGATAAATGCTGTCTGCTTTGGCAACGCCAGGTGCACGCGCGCCTCTCTGACGGCACCGATCGAGGCAATGGTACGGGCCAGCTCGGCCTCCAGCGCGTGCTGGTAGCGCGCGTTTTCCATAAACTGACTGACGCCAAAGCTGGACTGCTCCTGCATCAGATCCATGCCCGTCGAAACGCTTTGCGGCAATCCCATTGCCGCGAGTTGCAGGCGCGCATCGTGCAGCTCAGACTCAGGTACCAGGACAGTGCCGTTGCCGGCCAGCTTGTAGTCGATATTCGCGGCCTGCAGCGCCTCCGCGACATCGGCCGACTCGGCCGTGCTCATGTCCCCATACAGCTGTGTGAACTGCGGCGTTTGAGACCACAGCACGACGGCGAATCCGGCCGCAACCGCTGCCGCCACTCCGATCAGAGACACGACCTGGCGCACCGCTGGAATTCGCAAGACGCCCGCGAGATTCAACTGGCTCGAGGGGACCGCTGACGACTCAATTAATGTTCCGCTTTCCATGATTTCTTATGAGTTCCTTGGAGTTATCGAAGTACCGACAGCTAAACCGGCATATTCATGATGTCCTGGTAGGCCGACACCAGCTTGTTACGCACCTCGGTAACGGCCGTGAACGAGAGGCTCGCCTTTTGCGAGGCAATCATGACCTCGGCGAGACTCTTGTCGGTCGTGCCGTTGACGAATCCGACCTTCAGTGCGCTGGCTTCTTTCTGCGCATCGTTAACGGCGTTGATGGTCGTCTTCAGCATTTCACCGAAATTGTTAACGGCGGGCGTTGCCGGCGACTGCGTTGGCTGCAGCTCCCTGCCCAGCGTACGAATCTGGCTCAGTAACTGGGTGGCATTGATTTCGTTCATGCGTTTTCTCCTGGAATGGCGATGCCCTCTTCCCGCATGCGGGCAAGCTTGTAACGCAACGACCTCGGACTTATGCCCAGCGCTGCCGCAACCTCGGCACGCTTGCCCTGATGCGTGCTCATCGCGTCGATAATCAGCTGGTATTCCCGATTCCGAAGCCCCTGATTCAGATCGCCCTCGGACCCGGAAGCCAGGCTCGCCTGGTCGATCTTGAGGTCCGACGCCGAGATCACCGAGCCGCTCACGAGGATCAGGGAGCGTTGAACGAGGTTCTCGAGTTCGCGCACATTGCCGGGCCAGTCGTGCGACAAGAGGGCTTCGCGCGCGCAATCGGACAGTGAAAGCGTGCCGTCTCCATAGCGCGCAAGCGCCATCTCGGCCAGCGGCAGGATGTCGTCGCGACGATCCTTCAGCGCGGGGATATGCAGTGGGAAGACGTTGAGTCGGTAGTAGAGGTCTTCACGAAAACGGCCGTCGGCGACGTACTGGCGAAGGTCGCGGTTGGTCGTTGCGAGAATACGAACGTCGAGGGGGATTACCTTTCGACCGCCAATGCGCTCAACCTCTTTCTCCTGGATGACGCGCAGCAACTTGGCCTGCAGACCGAGATCCATTTCCGATATCTCGTCCAGCAGCAGGGTACCGCCCTCGGCCTGTTCGAATTTTCCGGCGTGCGCGCCGGTTGCGCCGGTGAACGCACCCTTCTCGTAGCCGAACAGGACCGCCTCGAGCATGGATTCGGGAATTGCAGCGCAGTTGATTGCGACAAACGGCTGCTTGCTGCGTGACGACTGGTCGTGAATGTAACGAGCGAATACTTCCTTGCCGCAGCCGCTCGGCCCGTTGATCGTCACCGTGACCTGTGTGCCGGCGACGCGGCGGGCGACCTGCAGGAGTTCCAGCGTACTTCTGTCGGCGGCGACCGGCATACTCCCTTCCTGCGGTGCCCTGATGTACTTGCCGACAATCGATTTCAGATCGTCGGCTTCAAAAGGCTTGACCAGGTAATCGGAGGCACCCTTGCGCATGACCTCAACGGCATTCTCGATCGATCCGTAAGCGGTCATAAGCACGGCGGGCAGGCCGGGGTGGCGCTCGCGGATCTCTGCAAGCAGCGTGACGCCATCCATCGGCTCCATTTGCAGGTCACTGACAACCAGGCCGATCAGCGTGCTGTCGATGATCTCGAGGGCGGCCGGTCCGCTCTCGGCGGTCAGTACGGGTTGCGTATCGCTACTAAGCGTATCGAACAATGCCTCACGCAGGTTCGCGTCGTCCTCGACGATAAGCACGGCCGGCTGCATCATGGCTCACTCCGTTCCGCGGTGTCGGCGGGAAGCTGAATCGCGAAACAGGTGCCCAGGTCCGAACTTGCGACGCTCACCTCGCCGCCATGCGCGGCTGCCACGGCTTTGACTACCGACAGTCCGAGCCCGGTCCCTTGCGGGCGTGTCGTAAAAAAAGGTTCGAAGACGCGGGCGCGAAGCTCCGGCGGTATGCCGGGACCGTCGTCACTCACGCAGAGGTGAATGGAGTCGCCAAACCGGTGTGCATGCAGCAATACATTCGCCGTACCGTTGCCCACCTGGTCGGCGTTCGTAATCAGGTTTAGCAGTGCACCTTTGAGGGCATCCTTGTTGGCGGCAACCGAGAGGCCGGCATCGCTTACAGAAACGTGCAGCTTTGTCTGCTCGCCCAGCTGCCCATCAAGGGTCTGCCGGACTTCATTCAGCAGTTCGGGAACGCTGATCCGCTGCGGCAGCTGACGCGCTCCGGCAGCGAATCCGAGCATGTCGTTGACCATGCGCTTCAGCTCATGGAGGCCGCAGCTGATCTTGTCGGCCACGCGGGCGGTCTTGGGCGTGCTGCGGTCCAGCTTGTCGGCATACAGCATTGCCGAGGCAAGCGGCGTGCGCACCTGGTGGGCAAACTTCGCCGTCATTTCGCCGATCGCCGTCAAACGCTCATTGCGTTCGCGGAGCTCCGCCATGCGCCGGCTTTCGGTCACGTCCGCCAGCAGCAGTACCTCGCCCGGTTCGCTTCTCAGCGGACGGCGCGACAGGCTCAGCCAGCGTCCGTCGCGTAGTTGTATGTTGCCGTCCTCACTGCCACCCTGCTGCACCTCGCGCTTTACGACGGACGCCCAGGAACAGCCGATCAGCGGTTGATTCAACAGTGCGCTCGCCTGGCTGTTCTGCTGGCGAATGACCCCGCAGCCATCGATGACCAGGATGGCGCCCGGCAGGGTTTCCAGCAGTTCCGACAGACGACGACCGAGGCGCTCTTTCTTGACCAGTTCGGTCAGTCGCGCCGACTGCTCGCGCTCAAGCTGGAGCGTCAGAGATTCAACCGTCTGCTGCAGGTCCCGGTACGACTCTTCGAGTAGCCCGGACTGCTGGTTGAAGATCTCGAACGCTCGGTGCAGCTGCTCGGCATCCAGCGACGTCGTTGCCAAAATGACTCTCCATTGCTTAAGAACCTATCTATGCCGTGGAAAATGCAAGTAGCGTGCCAGAAACACTATTCCATATTTTTCAATAACTTAAGCGCTGACGAAGCAGCCGAACAGGCGTCAAAATTCTGACAATGGCGGATCGGTGACGGCCCGTTCCCTTGCCAGGGTGCGGATGCAGGGTAAGGATGCGCTGCAGGAGACGCTGAGACGATGCGGATCGGGGGGGCAGCGGGCTAGTCTATGGCGTACTTGGCAATCTTCTCGACCAGCGTCGTGCGACGCATGTTGAGCAGGCGGGCGGCTTTCGCGACGACACCCCCCGATGCCTGCATCGCCTGCTCGATCAGCCCGCACTCCAGTGACTGCAGGCTTTCCTTGAGATTGCTGTTGGTCAGCTGCAGCGCTTCCGACACCGGATTCGGGTCGGCGTCGGCCAGTGGCTGCGCTTCACGGTACTTTGCGGGCAGATCGTCGACCTCGATGATGCCTTCCGGCTTGATGATCGCCAGGCGTTCGACAAGATTGCTGAGTTCCCGGATGTTGCCTGGCCAGCTGTAGTTCGCCAGCGTTTCGGCAGCCTCTGCACTGACACGCAATTCGCCCTGCTGCTCGCCACGGTGTGAAATGAGAAGTTCCTCGAGCAGTTGCGGCAGATCGGAAGCGCGCTGGTAGAGCGGCGGCATCTCGATCGGAAACACGTTGAGCCGGTAGAAAAGATCCTCGCGAAATTCACCGTCTTTGACGGCTTGCGGCAGGTCTTTGTGCGTCGCGGCGATGATGCGCACGTCGCAGCGCTGTGTCTTGCCGCTGCCGACGCGCTCAAAGCTGCGCTCCTGCAGGACGCGCAGCAGTTTGACCTGCATGTCGACGCTCATGTCGCCGATCTCGTCGAGAAACAGCGTACCGCCTTCGGCCAGCTCGAAGCGGCCGGTGCGTGCGCAGATAGCGCCGGTGAAGGCGCCTTTTTCATGGCCGAAAAGCTCGCTTTCAAGCAGGTCGGCCGGAATTGCGCCGCAATTAATGGGCACGAAAGGTTTGTCGGCGCGAACCGAAAGATCGTGGATGGTCCGCGCGACCAGCTCCTTGCCCGTGCCCGACTGGCCGGTCACCAGCACATTCGTATCGAAATCGGCGACCTGTTCGATGAGCCTTCGCACGGCTCGAATCGGGTGCGAGGTGCCGGTAATGCGGTGCCGACGCTCCGTTCCCTGGTAGCGCTCGGCGCGGCCCAGCAGGTGCTGCAACTGCGAGCGTTTCAGCGGCAGGTCGAGGGTCCAGTTGGGGCCCTTGTCGAAACCCGTATCACCGGACAGACACAGGAAGGGTAATCCGGGGTGTTCTTCACGAAGCCGGCTTGCGGTCCTCAAGACGGCGTCGTCACCATTGCTGTCGACAATTACCGCGGTGACGCCCTCCGGGTCGAGTATCGAATCGGGCGATTCCGCGATCACTGGATCGTAGTGAAGGAATCGGAGGCGGTGACTCAACTCCGCCGCGTGTTGTACATCAGCGTCGAGTACCAGAACCTTGGCGCGGCTATCATTGCCGGTCAGCATGCGTGTCCCCAGTGCTTAAACAATTTGCTCAGGGGTGGAGCATAATCCCTTGAAATAGCTACATTTGTGACTCAAGTCACAAATAAGCGCTTTTTAACGTAATTCGTATGCCTTCTTGGCGACCTGGCCGCGCCTGAGCTCGGATATCTTGCCGGACACGGTCTGTCGGGCCCGGCTCGCCTGGGCTGTGACCGTGTCGATGCTGCGCTTCAGGGAGCGCGCCAGCTGGGGCCGTTCTGCGTCCGGAACGTCGAGAAGTGCCGCACGAAGTCGAACCGCAATATCCTCGATCCGCTCCCAGTCACCCGAAGCGGCAAGCGCCTGCATCTGCTCCGACATTTGCAGAACGATCGATACCGGCGTTTCTTCATGTGCGACCTGGCTGGCTGCCATAGCTGTTCTCCTTGCCACTTACGCCTGGACGTCATCGGCAATGGCGTCCCAGGCTTCCTTGAGTTCTCGCAGCAATCCCGCGACTTCGTCAAGGATACGCTCGTCGTTTTGCAGGTTGGCCTCGAGCAGACGGCGCATCATGTAGGCATAGAGTGCGTCGAAATTTTCCGACATGCGCTGGTCTGCCTTGTGATTCAGGCTCGCCTGCAGTCCGTTGATGATGCTGATGGCATCGGAAATGTTGTTGCCCTTGTCCGCTATCCTGCCCTCTTTCATCTGCGTGCCCGCGAGACCTATCTTCGCAAGCGCCCGTTCCATCATTAACTGGATCAAGCGATGCGGAGACGCGTCCTCAATCCGGCTTTGCGTGTCGAGCTGCTGGTATGCCTTGGCGGCCGGGTGTGGGGCGGGAGAGTACATTCGTTCGTCCTTTGAAGTGCTTACTTGTTGGAGTAACCAGAGCCCGGCAAATTACCCAGCTGCTGTGAGAGGAAGTTGCTGGTGGAGCCCAGTTCGGCCAGCAAGGAGTCCAGCGCATTGAACTGGCGCAACAGCCGCGTCTCCAGTGACGCCAGCTTTTCATTCAGTGATTCGCGCTGGTCATTTAGCCCCTCGATCTGCGTCTCGAGCCCCTGGCTGCGCGTCTCGAGGATGCCGTCGCTTCTGAGGAAATTGTCGGTGAGGTCGTGCAATCGGACGGCGAAGCCGTCTGCTGCCGAGAAAAGATTGCCGAACTTGACGAACTCATTGCTGAGCGCGTCACTCAACACCGTCTCGTTCAGGGACAGCGTGCCGTCCAGCTGCGTCTCGATACCAATGTCACTGAGCGCGGAGAACGGCGAATTGACGTCGTCAACGGTCGTGCTCAGTTCGCGACGAATCTGGTCGCGAATACCACGCACCGTCGCATCGCCAAGCAGCGGGCCAACCGTCGCCGCTTCTGCGTCGTAGTCGGTGAGCCCATCCAGGGTCGAGACGAGGGAGTTGTAACTGGCGACGAAGTCTTCGACGAGGCTGCGCGCCGCCGATTCGTCGTTCTCAACGACCAGTTGCTCAGCGCCCCCCTGCGTGACTGAATACAATTCCAGCGTGACACCTTCGATAGCGCCTTCGACCGAGTTGGTGCTGCTGACGACGTCCAGCCCGTCAATGCGCACCAGGGCGTCCTGGGCGGCAATCGATTCCGTCAGCGACGTGGCGCCGTTGACCGGATCGTACTCGAGCGCGCTGAGGCCGCCGTCGCCCCCGGTCTGCGTCACCGTAATCGGGCTCGCGGTACCGGTGGTATCCGAGGAAAGAATGAGATAGCTGCCGTTGGCCGCGTTGACGATCGTCGCGGCAACCCCCGGGTTGTCGAGCTTTTCGTTGATCGCGTCGCGAATACCGGCGAGCGTGTTGTTCTGATCGGTAATGTCTATTGACGCTGTCGCAGCGCCCAGGCTCACCAGCAGTGTGCCTGTACCGACAACCGCGTCCGCGCTTGCGAAGGCCCCGGAGGTCAGTTTTTGCGACTGTGCCAGCTGCACGACTTCAACGTCGTATTTCGCGGGCGTCGCGTTGGCACCCGTGGTGGCCGTGAAAACGTCTTCATTTCCGGACAACGCTTTTCGCGTGAGGAACTTGTCCGCCGTCTTCATCGCGTTGAGCTTGTCGCGGAAATCGGAGAGCGCTGACTTCAGACTGCCGAACGCGGAAAGCTTCGACTGCGCCCGCGCCTCCTTCTGTCCGATCCTGAGCTCCACTGGCTGGCCCTCCGCGGCAACCAAACTCTGCACGATTCCCGAGATGTCCAGTCCGGACCCTATTCCTGTCGATACAATGCTAGGCATATCAGCTTTCCGTTTATTCCCAACTCAAGTAGCTACAAGAAACGTGCCAAGAATTTCGTGTCAAACACCGCGCGTCTCACGCGAGTGCGTCATAAAGCCTTAATTGCATGTCGCCGTTGCCTGACAGGCTGAGCTGAGCCTTTTCGGGCGGAATCTCTCGTATGATTTCACCCGTGTCACGGTCCAGCACCTGAATAACCGAGTTGCCGCTGGTCATATCGACCTTGAAGCGCAAGTCCCGCCCTATCGAGCGGCTGGCCACATTCAGTTTGGCCGCAAGTACCTCGAGATCCGGCTCCTGCCTGACCTCGGCCGGCGGTTCCTTGCCGGCCACTGGCGCAGCCTTGCCGCCAACCTGTGCCTTATCCGCCTTCGCGGACAGGGCCTGAAAGGTTCCCGTGGAACCCGATACTGCCTGTAGATCCTGATTTGACATCTGCGTCCTCCCCTAAGACCTTGGTCAGGCGGCATCCCTGCCACCTGACCAAGGGGGGTTACTTGCCTTACGCTTACTGCAACAGGCTCAGCGCGAGCTGCGGTTGTGCATTTGCCTGGGACAGTACGGCAACACCTGCCTGCTGCAGGATCTGCGCTTTGGTCAGCGCAGCGGTCTCTGCCGCGAAGTCGGCATCCTGAATCCGGCTGCGCGATGCGGCCAGGTTCTCGGATACTGCCTGCAGGTTGGCAATCGTAGACTCGAAGCGGTTCTGAATAGCACCGAAGCTGGAGCGAAGGTCGCTCACGACGGTGAGAGCAGAGTCGATCCGGTTCATCGCTGTCTCGGCGTTGGCAACGCTGAGTACGTCAACACCTTCCAGCGTGCCGGCGTCCTTGGCGATCGTTGCAGCCTGGCCGATGTCGGCAAACTGTCCGGTCATGACGATGTTGTCAGAAGCCGACAATGTGATCGAGCCGCGAACAACGCCCAGCTGGGATGCATCGATGCCGGTACCACCGGCTGCGCCGCCGTCAAGAGTAATGACTTCCTGGATGTCGGTATTGCGACCATCGACTGACGTGAACGTCAGGCTCGTGCCACTTACCGATGCCGAGACACCCGTCTGCGATGAGTACAGGTTGACCTGTCCTGCGATGTCAGCTGCCGTCAGCGATGCGCCAACAGCAAGGTTACCCGCGCCGCTGTAAATGGCGGTGCCGTTGATCGTCAGTGCGTAGGTCGAGGCCGCAGCAGCACCAGTGTTGTCAATCGTGTCATACACAGCCGTGTGACTATTCGACGCTGTCGCGCTCAGGCCAGCAACGCTGGCATTGTTGATTGCACGCACTTTGGCAAAGGCGCTGTCTGCCTCCTGACCATTCTGCGAGCCGGCAACGGAAGCACCGACACTGACTGCGGCACCGGTGCCAACAGCGATGGTAAGGCCGTTGTCAGTCAATGCGTTCAGTGTTACCGGAGTACCGACTGCCGATGCAATCTGGCCGATCTGGCTGGAGCGCATCCCCGTTGTCAGGTTTACGCCGATCGTCTCACCGACGTTCGCGCCAACCTGGAACTGGGCAGTGCCAAACGTGCCATCCAAGACCTTGCGGCCGTTGAACGAGGTCTGGCTCGCAATACGCTCGACTTCCGCGATGCGCTGCTGCACTTCCGCGTTCAACGCGGCACGGTCAGAACCCGAGTTCGTTGCGTTCGCCGACTGAACCGCCAGCTCACGGATGCGCTGAAGGTTGTTGGTCAGCTCACCAAGCGCGGCTTCCGCCGTCTGTGACAGAGAAATGCCGTCACTGGCGTTCCGCACGGCCTGGTTGATGCCGCGGATCTGAGTTGTGAAGCGCTCGGAAATCGCGAGTCCTGCCGCATCATCCTTTGCGCTGTTGATTCGCAGGCCTGTAGACAGCCGTTCCAGAGACTGGTTTAGCAAACCTTGCGAACGATTCAAATTACGTTGCGCATTAAGCGAAGCAACGTTGGTATTAATCGTCTGTGCCATTGTAATAACTCCTGTTTTCCAAAAAGTCCCGGTCTGCTAGAGCCGCCGGAAGTAACTTGACGGCCACGAAATCCATTCAAGACCACCGTACAGAGGGGTTATCGGTCGCTGGCTGCAGACCTTTAGGCTTTCTTTGGGAATCCGCCGGAGAATGCGAATTCGGCACCGACCGCTGCGCAGGAAACTTTAGCCCGAATTGCGCAAACTGTGACTCAGTTCAGCAATACGCGCGCAGACCGATTGCCGTGCGCGTGCGATGGCGTCGAGACCTGTGGGAAATCAGTCCTGAGTCTGAGCGGCTGTCAGAAGTAGTTGAACAGCGACAGCGACTGGGTGCGAACGAACGACTTTTGTGCTGCCTCGAGCGTCGTCGCTTCGAGGCTCAGGCGCGACAGTGCCTCCGCGTAGTCGAGGTCTTCTATGCTGGCAAGCGTGTCGCGAAAACCAAGCGCGAACGCCCCGTTGCTGTCCACCTGGCTCTCGATCGCCGACAAACGCGAGCCAACCTGCACGCGGATGTCGAGGACGTTGCCGATAGCCTGGTCGATGTTTTGCAGACCGGCATTTACGGCGTTGTTCATGGCGGCGGTGGACGCTGCACCGGAGACACCGGTCTCCAGCGCGGTCGCGAGCTGATCCACCATCGAGAATACATCCTGGTACTGGCTTGGTGAGACCGCGAACTCATCGCCCGCTTCGGGCTGTCCGTCGATCGAAAATTCGATGCCGCTGAACGCGATCGTATCGCCATCCTGGAAAGTCCCGCTGGACACGACGCCGCCCACCGAATCGAGGACTTCGTAATTGGCCGGATCGATAAAGCGAACGGTGAACGGATCCAGGCCCCATGCGGCAGGATCAACGACGCTGCCGGGGCCGAGGACGCCGCTGCCCGTGTTGCCGCTCGCCGGCGAGGCCGTGAACGCGCCGTTGCCATTGCGGATCTTGAAGAATATGGCGGCGCCCGAGTCGCCGTCGGCGACCTGCCTGCCCTCTCCTATTTGTATGAAGCGCTGGCCCTGGTCGCCGTTGTAGGCGAACGTCGCACCCATGCGAACCACCGGCGCCGTCGATTCGAGATTCCCGGAGAACAAGTAACCGCCGTGACCGTCTTTCTGGTTTGCGATCTGCAGCAGCTGATCGAGGCTCTGCCGCATTTCGGTGGCTATGAGTCGCCGCGACTCGTTACTCTGCGTTGCATTGTTCGCCTGCAGTGCCAGCTCGCGCACGCGCTGCAATACATTGTTGACGGACCCCAGTGAGGACTCTTCCTGGGCCAGGCGATTGGTCGCAACATTCGCGTTACGGTCGAACTGTTCAAGGCGCCCGATGGATTCGCGAATTTCGATCGCTCGGGATGCCGCCATCGGATCATCGGACGGTGTCAGAATACGTCGGCCACTGGATATCTGTCGCTGCGTCTGATCGAGCGCCGCCTGCAGCCGCTGCATCGCGGACAGGCCGTTGGTAAAGGTAGCGAACGTCGAAACCCGCATTGTTATCTCCTCGTCGCCGCGATCAGGCTATCGAACATCGTATTCACCACGGCAACGACCTGCGCAACCGCCTGGTAGGCTTGCTGGAACTTGATCAGGTTGGCGGCCTCTTCATCGAGATTGACGCCGGAAGTCGCTGATACCGCTGCTTCGGCGTTGCTGAGCACGACACCCTGGGCATCGAGGCTGCCTTTGATCTGATGGGTCATCGCGCCGACGCCGGCAATCAGCTGACCGTAGCTCTCGTTAATGCTGATGGTGCCACCGTCGAGCAGGCCAAGGGATTGCAGGTCGGCCATTACGAGACCGTTGCTGTTGTCACCCGACGCGCCGAAATTCGGTTCGAGGGAAAACTTGTCGCCGGTAGCGGGTGTGCCGCTGATTGTCACCCCGCTGCCGTTGAGGACAATCAGGCTACCCTCGGTGTAGGTAAAGTTGCCGGCACCGTTGATGCTGTAGGTTGTCGGGCTGGTGAATTCGATAACGGCGCTCGTCAGCAATGACCCATCGTCGGGATCCAGAACGCTGGGGAGACTGATCGTAGCGTTGCCGATATTGTCCTGCGAAATCGACGTGCGCGTCGGCGCCGCCATGGCAATGGCCTGCGGATCCGTTACAACGCTGGTGATAGAACCCGCGGCGTCCGCGCCGGTCCGGATGAGCAAGCGGTCACCGGCGGCCGGCGCGCCGGCAAGGCTGAAGCTCACGCCAGCGGCCACGTAAGGATCGGCCGGGGTGCCGCTACCGCTCATCGGAATCACCTCACCCGTGTCCGCCCGGGACAGGCTGTATGAGGCGCCGTCGTATTCCAGGACGTAGTCCGCGCCGGTCAACGCGCCAAGGTCGCTCACGACTACACTGGCCGTACCTGAGCCGGTGTTGCCGTTCGAGTACAGGACCGTCGGCGCTGCCACGCTGAACAGGTCCCCGCCGAGGTCGCCGCGCAGGTCCATTCCCGCGGAGTTTTGCCGGTTCATGCTGGTCGCAAACGCCGTGGCCGTCTGCCCCAGCGATTGCCTTGCGGGGTCGAGAATACGGCTGCGAAATTCGAGCAGGCCGCCGAGGTTACCGCCAGTCGACGTCGTGTCCAGCGGCGTGCTGCCGGCGGCCCCCTGGTAGGAGACCGTCATTCGCGTAAGATCGAACTCGGATCCACCGACTGTCAGCTGACGCGCGCTCCCGGCTGTAACCAGCGGCTGTCCGGAACCAATGAAGACACTCATGTTGCCGTCGTCCTGGATATTCGTGCTCACGCTTACCTGCCCGGAAAGCTCGAGGACCAGGGCATCGCGCGCGTCGAGGAGATCGTTGGGCGGCGACGCGGCATTGTTGGCCAGCGCTATCTGGCCGTTGAGCGACGCGATCGAGGTTGCAATCCGATTGATATCATCGACCGCCAGCCGGATCTTGCTGTTGACTTCCGCATCCAGTTCATCGAGCCGCATGTCCAGTGACTGGAAACGGAAGGCAACGCCCTCGGCCTCGCCGATCAATGCCTGCCGGGTCGAAATCGAGGCAGGGTCGTTGGCAAGGTCCTGGACCGAGTTGAAAAAGGACTGCAGTCCGGTGTTCAGCCCGGTATCGGCATCGGCGAGCAA
>JBFELT010000009.1:0-38530 GCA_041552015.1 Woeseiaceae bacterium
ACGGCGCTCTTCACGACGGCGCGCCGCCCGCAAGCCCGGCACGGGTTTGCAGAGATCCGGTCAATGAAAGAATGCGCGCATACCCCAGCGCGTCGCTTGCGGTCCATTCGCCCGCGGCTTCGCCGTAAACGCCCCTGGTGGCGGCAAGCAGTGAATAGGGAGAACTGACCCCTTCGATAAACAACTGGCCGGGCCGCAGCGCGAACTTCACCGTTCCGCTCACCCGTTTTTGCGACGATGCCAGCAGTGCCTCGATATCGTCGCAGGCGAGATCCAGTTGCTTGCCTTCGTGAACCAGGTCGCCGTATGTGGCCGCAACGCTGTCCTTGATCCGTGCCTGCTGAGCACTGAGCACCAGCTTCTCCAGTTCGCGATGTGCCGTGATCAGGGTAATTGCCGCAGGCGCCTCGAACGCCACGCGCCCCTTGGTGCCGAGCACGGTATCGCCCAGGTGGATTCCGCGGCCGATGCCGTAGCTGCCGGCCAACACCTCGAGTTTCTCGATCAGCGCGACCGGGCCGAGTGCCTCGTCGTCGAGGGCGACCGGCACGCCGCCCGCAAATTCCAGCGTGTGCCGGGTCATTTCCCGTGGCCGACTGAAGGCATCGGCAGAAAGAACCCAGGCGGACTCCGGCAGGGTGTTGTCCGACGTCAGCGTTTCCTGCCCGCCGATGGTAATACCCCAGAGTCCGCGATTGATCGAATAGTCGGAGCCCTGCGGCGGCAACGGCAGGTCGTTCTTCTGCAGATACTGCAGCTGCTCTTCCCGTTTCCAGTTGTTGTCGCGCACCGGTGCCAGCGATTGCAGATCGGGATTGAGCGTTCGCAAGGCCACTTCGAAACGCACCTGGTCGTTTCCCGCAGCCGTGCAACCGTGGGCGACGGTTGTCGCGCCACGCAGGGTTGCAATCTTCGCCAGCCGCTGTGCCTGCAGACCGCGTTCCGCTCCCACGCAGAGCGGGTACGCCTGGCCGCGAAGGACGTTTCCCGCAATGAGAAATCGAATGACGGTGTCGAAGAACTCCTGCCTGGCGTCGATGAGTACGTGCTCGATCGCGCCGAGAGCCCTCGAACGTTCTTCGAGCGAGCGCGCCGCCGCCGCATCGATGCCGCCCGTGTCGACGCAGGCGGTAATGACATCCCTGCCGTAGTTCTCTTTCAGCCACGGCACGCAAAACGACGTGTCGAGACCGCCGGAAAACGCAAGAATGATGGGGGACCGATCCTTACTCATGGTTTCGTCCTGTTTCCTGGAAGTCAGATTCGAGCAGATCGCTCGATTCTCGCGATGAGTTGTCTTTGCGCGAGCGCCGTTTCGGTGGCAACGAAGACGGTGTCGTCGCCACCGATATTGCCGACCATTTCGGGCCAGTCGCTGCGATCCAGCGCCAGCGCGACGCGCTGTGCCGCGCCGATCGCAGTCCGGATAACCAGCAGGTTGGGACCCGCGGGTCGGATCTTGCGCAGCAGCGGCGCGATATCGGCCATTGGCTGATCGAGCGACTCGTCCGTCTCGCGCAGCTCGTAGCCACGGGCTGTCTTGACGGCGCCGAGTTCGCGGAGGTCGCGACTGACACTCGACTGGGTCGCGACCAGTCGCTGTTTTTTCAGCGCATCGACCACGGACTGTTGCGTCGGGGCCGGGCCCTGTCGCAGCAGCCTGACGATGGCGCTACGGCGCTCTGCTTGTTCTTCAGTCGAATTGGGCATGGACGTCTATCCGGGTGCTCGCATAAATATGCGCATAACCTTACCGTCATGCGCATAAATGGTCAAGGCCCCGTTGCCGCATTTTCGCGAAGGCTTTTGCGCTAAACTGCGCCGCTTCGTTAATCCGGGAGTTACGACATGCAGCGACCTGAGGCTGTGGAGGTCACCACGGGCGGCAACCCGGTCGGTGCCGTTATCTGGCTGCACGGGCTGGGTGCCGACGGACACGACTTCGAGCCGATCGTGCCGGAACTGCGGCTGCCGGCCACGATGCCGCTGCGCTTCGTGTTTCCGCATGCGCCGGTGAGGCCCGTGACCATCAATGGCGGCATGGCGATGCGGGCCTGGTACGACATTCTGAGCCTGGACTCGGCGGGCCGGGCAGACGCGAAGGGTGTGCAGGAGAGTACCGCGTTGCTCGAGCGCCTGGTCGACGACGAGATCGAGCGCGGTATCGCATCCGAGAGGATCGTCATTGCCGGATTTTCGCAGGGCGGCGCTATCGCCATTAATTACGCCTTGCGCGCCCGGCGACGGCTGGCCGGACTCATGGCACTTTCGACCTATATCGCCTTGCCCGCCGAACTCGATACCGGCCGCGGTCCTCGCGACTTGCCAGTCTTCATGGCGCACGGCAGCCTCGATCCGATGCTGCCCATGCAATGGGGGCGATCCTCGGCCGATAAACTCGTCGAGGCAGGCTTTGTCGTCGAGTGGCATGACTATCCGATGGCGCACGCGGTGTGCCCGGAGGAGATCTCCGACATCCGGACCTGGCTACTGTCCGTGCTCGGCTGAACGCGGCGTGCTGGCGAAGCGGTAGCGCGAGTCGCCAACGGCAACGCCGGCGCCGTCGAATCGCCGTTCCGTAAATCGCCAGGTACTCGCGCTGTCGAAGAGGACGACCGTCGAGCAGCGCGTCCCGTAGTCCGGTGTGACGATGAACGGCGCCGAGATCGCGCGCATGGCTGCAAAGCCAAGCGATCCGGACTCGATGTTCTCGATCGGGCCGGGCTTGCGATCATCGAGCAGGCGCAGCATCTCCGTCTCGTTGATCGCGTCGCGATCCAGGAGCGCGCGCATGCCGCGCTTGCTGCGTTCGACCTTGTCCCAGGGGTGGTCGAGCAGGGCGTTGCTCAGGCCGTAGATACCGGGCGCCAGTTCTCGCGGCCCCGCGCCGCGATTGGAGACATACGCGGCCCGGCTGGCATCGCCCACGATGAGATTGAAACCCGCGTAGCGTTCGCCATCGATTGCGCTCACATACTCGAGCGGTGCCTGTTCGCTCTGGAGGAAATCCGAGACCAGGTGGCCACGGGAGCGAAATCTTGCCGAGACGGGCTCGGCATCGCGAAAGTTCGTGACCGTTGCGAACCTGCCGCTGCGATGCAGCGACAGCCAGCTGCCTCCCGCCTGCAGATCGCGTCCACCGAGAATGTCCGGCTTGTCAGCCCACCAGTCGGCCGTCCGCGTCGGCCGCGCGTGAAACTCGTCGCGATTTCCCGCCAGTATCAGCGGGTATTGCGGGTCCTGTCCGATGGCGAGGACAACGAGACACACGTTCAGCCATCGCCGCCGAGGAGCAGCCAGTGGTCGACGAGGCGTCGCGCGATCGAGATTCGAAAGGGCAGTTTGGGGAAATCCGAATTCAGCTGTTCGCGCGTAAACCACTGCGCATCCTCGAGCTCTCCGTCGTTCAAAACGATCGTGCTCGTGGTTGCTTCGGCAATAAAACCAAGCATCAGCGCCGAAGGAAACGGCCAGGGCTGCGAGCTGTGATAGCTGACGGCGCCGACGCGAACATTGGTTTCTTCATAGACTTCGCGACGCACGGCATCTTCCAGGCTTTCACCCGGCTCGACGAATCCCGCGACGGTCGAGTAGCGGTGCTCCGGCCAGCTCGCCTGTCGCCCCAGCAGGCAGCGTTCGCCGTCGTGAACGAGGACGATGACGGCCGGGTCCGTACGCGGGAAGATCTCGGTAGCGCAGTCCGTATTCACGCAGCGCCGCGTATTACCGGCCGCTTCGGGCAATGCCGGAGAACCGCAGATGCCGCAGAAGGACTGGGATGCGTGCCAGACGACCAGCGCCCGGGCATGCGCGACCAGGTTCGCCTCGTCGAGGGGCAGGCGTGTGCCGAGGAACCTCAGGCTTTCGAAACTGCCCAGGTCCTGGAAGGGCTGTGCCGCTCCGCGCTCGATCGCCAGCGCGAATACCGGCTGATTCCTGAAGAGGCCGAGGAAAATCAGGTTGTCATCATCGACATGAGCTTCGATCTGGGACCGGGTCAAACGCATCGCATGTACGGGATCACCCCCGACCAGGCAGCGATCGCCCCAGACGGGTACGAATCGTGCGTCCTCACTGACCATCGCCCGTGCCAGCCAGTCAGGATCCTTGCGCCGGTCGCCGCTGCGGTCGACGAAGGCACCCGCAAATACATTGTGATTTTCCACTGTTGTCGCCGGTTTCGAGGATACGCGCGTAGCGTTGTGCCGTCATGCGGCTGCGGCGACAACGCTACACGTTATATCCTCTCCTATTTCTTCGCGAGCAGGTCGCGAATTTCGGTCAGCAGTACTTCTTCCGCCGATGGCTTGGGCGGCGCCGCAGGCTTTTCCTCTTCCTTTTTCTTCATGGAGTTGATGCCCCTGATAACCATGAAGATCGCGAATGCGATAATGACGAAATCGATAACAGTGTTGATGAAAACGCCGTAATTTATCGATGCAGCATCTGCGCCGTCGCCGAGTGCGACAGCGAGATTGCTGAAGTCGACACCGCCCATGAGCATGCCGATTGGCGGCATGATGACGTCGGAAACCAGCGACGAGACGATCTTGCCGAAGGCGGCGCCGATGATGATACCGACCGCCATGTCGACCACGTTGCCGCGCATCGCAAACTCTTTGAATTCTTTAAGCACCTTGTGTTCTCCCTTATTGGTCTTTTCTTGTTTTCCGCGGCTGAGCCGGGTGGCGCACAGTGTACCGGAAAAGCCACCCCGGCCGGGAGTCAGGGGGTGCCCGGTTTTCGCGTCGGCCGGCCGGATTCGCTGATGCCGTCGATGCAGCAACCAGGGCAGATGCGGCGATCGAGCGCGTAAGCATCCTGCACGTAACGAGCGTCGCAGAGCCGGCATTGAGCCAGGTAGAGTTCATCGTTGATTGAGATGCACTGCAGCAGGTTCCAGGTCCACTCGAAGCTCAGCGCCGCGTTTTCGTACAGCAGCAGGTAGGTCTCGTAGGCGCGACACAGCCGATGACCGAATTCGACGTCAGGTCGCGGCCAGCAGGGGTGCACCTTGTCGTCGGCGTCGATCCGAACCAGCAGCCCGGCGCAGAACAGCGCGACCAGGGTCGTAGACTGCAGCTGATGCTCCGGGCTCTTGACAAAGCGGGTGACCTGTCTCGGCGACTTGCCGCGCCGTCGCTTGACGTCTGACCGTCCGCTGTTGCGGAAGTAGGTGGCGTACAACTTGCGGATACGGTCGTCCGAAAGGCCCGTGCATTCGCGGATGGTGCGTGTACGTGCCTCGTGCCCGATCATGCGTAGCGCCAGCTCGAATTGGCTGCGCTCCCCGGAATAGCGGTCGTCGGTTAGTCGCATTGCTTGCTCTTTATGCTAGAAATAGACCAGATATGGTAAATCACTAGACTATACTATCCATAAATGGTCGACTAGTTCGAAATATAGAAAATGAACCGATAGGCGAGAAAAGCGCCTGCAAGGGGGGTGATATGGACTACGCGGGACCGACGACGGACGACATGGCGAACATCAATGCACTGAACCAGTCGTTCCTGGCGGCGGTTGCGGATTCGAGCGCCGACGCGTTCGGCCTTGCCGCGATACGCCGGATGAGCGCAGCGGAACGGGCGCGACTGGCCTCGGCACCGTTTCTCCTTTTTTCCCTGCGTGAGCAGGACGACGATTACTGGCGGCAGTTGCTCAGCGAGGATCCGCAGCTCGACCTGATCGACTCGGCCCAGTGTCCCGACAGGCAGATCCGGCAGTTGCAGGTCGCGGGCCTCGGATTTCTATGGCAGCTCGCGCGCCGCAACCCCTATACCGCGAGACTCGTGTGCGGTGCATCGGTGGCCTGGTGTGAACAGCTTGCGCGGCTCACCCTCGTCGGCCTGTTGCGTCGGGTGGGCCAGCGCGGCGACCTCCTGCAGCTGCGTCTTGCGGACAACGACATCGTCTGGCGTCGCCTGCTCGAGCATGCGGGGCACTCGAGCTACAGTGCCCGGCGAGCCGCCTGTCATTCTGCGCTGCAGGCGATGTTGACGCATCGAAGCGCGCCACCGCGAAGCAGGCTGCCTGCGGCCGCCTGTGCAATGAGCCGGCCGGGAAAATCGACGACACGCGAGACCACCGGGGCCATTCGCGAACCGAAGGTGTGAAGGCCGCGGGCGCGCGGGTACAATACGCGCCCTCATGAAAGCCCTCTCCATAAGAAACCTGGTCAAGACCTACAGCAATGGCAAGCAGGCGTTGAAGGGTATCAACCTGTCGGTCGAGTCCGGCGACTTCTACGCGCTGCTCGGCCCCAACGGCGCCGGGAAAACGACCGCAATCGGTATCGTCTGCTCGCTGGTAAACAAGAGCGGTGGCAAGGTCGAGGTGTTTGGCCACGATATCGACACCGAACTCGAGGCGGCGAAAGCCTGCATCGGTATCGTTCCCCAGGAGATCAATGTGAATCTCTGGGAGTCCGTTGGCAATATCGTATCGAACCAGGCGGGCTACTACGGCCTGGGCGGCAGGCTGGCGAAACAGCGTGTCGAAAAATACCTGCGCGAACTTCGGCTGTGGGACCGGCGAAACGATACGGCGCGCAGTTTGTCGGGCGGGATGAAACGACGCCTCATGATTGCGCGGGCGCTGGTGCACGAACCGCGCCTGCTGATCCTCGACGAGCCGACGGCCGGAGTGGACATCGAGATCCGTCGCTCCATGTGGGACTACCTGCGAAAAATAAACGAAGCCGGGACGACGATAATCCTGACGACCCACTACCTCGAAGAGGCCGAGACCTTGTGCCGGCACATCGCGATCATCGATGAGGGGACGATCATCGAGGACGCGAGGATGAGTGACGTGCTGCGAAAGCTGCAGCGCGAGGTATTCGTACTGAGCCTCGGCAGCGCCATCCCGGTTGCCCCGCAGCTCGACGGTTTCACGGCGCGCCTGCGCGGTGACGGGGAACTGGAGGTCGAGAAGGGACCCGGACGCGACCTGAACGACCTGTTCGCGCAGCTCAGCGCCAGCGGCATTCGCGTTACAAGCCTGCGCAACAAGGCGAACCGCCTGGAAGAATTGTTCATGCGGCTGGTCGAAAGCAAGCAGCAGGCGGCGGCTGGATGAACGTCAGACTCAACCTGGTTGCCGCGAAGACCATCATTCGCAAGGAGATCGTACGCGTATTGCGAATCTGGGTGCAGACGATCGTTCCGCCCGCTATCACGATGACGCTGTATTTCATTATTTTTGGCAACCTGATCGGGCGGCGAATCGGCAGCATGGACGGATTCGATTACATGCAGTACATCGCGCCCGGTCTCATCATGATGTCCGTGATCACCAATTCCTATGGCAACGTCGTTTCCTCTTTCTTCGGCGCGAAGTTCGGCCGACACGTCGAGGAGATGCTGGTCGCGCCGATGTCCTACGCAACAATAATCGTGGGTCACGTGGCTGGCGGCGTGCTGCGCGGCCTCCTCGTGGGCCTGCTTGTCACGGTGATCGCGCTGTTCTTTACGAGCCTCGATGTCGCGCATCCGATCATCACGGTATCGATAGTGCTGCTGTCATCGATCGTGTTTTCGCTGGCAGGCTTTATCAACGCCGTCTTCGCAAGGAAATTCGACGATATTTCGATCGTACCGACCTTCGTACTGACACCCCTGACCTACCTCGGCGGTGTTTTCTATTCCATATCAATGCTGCCGGAATTCTGGCAGAACGTATCGAAGGCCAACCCGATTCTCTACATGGTCAATGCCTTTCGCTTCGGCATCCTGGGCACGTCGGACATCAGTATCGGCCATGCATACGCGATCCTGCTGGTGTTCGTCGTCGTCCTGTTTACGGCCTGCATGGTGCTGATGCAGCGCGGCGTCGGAATCCGCGAATAGACATGTGCGGTCGCTTCGCCTTCTATTCACCCGCTGAGGCGACCGCCGCGCTTTTCGGCGCGAGTGCATCCTTCGACGTCAGGCCTCGCTACAACATCGCGCCGACGCAGGATATAGCGGCCATTCGAGACAGCGAGGAAGGGCGGGAACTCGTCATGCTGCGCTGGGGGCTGGTGCCGTCCTGGGCTAGGGATGCGTCGATCGGGAATCGCATGATCAACGCCCGGGCGGAGACCGTGGCGGAGAAGCCGTCGTATCGCGCCGCGTTTCGGCGCCGGCGATGCATCGTCCTTGCCGACGGCTTTTACGAATGGCGTCGGCAGAATGACGCCAAGACGCCGTACTTTATTTCGCTCGCCGGTGGCGAACCGTTCGCGCTGGCCGGGCTTTGGGAGAACTGGACTGACAAGCAGACCGGCGAATCCTTGCAGACCACGACGCTGATCACCACGGCCGCCAACGACTTCATGCAGCCCCTGCATCACCGCATGCCGGTGATCCTGCAAACCCAGGCAGCCAACGAGTGGCTCGCAGGCTCGGCCGAGCCGCTGGAGCAGGCGGCGGAGCGCACGCCGAAGCTGAGGGCATGGCCCGTCGATCGCCGCGTCAACAATGCGCGCAACGAGGGTGAGGCACTAATCGAGCCCGCTGGCGATCTTATCCAGTGAGACGACCGGGCTGACCGATACGAGCAGGGTTCCCGGTCCACCATGCGCGCCCAGTCCCGGTCCCAGCCCACCGATGTTTATTGGTTCGCTCGCTGGCATGCGCAGGCGAATCTTCTGCGCGAGCAGCCGGGCGTCGTCCTCACAGACGGCATGTCCGATGCCGACATCGATTGCTGTGTCCTTCACAATCCGGCGCGCGATGAACCGGGCGAAGCGATCGACCCGATTGCGTCGGCCGAAAAGGAAGCCGGCCAGCGATATCTGACCGTCGGGTTTCGTTGCGATGATTGCCTTGAGGTGCAAAAGGTCGGCAATCGTCTTGACCCACGCAGGAACGCGACCGCCGCGCACGGCGTAGCGCAAGTCGTCCAGCAACGCGAATGTGCGCGTCAACGGGATCTGTTGTTTCACCAGCTCGATTGTCGTGTCGATAGAAAAGCCGCGGTCGGCGCATTCCGCGGCCAGAACCACCAGCTGGCCCTGGCCCGTGGACGCATTCCTGGTATCGATAACGTGGATTCGTCCCGGCGCACTGGTCTTCTCGATCGCCAGGCGCGCAGCCTCGAACGTACCGCTGGCCTTGCTCGTCAAGTTGAGGGAGAGCACACCTTCGAAGTGACTGGCGAGAAACTGGAACTGGCGGCGGAAGTCGCCGGGAGCCGGCTGCGACGTTGTCGGGTGCTCGCTGTTTGACAGAAGTTCCGCATAGAACTCATCGACAGTGATGCTCACCTTGTCGAGAAAGCCCCGGTTACCAAACTGGATCCTGCACGGAACCATGTGTATGTCGAGCCGCTCCATCGCATCGTCCGGTATGTCCGCCGCGGAATCCGTAATCACGGCGAAACGCCGCGCCGCCGTCTGCATGCTGTGTTGCTGGCGATGCATGTCGTCGGCTTTTTCCGCGCTGAGCTCGCCGAATTCGCGGGCCAGGTCGAACACCGCGTCCGGGTCGTCGACGTGAATGTGGATTTTTGCCTTGCGCTTGGTGCCGGCGAGGACCAGCGAGTCACCGATCTCCGACAACGCTTCCCGCAGCTTGCGCCGGTCGATGTCCTCCGCGCTGACCAGGCATTCGGTACAGAACCGGAATCGGGACTCGTTGTCGGCCTCGTCGAAAGCGACGGCCGGCTCGATACTCTCGAGCAACGTGGTATCGGGCATGGGCACCACGCTACCATCGCAAACAGACTGGCAAATGCCGCCAACCAGCTCGGCGAATCCCTTTGCGCCTGCGTCAACGACGCCGGCTTTCTGCAAAACCTCGAGCTGTGTCGGGGTATTGGCCAGCGCCTCCTCGACATCGGCCTGCGCCGAGCGCAGCAGGACGGAAAAGTCCGTTTGCCCGTCAGCCGATACCTGCCGGGCGATGCTTTGTGAGAACGCAGCGATGACGGAGAGGATCGTTCCCTCGCGCGGCTTCGACAACGCATCGTGCGCGTATTCATTACCGCCAGCGACGGCCTTGCTGAATGTGTAGCTTGTGAATCGCGTAATCTCGCCAGCCGAGTCGCTCATCCCCTGGAAAAACTGCGCGACGATCGCTCCCGAGTTGCCGCGCGCACTATCCAGCAACGCGTCGGCAATCGCCGCCAGCATTGTGCCGAGGTGCTTCTCCTCGTTCGGGTTCAGGATGCCGAGTACCGAGCCCAGCGACAGGCAGAGGTTGGTGCCGGTGTCGCTGTCCGCGACGGGGAATACATTAATCCGGTTGAGCAGTTCCTGTGCCGCCATTACCTGGTGTATTCCCGACGTCAGTGCAACGGCAAACGCTTCCCCGTCGAGATATGTGGTCGTCGAGCCAGTCACTCGGGAACCAGGAATTGCTTGTTTCGCAACGGCATCACGAGGATGCCGCAGACGTATTTCGGGAACCTACTTCGCGACATGAGGACTAGCCGGCGCGCTGCTAATCGCGTGGCAGCAGAAAGGATTTGCCGCGATACGCAAGAATCACGCCGTCGGGCGTAATCTCTTCGACAACGGGTCCCTCGCCAAGCTGTGACTTCTCACGCTGTTTCGACATGTTGATGAAGACAAAACGTTCGCGCGGTACGTCGCTGTAAACGTGAATATCGAGATGCAGTTCCGGCAGCACCACGCTGCCGTCAGCAATGACATCGTAAATCGTTGGCAGCGATTCTACAGCCGGACGCGGAGCCTCGTTCCTTGCAGCAGGGGGCGCCACGGCCTCAGCAACGCGGCCCGCCCGGCGGGCGCTGTCATCGTCAGCTGTCGTTGACGCATGCCGCCTGGCTTCGGCGATCTGCTCGGCGAAGTCAGCGCTGCCAGGATCATCCGGGCTTTGCTGTGCCTGCGGGCGGCTGATCTCCTGCGACGGCCGAACGCTGCTCTCGGCGGAAACGACAGTTATCCTGTCCGCTGGACTCGTCGACGGTCTGAAGAACAGACCGAGCAGAACCAGCAGGTTAATGGCGAGCAGGACCCCCAGCACCATCAGCCAGCGCGGGGCGCGAGCAGGACCGCTGCTGCCGGGAACCCTGGCGAATTCCGCGGAGCCTTGCTGCTGGCGGTCGGTTTCGGATTTTTTCAGGGCATCGAGTATGAACGACATTGCCTACTCCTGTGCCAGCAGGGCCGAGGTGAGGCGCGGCGTGCCGTCGATGTCGAGCAGCGAATTGATGATGATTTGTGTCTGCTGCCCGGCCAGCCCGTCGACATCGAGTCGGTGTGCGCGCTGGAACGCGCGGACGACTTGCTCGAGTTCGGCGTCGTAAGCGTCCGATGCCGGGCTACTGCTGATGTACCGTTCGTCGATCGCTGCGAGGCTCTCACGTAACCAGAGGACGTTGGCGCCTCGCGAGCCGGGACCCAGCGCGATGGCCGTGCCGCCCGGAGGCCGCCAAAGCAGCATGTACTCGCCGAACCATGCCTGTGTGATCGATTCGACAGGGTGCGTTACGCGTACTCCGCCGATTGACAGGTCGGCCGTCGTCGCATGAATCGCCAGCAGCGTGACGTCGTGTGATTCACCGCTTTCGTCGACGAGCGTCAGCAATGCGGGCCGGTCCATCTGTCGCAGTCCGGCCCAGGAGCCGCGCTGGTAAAGACAGGCCAGACCGTAGTCGCCGGCCTGGGAGCAGGCGTTGCGGGTCTCGTCGTAGTCAAGGCCCCACGCAGCGAAAAGCGATCGCAACGCGTTGCCGGTGTTCGTCAGGTCCCTTGCGAGCACGAGTTGCTCGCTTAGCGTGGGGCCGGTTTCGACGAGCGGTGCTTCGACAGTCATCTCGGCCGGCGCAGCATCCACCGCGGTATCAGTCGTATCGACAATGTCGGCCGCAGCGATGTCTGTTTCCGACAAGGCGGCCAACGCGGGCAGCGATCCATCCTGCGGCCGCATGCCGGACCAGATGGTTGCCGCAATGATTGCGAGACCGACCAGGCCGGCAGCCGCGGCGAACGGGCGCAGCCAGCGCGAGGGTTCCGAATGTCCGCGGACCTCGGCGGCCGCGCGGCGAATGAGGCCGCGGTCGACACGTCGCGATTCACGGCTGTATGCGCCGAGCAGCGCGCGGTCACAGATGACGTTGATGAGGCGCGGCACACCCTGCGAAAGGCGAAAGACTTCCTTTTTTGCGCCGCTGTCGAACACCTCACCGACCGCGCCGGCGACTTTCAGGCGGTGCTCGATGTACTGCGCGGTCTCTTCGCGGGTCAGCGGCTCGAGGTGGTAGCGGCCCGTGATGCGTTGCGCCAGCTGTCTGAGGTCGTTGCGAGCCAGTAGCTCGCGCAGCTCCGGTTGACCGATCAGAATGATCTGCAGCAGCTTTTGTTTCGCGGTCTCCAGGTTTGTCAGCAGGCGAACCTGTTCCAGGACCGCAGGGGAAAGATTCTGGGCCTCGTCGACAATCAGTATGGTTCGCCGTCCGGCCGCATGTGCTCGCAACAGATGCTGGTTGAGCGCATCGGTCTGTGCCTTGATGCTGCCCTTGTTATGAGGCACATCGATATGCAGTTCCTCGCAGATCGTCGCGAGAAACTCCAGCACCGAGAGTTGCGGATTGAGTACTACGGCGACGTCGGCGTTGTCGGGCATACGGCTCAGAAGAAGCGTACGAACGAGCGTGGTCTTGCCGGTTCCGACTTCGCCCGTGAGCTGAACGAAGCCGCCGCTTTCAGTAACGCCGTAAACGAGGTGAGCGAGCGCTTCACCGTGCCGCTCGCTCATGAACAGGTAGCGTGGGTCAGGCGTTATCGAAAACGGCTTTTCGTTCAGTCCAAAGAAGCTGGTATACATGAGTCCCCACGGCGGGTATTGCCGACCCCCGATTCTACCTTAGGCGACCTCCGATTGATTACTTGATGACGGCGTTGCGCGTTGGCTCGCGCCGTGTCGGCGTGACCGGCACGCAAGCCATTGATATCCCTGCTTCGTCGTTCGGTGACGGTCATTCCAGGGTCCTCGCCCGGGCGACGGCTGCAGTGCCGAATCGATCGCGAATCTCGTCGACGGTGCGGTCGATCGGTGCGTCGACGTCATCGAAGACAGCCGAGAAGAGGTCGGGCTGATCGGCCGGCACGAGCTTGCTGCCTCCGACGCCGAGAAGCCGGATCTTCGCATCCGGATTGCGGCCCAACCAGGCCCGCAAGAGCTCGCGGGCAATGGTGTATATCTGCTCCGTACCGTTCGCAGGCGGCCGCAGCCTGCGCTGCCGCGTACAGGTCGTGAAATCCGCCTGGCGTATCTTGATCTGTACCGTGTTCGCGGCCAGGCCGGCTTTCCTGAGACGGCTGGCGGCGCGCTCCGTAAGCCGCAGGAGTTCGCGGTCCATCTGTGTCGGCCTGACCAGGTCCGTGTCATAGGTTTCTTCTGCGCTGATGGATTTCTCGGCACGCGACGAGACGACCGGACGGGTATCGATGCCCGCGGCGCGATCGCGGGTCTTCTGGGTGTATCTGCCGAAAATCGGCCGGAGCCTGCCATCGTCCGCGCTGCGCAACTCCCGGACGCTGTAAATACCGACAGCCGACAGTCGTTTCAAGGTCTCCCGGCCGACGCCCGGAATGACCGAAACCGGCAGCGGGTCCAGGATCTTCTCGTAATCCGCTGGAAGGAGGACCGCCAGGCCGTCCGGCTTGTGAAGTTCCGATGCGATCTTTGCCACGAGCTTGTTTTCGGCGACTCCGACGGATGCCGTCAGCTGCGTGCGCTCGCTTATGCGTTGCTTGATGGCTTCGGCGATCTTCACCGGCGAGCCGAAAAGGGCGACGCTGGCCGTCACGTCGAGAAATGCTTCGTCCAGGGAAAGGCCTTCGACCGCCGGCGTGAACTCGCGGAATATGGCAAATATTTGCGCGGATACCGACTTGTAGAGCGACATGCGCGGTTTGATGCGATACAGGTGGGGGCAGCGACGCAGCGCCTCGGCAATCGGCATCGCCGAGCGTATGCCGAAAGTCCGCGCCTCGTAGCTCGCGGCCGCAACGACACCGCGGTTCGACGTTCCGCCAACGACAAGCGGTTTGCCGCGCAGCGAGGGTTCCTCGCGCTGCTCTACCGACGCATAGAAGGCGTCCATGTCAACGTGCAGGATGCTGCGCGTCGCGGACACTAACGCGCACGCTCGACGATGAAGCGGGCAAGCCATTCGAGCGGGGCCGCGGCGTTGCCGAATGGCTCGAGGTGTGCAAGCGCGCCGCGCAACAGCTCATCACAACGCTGTCGCGATCGATCGAGACCGAACAGCCCCGGGTAGGTGGCCTTGCCCATTCGCTGATCGGCTCCCGCCTGCTTGCCGATGACCTGGGTGTCACCCTCGACGTCAAGAATGTCATCCTTGATCTGAAACGCGACGCCGATGGCTCGGGCGAATGCGTCGAGGGCCGCAATGCGGTTCTCTGCAAGATCGTCACAAAGCAGGCCGGCGGAAACGACGCTGGCGTGAATGAGCGCGCCCGTCTTTAGCGCGTACATGTGCTCGAGCGCCTCCGCGCTCAGCAAGCTGCCTTCGGCCGCAAGATCGATCGACTGGCCGCCGGTCATGCCGGTGGATCCGCTGGCCTCGGCAATCAGTTGCACGAGCCGGACTCTGGCCTTCCAGGAAACGTCCTTTACGCCGGCGAGCACCGAGAATGCCAGGGGCTGCAGCGCGTCGGCGGCCAGTATCGCGGTCGCTTCGTCGAACTTGATGTGCGCCGTGGGCTCGCCGCGACGCAGATCGTCGTCGTCCATTGCGGGCAGGTCGTCGTGCACCAGCGAAAAGGCGTGGATCAGTTCGATCGCAACGGCCGGCGCATCGAGCCGATGCGCGTCCACGCCCAGGCATTCGCCGCTTGCATAAACCAGCAGCGGTCGAACGCGCTTCCCGCCGTTCAATACCGCGTAGCGCATTGCCTCATGAAGGCGAGTCGGAACCGTCGAGGCAGGCGGCAGAACGTCATCGAGTCGTGCATCGATGCGGGACGTATAGGCCGCAATTCGGTCTGCGAACATGTCAGGCAATGGCCCGGAACCTCGTTGAGTCGGCGCTGTAGGTTACACCGAATTCTGCGGCTGTGCGCAGGCCCGGCTGGGCTATAATCCGCGCTCCCTGATCGACAAAACCACAAGAGTTGTGAAAATGCGGGCATCGGCCGTCGCCCAGCCAAACATTGCGCTCATCAAATACTGGGGCAAGCGTGACATCGAGAACAACCTGCCGGCGGTCGGATCGATTTCGATCACCTTGCGGGAGCTGTTCACTGACATGCAGGTGGAGCTCGATCCGGGTCTGTCGAACGACACGCTCGTGCTCAACGGCGCTGATAACGCGGCGATGCTGCCACGCGTGTCCGGCTGCCTCGACCGGGTTGTCGGGCGTGACCGGGCCCGGGCACGCGTCGTCAGCCGCAGCAATTTTCCCGTCGCCGCCGGACTAGCGTCGTCGGCGTCTGCTTTCGCGGCGCTTACCGTAGCCGCAGCCCGGGCGTCGGGCAGGTCGCTCGATACCGCACAACTCGCGACGCTCGCGGGTCGATCCTCGGGATCGGCGGCGCGATCGCTGTACGGCGGCTACGTCGAACTCGAGAACCGCGAGCAGGATATTGCCGTGCACACGCTGCGCGACGCCGTCAGCTGGCCGCTGAAAGTGGTGATTGCAATTACCCAGGCCGGGCCAAAGTCCGTCGGATCGACCGAGGCCATGGAGATCAGCCGCAAGACCTCACCTTTCTATGCGAACTGGGTGGAGAAGCAGGACGAGGACCTGGCGGTCGCGCGCGCCGCGATTCTGGACCGGGACTTCGCGACACTGGCGGCCGTCGCCGAACACAACTGCCTCAAGATGCACTCCATGATGTGGGCATCGCGGCCTCCGACGGTGTATTGGAATTCGGTGACGATGCAATGCCTGCAAACTGTGCGCCGATTGCAGCGCGCGGGAATCGGCGTGTTTTTTACGATCGACGCGGGTCCGCAAGTCAAGGCCGTTTGCCTGCCGGATCACGAAGCCGAGGTTCGCGCGGCACTGGCATCGACGGACGGTGTTCTCGATGTCATGGCAAGCGGCCTGGGCGAGGGGGCCAGATCCCCGGATCTTCCATGAACAGCATTATTGCCAGCGCGCCAGGCAAGGTCGTCCTGTCCGGCGAATACGCGGTTCTTGACGGTGCCCCAGCCGTCTGCATGGCAGTGAATCGGCGAGCCACTGCCAGGGTCACAAGGATAGACGCGCAATGGAATTGCGTAACATCCCCGGGCTACTCGGCCGTGGAAGGGAGATTCATCGACGAGGCCGGAAGTCCCCGTTGGCTTCAGGGCGAGCATGACTACAGCCTCGTCGACAGCGCCTGGCGTGTGCTCGACCCGGCAACCGACGGCTGCGTGGCGATCGAACTGGACACGCGGGATTTTTACGACCTGTCGTGTGGCACGAAGCTGGGCCTGGGATCCAGCGCCGCACTGACGGTCGCGCTGACGGCGGCGCTGACATCGTCGAGCGACGTCCTGCACGCTGCCATGCGCGTACATCGCCGGTTTCAGTCCGGCGCCGGCAGCGGCGTCGACATCGCATCGTCCGTGCACGGAGGGCTGCTCGAATATCGGATGCGGGGCGCCGCAATCAGGGCGCTCGAGTGGCCGGCAGGCCTGATCTGGCGCCTCGTGTGGACCGGCGTGCCGGCGAGCACGGCGGGCAAGCTGAACCGGCTTCGGGCGAAACCGCACAGACGCTCGCAGGCGGCGCTGCTCGATGCGGCAACGACGATGGCCGGCGCGTGGCACACGGCGTCGGCAGCGCTCGGCGAGCTTCCTGCCTATATCGAGGCCCTGCGGCAATTCAGCGATCATCATGATCTCGGTATTTTCGACGCCGGCCACGATAAACTCGCTGCGGAGGCAAGCGCCGCGGGGCTCGTTTACAAGCCTTGCGGTGCGGGAGGCGGTGACGTGGGCATTTTGCTGGGTACGAACAGTAAGCAACTCGATGAATTCCTGGACGGCATGACTCCGTCCGCCTTCCGAACGCTGGAGTGTGAGTTTGCAAGGCGAGGCGTCGAGCGGGTGCCGCATTGAACGACTCTCGCCTTGCCGGTTTCTACAAGCTGCCAGTGCCGCAGCGCATTGACGCGCTGCAGCGTGCGGGATGGTTGTCGGCTGATGATGCAGACAGGCTGAGGACCGGTCGACAGGTATTGTCGAGCGGCGTCGCCGACAAGATGGTCGAAAACGTCGTCGGAGTGTTCGGGCTGCCGTTCGCCGTGGCGCCGAATTTCCTCGTCAATGACCACGACTACATGGTACCGATGGTCGTCGAAGAGCCCTCCGTCGTCGCCGCGGTCAGCGGTGCCGCACGGCTGTTTCGAAAAAACGGCGGCTTCGTCGCGAATTGTAAAGAATCGCTGCTGGCCGGGCAGGTTCATATCAGCGGGGTCGCGAATCCCGCTGCCGCGCTGCAGGCCCTGGAGGCGGGCAAAACCGACTTGCTGAATAACGCGAATGCCGTACATCCGAGGCTGCGTGCGAGAGGCGGCGGTGTGCGCGATCTCGAATTCCGTCTCATCGATCTGCCCGACGGTGCGCCGCTGATTCGCGTTCATCTGATGGTCGACACCGTCGATGCGATGGGAGCGAACCTGGTCAACACGATATGTGAGGCCGTCGCACCGCGCATCGCGGACCTCTGTCATGGCAAGGTTTCGTTACGCATCCTGTCGAATCTCGCTGACAGGTCTGTCGTAACGGCCGAGGTGCGTGTTGCGGTGGCGGATCTTGGCGGAGCGGAATTCGGCGGCGAAGAGTTACGCGACGCCATCATCATGGCCAGCGACATCGCCAGCGTCGATCCACATAGGGCGGCCACGCACAACAAGGGCATCATGAACGGCATCGACGCGGTGGCGATTGCGACCGGCAACGACTGGCGTGCAATCGAGGCCGGTGCGCACGCTTATGCGGCATTGAGCGGCCGCTACCGGCCGCTGACGCGATGGAGCCGCGGCGCGGGCGGGGAGCTGACCGGAACAATAGCCGTACCCCTGAAAGTGGGTACTGTCGGCGGCACACTGGCGGCGAATCCTGCCGCGGCTCTCGGGCTTGCGATCAGCGGCGCGGGCGCGGCCAGGGAACTCGCGCTTCTCATGGCGGCTGTCGGACTCGCGCAGAACTTCGCGGCCCTGCGCGCGCTGGCAGGTGGCGGTATTCAGCGGGGGCACATGAAGCTGCACGCCCGCAGTATTGCGGCCGCGGTCGGAGCACCGGAGGAGCAGTTCGACGAACTCGTTGCCCGGCTCATCGACAGTGGTGAGATCAAGCGCTGGAAAGCAGAGGAGATCCTCGGCGAACTGCCGGCATCGGCCGCGCCCTGCAAAGCACCAAACGCTGTGGCCGCGGGCAAGGTCATCCTGTTCGGCGAACATGCCGCCGTCTACGGCCGGCACGCGCTCGCCCTGCCGCTCCCTGGCGCGGTGCGGGCAAGTGTCAGTCCGGCCGAATCCTTCACGACGCTGACGATCCCTGCCTGGGGTGTGTCCGGTCGCGTCGACCTCGACGATCCGAAGGGCGTCGATGCGGCGGTCGCATTGATCCGGCAGGAACTGGGCCTGACCGCCAGCCACTTCTCCATTTTCGTTGATTGCGACTTGCCGCGAGGAATGGGACTGGGCTCATCGGCCGCCATCGCCGTAGCGGTCGCCCGGGGAATGTCGAAGGCGGCGGGCCTCGATATCGATGACGATCGTATTAACGCGATTGCGTTCGAGTGTGAAAAACTGGCGCATGGCACGCCGTCGGGTGTGGATAATTCCCTGGCAACGTTCGCGCAGCCGATGCTTTTCCAAAACGATGGCAAGCTGACCATCGAGCCGCTGCAACTGACGGAAACGCCGCCGCTGCTTATCGTCTGCGGCACGGAGGTCGGGCTGACGAACGAGCAGGTAGCCGGCGTCGGGCGGCGGCGCGAGCAGGCGACCGCGCGCTACGATTCCCTGTTTGACGAAATCGATCGGCTGAGCGTCGCCGCCGCGGACCTGTTGCGGGAGCAGAACTACAGGGAGCTGGGACTGGCGATGAATATTTGTCATGGATTGCTGAACGCCATCGGGGTTTCCACGCCCGAGCTGGAGCACATGGTATCGCTGGCCAGGCGCGCCGGCGCGGTCGGTGCCAAGCTTACCGGCGCCGGTGGCGGGGGCTCGGTCGTCGCGCTTTGTCCGGAGGCGATGGACGAGGTTCGGGATGCGATGCAGCATGCCGGTTATCGAACGCTGGTTCTCGAATCGTGAACGCGCTCGATCGAATCGTATCCTCGGAAAGCGAAGAGCTGATTCTCGTCGACAGGAATGACAACGAGATCGGCCATCTTTCCAAAGCTGACTGTCACGACGGCGACGGTGTTCTGCACCGCGCCTTCTCGCTCTTCCTCTTCAACGACGACGGTGAACTGTTGCTGCAAAAGCGCGCCGCGGGCAAGCGGCTATGGCCTGGCTACTGGTCAAACAGCTGCTGCAGTCATCCGCGGCGCGGCGAAAGCATGGAGACCGCGACCCTGCGACGCCTCGGCGACGAGCTGAATATCGAGGCCACGCTCGAGCACATCTACCGCTTTTGTTACACGGCCGGCTTCGGCGACGCCGGATCCGAGAATGAGCTCTGCCACGTTTATCTCGGTCGGGTCATGGGGGAATTGCGGCCGAACCAAAGCGAAATATCCGGCGTTCGCTTCGTGACCGCGGGCGAGCTGGAGCAGGAGTTTGCGCGCAGCCCCGAGCGTTTCACGCCCTGGTTCAAGCAGGAGTGGCGGGAACTGACGGAAAGCTATCGCGAGGCGCTCACCAGGTACACCGCGCCGGGCTGAGTCAATTCGATGTGCGGCGGCGCGGCCTTGTACACAACGCGACGGCCGGGCCCCGGGGAGTACCTTGGCGGGATGGCTCCCTTACGGTCCGCTTTACTCCCGCCAAGGTATTCCCCGAGACCCGGCCTGCAACGAAGTATCGTGAGGTTTGCTGCACGCCCGGAGATCTATTGCGGCGATTGCCAGCCGCTCAGGCGATGAACTTGTAGTACTCGATGCCGAGATCGCTGAAGTGACGCTCGTCGCTGCCGCCAACACGGTCGATCACGAATTCATTGCTGGGCAGGTAGTCGAGGCCGCTGACTCGCCGGCCGTCGTGCAATGACTCGTACTGCTCGCGATCAAGATCCACGGCAAGCTGCATGGCATCGGCAAAGCGGATTTTGGCTGTCGCCTCACGCCAGCCGTCGGCCATGAAAAACGGGATCACCTCGGCCGCATCGCCGCTGCCGTAACCGAGTGTCAATACTTCCTCGCCGGCACGCAGCGAGTTCTCATCCAGGGCCTGTTCGAATCCGGCGGCCATCCACGCAGGCAGGGCCGCCGTGTAGAGATTGCCGAGGTCGAGCATCGTATCGCTGCCAAGCGCCAGCTTGTCGAGGATTTCCTTTCGATAGTGCCGCGAGGCACGAAACGCGCGCAACGCCGCCATCGTCAGCGGATAGACCTCGTACTGCAGTTTCTCCGGACTGGCCAGCGAGCTGACTTCCGGTTTGCTCGCCATCTCGGTTCGCATCGCGCGCACATCGATACCCGCCTCATAGCAATAGGAAGCGAGTTCCGCGCGATCTGCCGAGGTTCCCTGGCTCAGGGCGAAAAGATACGAAACGGCCCAACCGGTCTCCGGCATGCGGCGATACGGCCGGTGCATGAAGACGGTTCTGAGCGAGCGAAGATACGCGCAGGGATCCAGTCCGCGTTTGGCGTACATGTCGTTGAGCGCGTGCAGGGTTTCGTCCGTGTAGCAGGTAGTGGAGTACTTGCCGTTGAATACCGGGTAATCCTGAACCTGGTGGGACTCTGAGCGGTCCTGTCCGCAAAAGCGCAACATCGGTTTGCGGAAATCCATGATTCGGTAGTCTGACGCCGATCCCGAGCCGATCAGATCGACGATGGCCAGCTGCGGGTCTTCCTCGAGCAGCATGGCGACGGCGCCGGCGCCCTGGGTAGGCTCGCCGGAACTGCCTCTAGCGTATTCCGCAATATCGGCACAGACGACGATGGCCTGGCTGCCCCGGCCATCGAGCGCCAGGTGGCGAATAGCGCCTTTCATGCCGTAAACACCGCCGAGACAGGCGTGCTTGAACTCCGGTACTTCGCAACTGCGCGATATCGGCGACTTGCCGCGCGCAATCAGCGCCGCATCGACCATGCCCTTGACGACGATGGCGCCGGCGGAGTTGTCGGTGCTCGATTCGGTGCCGAGCCCAAGGAACTTGACTCGCGCAGGGTCGACATCGTACTGCTCGATCAGCCGCAGAACGGCGTTGGCGGCCATCGTATAGACACTGTGATTGGGGCCGCGAACACGAAAACTGCGGCCGACAACCTCACGAATCTTGGGCCACTGGTTATCCGTCCAGTCACACCAGTCCTCGAGCCACACCCGGTAGGGAGGGACATAGGCGGCGAGGCCGCTGACTCCGATAGTTTTGCTGGATTTGGACATGATTAATGGCTGACGTCGACGTAACCCCCGGATTTTAGTGGTACCGGCGGTCTCACTCAACCATTTATTCAACCGTTACCGTAATTGGATCCGAGACTATCGGAGGATCGTGCGGCACATGTCGATAGTCTCCGAGCAGCATGCGCAGGGAATGCGTCCCGGGTTCGAGGCTTATCTCTGTCGAAGTGCTGCCGTCGCCGAAATGGATGTGATTGGAGTCCGCTGGAATAGGCAAACCCAAATCAGGCAGGTCTGTGTCGATCAAGAGGTGATGATGACCAGAATCCGGCTGCTCGACCCCGGCCTTCGCGACACTCATGCCCTCGATGCCAAACTCGATTGCAACCGGGCTGGAGACCGTCTCACCGTCCTTCGGCGTTATGAAAAATACCCGGGCGTCTGGCGGCGCCGGCGTGCGTTCAAGGATGGCGGCGGGTGCCTCAGCATGATGGGCACCCTCGGCGAGCGGCTTCTCGCCGGCGGCTTCATCGACGGTTTTTTCGCCGCAAGCGGTGAGGCCGAGCGACAGTATGAGCAAAGACGCGGAGAGTCGCGTGAATCGCATCGTTATTTCCCCTATGCAGTTTGTATCAGACTGACACCAGCCCAGAGCACGGCGCCGAGCATCGTGAACGCGGCACCGATGTTATACGCAACCACCAGCGCCAGGTACTTCAAAAACGTCACAAATCGTCCCTGACCATAGACGTGGCGCATCGCCATGTACAGGTATACCGGAATATACAGCGACACAACCACGGCGAGGACCTGCCCGATTGCCGGGACCTGTATCAACGCTGCGACACGCGCAAGCAGGTTTTGCAGGATGAGAATCAGGAAAAAGAAGGCGTGGTAGTGAATGACGAACAGCAGGTGCTCGACGAAATAACGGCGCGACAGCGGGTAGAGGAACTTCAGTACCAGTGCCATGAGCGGCAGTAACACGATCAGTGCCACCGGGACATTGTCCAGCAACACGTCGCCAAACGACTTGCCGCCATCCGCGGTGACCTTTTCGCAGACCTGCTTGATCCGGTCGGGCGTGAAGCGCCTTTTGAACCAATCCGGCAGTTCCTCAAGATCACCGCCTTCGACATTGCAATCGCCGGTATCGTCATCGATCTGGATGTTGAAGCCGCTATTGATGACGTCGGCAGGATCTGCGATGTCATCGTCGTTGCGCTCTGCGTCGTCGGGAATGTCATTGCCGACAATGATGCCCTCGGCGGCGAGCTCATCGAGCAGTTCCTTCTTCGCCGCCGCAGCCTGCGCATCCCGTTCCGCCTGTTCTTCGGACGCAGGCTCCGGTGCCGGTTCAAACAACAGGCTGAGATCTTCGCGGGGGTCGAAGAATGCGACCACGAAGAAGATGATGCTCAAAACGAGGTAAGTACGGAACGGCGGCATATAACGCGCGCGACGACCCTCAAGGTAGTCGCGCGTCAGTTGACCCGGTCGCCTGAGCAGTGGAATCAGCGTGCGCCACAGGCGCGAGTCGAACTCGAGCAGGTCGCCGAACGCGTCGCTGATCAGCTCCCAGAGACTGATGAGACGGTTGCGCGCCCGTTGCCCGCAGACGCCGCAGTACTGCCCCCTCAGCCGCGTGCCGCAGTTGAGGCAGTCAGGGCTCCCGACAGAGGGGAGTTGCGGTGGCTCCTCTTCCCGAAGTACCCGGCTCGATAGGCTGACGGCGTTGCCGAATTGCTGTTCCAGCGCAACGCTGATACCGGCGAAGAAGCCGTCCTGCAGCTTGTCGAAAGCACCGTCGTCCAGGCACTGCCACTGGCACGTCCAGGCCTCGCCGGCGTCAGTGCCGTCGAGCGGCTCGAAGACACGCGCCTCGCCAAGACCCTCTTCCCGCCGGGCCCGCTCGGTCAGTTCCGAAATCCAGCGTCGAAAATCGTCGGCGCCATCCGGGTCCACCCGGAAGGTCAGTTCGTAGAGTGGTCCGACCGCGCGCATCGACGGGGTCAGGCTTTCGTCGTTTTCTTCTTGCTCGCGGCCTTCTTCCTGGCGGCTCGTTTGCCTGCCGGCTTGTTGCCTGACGCTTTCTTCCCGGCCGGCTTCTTCGCAGGGGCGGATGAGGATTCTTGCGTGTGTACCCGCGCCAGCTCTTCGGTCGTGAAGTCGTCGACGGCAAGCAGGGCAACGACTTTCTCGTGGTACTCCCGCAACCCGCGGGCTTCAGCCTTGCTGATGACCTGCGCCTTCTCGGCTTCCTCTATTTGCAGCCCCAGATAGTCGGCCTTGATGAGCCCTTCCTTGCGGGCCTGGCGCAGGCGACGCTCGAGCGGCCTGTGCTTCCCGGTCAGCTCCAGGGCCTCCTGCAACAGGCCCAGCGGGTTGCCTGCCTCGAGCGTCGTGTAGGCAAGTTCAGAGAGGCGCTCACGCGCCTCGCCGGGCGATGTCACGAGGTCGACGACCCTGGCCGCGATTTCGTCAGACGGCGCAGAATAAGTGCGGCCGCGAGGAAAGATGAAGAATCGAAGCAATGCGGCAACCGGCCGGTTCGGGAAATTGCGCAGGAACGCGTGCAGCGATTCCTGCGCCTGGTACATGAGAGTTCGCACCGACCACTCGACGAGCGGCAGATCACTCGCTCGTCGTCCCTGGTTCTCGAAGTGCTTGAGTACCGTAGACGCGAGATACATCGAACTCAGGACGTCGCCGAGTCGAGCCGAAAGCAGCTCGCGCTTCTTCAGTTCGCCGCCGAGCGTCAACATTGCGAAATCGGAGGCCAGCGCAAACCCGGCGCTGTAGCGATTGATGTTCTGGTAATAGCGCCGCGTCGGTGTGTTCAGAGGCACCCGGCTGAACTTGGCATGCGTCAGCGCCAGGAAGAACGAGCGTGCCAGGTTACTGATTGCATAGCCGATATGACCGAACAACGCGTCGTCGAACTCGATAAGACCACGATCCTGGTCTTCGTCGGCCGCCGCGTGCAGCTCTCGCAGCACGAACGGGTGGCAGCGAATAGCGCCCTGGCCGTAGATGATCAGGCTGCGCGTGAGGATGTTCGCGCCCTCGACCGTAATTGCAATCGGCGTCGCCATGTAGCCGCGCCCCAGGTAGTTGTTGGGGCCCATCATCACGCCTTTGCCGCCGTGCACGTCCATCGCGTCGTTGGCCGCTTTTCGGCCAAGCTCGGTGCAGTGATATTTCAGGATGGCGGATGGTACTGCGGGCTTTTCGCCCTGGTCGATTGCGCCTGCTGTCACGGCGACGGCCGCGTTCATGATGTAGGTATGCCCCGCGATACGCGCGATCGCTTCGCCGACGCCTTCGAAGTTGGCGATCGACGTATTGAACTGTTTGCGAATGACGGCGTAGGCACCGGTCGCGTAACTTGCTGCCTGGCCGCCGCCGGACGCCGTCGAGGGCAGCGTGATTGCACGGCCGACGGACAGGAGCTCGACGAGCATCTTCCAGCCTTTGCCGGCCATCTCAGGGCCGCCAATGATGTAGTCGAGCGGCACAAAAACGTCTTTACCGGATGTGGGACCATTTTGAAACGCCACTGACAGCGGATAATGCCGACGCCCAACCTCGACCCCCGGCGTGTTCGTCGGGATGAGTGCCGCGGTAATGCCGTATTCGTTTTGCTCACCGATCAGGTGTTCCGGGTCATACAGCTTGAATGCGAGACCCAGGACGGTGGCGACAGGCGCAAGCGTGATATAGCGCTTGTCCCAGTTCAGTCGAATGCCAACGATCTGCTCGCCGTTCCATTCGCCCTTGCAGACGACTCCGTTGTCGATGATCGCGGCCGCATCCGACCCCGCTTGCGGCGAGGTCAGCGCAAAACAGGGAATCTCGGTGCCGGCGGCGAGCCCGGGCAGATACCGGTCCTTCTGCTCTTCGGTGCCGTAATGCAGCAGCAGTTCCGCGGGTCCGAGGGAATTGGGTACGCCGACCGTGGATGAGGCGGTAGCGCTGCGGCTGGCCAGCTTCGAGATCACGGCGGCATTCGCATATGCCGAAAACTCGAGTCCGCCGTATTGCCTGGGAATGATCATGGCGAAGAATTTCTTCTCGATGATGTAGTCCCAGACTTCCTTCGGCATGTCCGCGTGTTCATGGCAGATGGCCCAGTCATCGAGCATCCGGCACAGTTCTTCGCAGGGACCGTCGAGAAAAGCCTGCTCCTCGTCGGACAATTTTGGTGCCGGACAGGACATGAGCTTGTCCCATTCGGGCATTCCGGAAAAAAGCTCGCCGTCCCACCAGACGTTGCCAGCCTCCAGCGCCTCGCGTTCGGTATCGGACATCGACGGCAGCATCTTGCGGTAGATGGCGAGCAGCGGCCTGGTGATTTTTTCGCGACGTACCTCGATGAGGTTGGGAACGATCATTAGCCCGAACAACAGTGTCAGGAAGAGCTTCCAGAGTACGTGGCCATCGCCGAAAACCCAGTACGCGAGTACGGCAATGCCCGCAGAAATCGTCGCCGTGCGCAGATCGATGCGCTGGTAGGCGAGATAAATCCCACCGCCGACGAATAGCAGCAACCAAAACAAACCAACAAGAAATCCGGACAAGTCGTGCACCTCGCAAGGTCAATGTATATCGGCGTCGCTCGTACCCAACGCCTGAAGAAAATGGCTAGAGCAGGTCCTCGATGGCAGCACGCTCCTCGCGGAGTTCGGCCTCGGTCTTGTCCATGCGCTGGCGGCTGAAATCATCGATGGCAAGGCCCTGCACAATCTCATACTGGCCGCCGCGGCAACGAACCGGATAGGAGTAGACGATGCCGGGCTCGATGCCGTAACTGCCGTCGGCCGGAATGGCCATGCTGACCCAGTCGTCATCCGGCGTGCCAAGCGCCCAGTCGTGCATGTGGTCGATCGCCGCGGATGCCGCCGATGCTGCGGACGAAGCGCCGCGTGCCTTGATGATCGCCGCGCCACGCTGCTGCACCACGGGAATGAACTCGTCTTGCAGCCAGGCCTGCTTGACCAGTTCCGTTGCAGCCCGGCCGTTCACACTTGCATGATTGACGTCCGGATACTGCGTGGCCGAATGATTGCCCCAGATCGTCATGCAGCGGATGTCGTTGACGTGGCTTGCCGTCTTCGCGGCAAGCTGCGCTTTCGCCCGATTATGGTCGAGCCTGGTCATGGCGGTGAAGTTTCGAGGATCGATGTCGGGCGCGTTGCTGCTTGCGATTAAAGCGTTCGTATTGGCCGGATTGCCGACCACGAGCACGCGGATATCGGCGTTCGCGTGATCGTTCATCGCCTTGCCCTGCACCGAAAAGATCGCCGCGTTGGCTTGCAGCAGGTCTTTGCGCTCCATCCCCGGACCGCGCGGCCGGGCTCCGACCAGCAATGCGAAGTCGCTGTCCTTGAATGCCACGTTGGCGTCGTCGGTGGCCACAATACCGGCGAGCGTGGCAAACGCACAGTCGTTGAGCTCCATGACGACGCCGTTCAACGCCGGGAGCGCGGGCGGGATTTCCAGCAGCTGCAGGATGACCGGCTGGTCATTGCCGAGCATCTGTCCGGAAGCGATCCTGAAGGCGAGCTGATAGCCAATCTGGCCTGCAGCGCCAGTAATAGTGACGCGAACGGGTGATTTCATTTACGGGTTCCTGGGTTGTATTGCGACGGGTAGCTCGGCAATTTTAGCATCGCCAACGCTCTCAGACACGGGTGATGATTACTTATCCGTGCCGGAATCGTCGAATTCAGGAAATACCTGCCGAAATTCCTCGTATTCACGATCGGCCTGTTCTTCGTTGCCGCTCTCGCGAAGTTCCCGGATACAGTCCAGCCATGCCTGCGGCGTTTCCCGCAGGGATGCGGCGCATGCCGCTTCGCCGGCCACCGCGTCGCTTCTTGCGGCAAAAGATGCCGCCGCGCCGCGCGCCTCGGCCGCAACGTGGTCGGCGGCGAGCCTGTCCGTCGCCTCGCGTCGCGCCGCTGCGCGCTGCAAGGCCATGGACTCGTCCGCGACGCGCTGTTCGCCGACATCGTCATCGGCCTCAAGCGGCACCGGGCGCTGATTGGTGCCAGCCTGCCGCCTTGCCTGCTCCTCGGCTTCCTGTATCAGTGCGGCGTCCCGAGGCAGGAACTCTTCCGTGGAACGCAGCTCGCGGCCCACAGCTGGCCCGGTTTCGTCGCCACGCATCGTGTGCGAAAGGCCGTCGATAACCGTCTCGTTCGACGGCAGCTGAGTCAGCTCGAGGACGAACGCAAAACTCAAGGCGATGGTTGCTGCCCAGGCCGCCGGGCGCATCCAGGCGCGGGCGCGCGCATAGGGCGTACCGGCCCCGGCCGCCATGACAAGGATCTTCCGGTTCAACGGTTCCGGCGCATGCTCATCGGCCAGGTCCCGGTAGGCGTCGCTGACGCGCGGGTCTTCAAGACGGTTTTCCGGCCCCTTGCTCATCGTCGCTCCGGGCATTCGTCAATAGCGCTGCGCAGTTTCCGTACCGCGTATCTAAGTCGACTTTTCGCTGTTTCTCGGTTGCTGCCAGTGACCGTCGCGATCTCGTCGATGCTCAGGCCGGCCTCTTCATGCAGCAGGAAAGCATCGCGCTGTTCGTCGGGCAATTCGCGCAGGGCTTTCCCCAGTCGCTCCTTCGCCAGGCTACGCTCGGTGACCGTTTCCAGCGCCTCGCCCGGGTGCGCGTACAGCTCCGCCTCCAGCTGGGTACTGTTTGCATGTCGCTTGTTGCGGCGCAGGTGGTCGATAAAGCAGTTGTGTGCAACACGATACAGGAAGGTCGTGAACTTGGCGGTCGGACGGTAACTGGCTCGCGCCTTGACGATCTTCCCCCAGACTTCCTGGAAGATGTCTTCGGCCGTGTCCGCGTGGTGGCAGAGTCGAAGCAGGTAGCGGTACAGGGGATCGTTGTGGCGTCGATAGAGGGCTTCAAATGCCGCAATGTCGCCGTCCTTGTAGCGCAGCATCAGCGCACTGTCGTCGGGTGTATGCCCCATGGCCGGAGCATAGGGCAGCCTCACGTCGCTGAAAAGCGCCGCGTCCGCTTCCGCCATCCATGTCGCATTCGTTGCCATGGGGTTCCCGTCTCCACTAAGGCTGTAAACGTCGCGGGGCGCGGCGCGGGGTTAGGCCGGATCAAATGCCTCGCCGATCCTGTGCGCCGGCTGCTGCCGTATCCGGGCTGGAAAATTACCGAAAAAGCTTGCATCGGGATTTCTTAGTGTTATAGTTGACTATAACACCAGATCACCACTCTGGGGAATGCGGGCAACAGGGGCCCGGGAGACCGACGATGATTGGACGAGCAATGCACAGCAACGAAATAGTCAGCCTGACGATACTGCTTCTGATGGCAATGGCATTTGTGGCCAGCCAGGCCGATGCGACCATCGAGGCGTCGGTCCAGGCGGCTGCGATGTCGCAGGACCGAATCAGTCGGGAGACGAACGAAGCGCCCTTCAAGGCAACTATCCAGGCGCATATTGACGGCATTCCGCTGACGATTTCGGTCGATACAACGGCCAGATTTGGCCTTCCTGGTCCGGAAACTCAGTAAAGTACGCGAACCACTAGCGGCGCCGTTCGCTCTTGACAGTTCCGCGCTCTCACTAATTTCGAACACACGCAGCACGAATCGGGAACCGACAGTCAATGGATCCAAAATGGGATGAAGACCAGCCGATCTACCGGCAACTGCGCGATCGTGTCGTAGCGATGATACTCGAGGGTGTCCTTGCCGATGGTGACGCGCTGCCGTCGGTGCGTAACGTGGCCGCCGAGTATCGTCTCAATCCTCTGACCGTTCTAAAGGGATACCAGGAGCTCGTCGACGAGGGCCTGGTCGAAAAGAAAAGAGGCCGTGGCATGTTTGTCAACGACGGCGCGCGCACAAACCTGCTGAAGGCAGAAAGGCAGCGTTTCCTGGACAAGGAGTGGCCGAAAGTGCTGTCGACCATCGAGCGGCTCGGACTGAATGAGTCAGACCTGCTGCGTTCGGCGTCAATAAAAAAAGATGCGGGAGTGAAGAATGACTAGCCTGGTCAATGCTCGCGGTGTTTCCAAGCACTTTGGCACCGTTCGTGCTGTCGATAACGTGAGTTTCCAGATAGAGCAGGGAAAGATTCTCGGACTCATCGGGCCCAACGGCGCCGGCAAAACGACCCTGCTCAAAGCCGTGCTCGGTCTGACGGACTTCGACGGCGAACTCTCCGTGCTCGGACTCAATCCATTCAGGCAGCGCAAGGAGCTGCTGAAGAACATCTGTTTTATCGCCGACGTCGCCGTTTTGCCACGCTGGATCAGGGTGACGCAGCTGCTCGATTTCGTCGAGGCGGTGCACCCGAATTTCTCCCGCAAGCGGGCGGAGGGCTTCCTTGCGCAGACCAAGGTGCGGTCAGGCGCCAAAGTACGTGAGCTTTCCAAGGGCATGGTCACGCAGCTGCACCTGTCGATCATCATGGCGATTGACGCCAGGCTATTGATTCTGGACGAGCCAACGCTCGGCCTGGATATTCTTTTTCGCAAGGAGTTCTACAGTAATCTCCTGAACGACTACTTTGACGAACAGCGCACCATTCTCATCACGACGCACCAGGTCGAGGAGATCGAGAATCTGCTGACCGATATCATGTTCATCAACGACGGCAGGATACTGCTCGACAAGTCGATGGATGAACTGGCCGATGACTATGTCGAGCTTCTGACGTCCGGCGAGAACGCGATCAAGGCGAAGGGGCTGGGCCCGATCGCCGCGAACGAGATGTTCGGCAAGTCCGTGCTGCTGTTCGAGGGTGTCAGTCGGGACAGCCTTAGAGGCCTGGGCGAGCTTCGCACACCGTCGGTGGCGGATCTGTTCGTTGCCAAGGTCAAGGGGGCGCGCCAATGATTGCCAACCAGCTGGCACTGATCAAGCGCGAGATCTGGGAGCATCGCTCGATCTACGTGACGCCGGTCGCCATCGCGAGCATCGTTTCGCTGAGCGTGCTCGCAATGCTCGTGTTTGCGTCCGGCTTTGCCAAAGAGCTCGATATCGCAATTTTCGGCGCGTCAAACCTCGCCGGCGAGGGCGAGCGCAAGGCCGCATTGACGGCGTTCTTCGTGGGCACCTCCTGACTGTTTCTTGTCGGTCTTGCGATTCTGACAGTCTTCTATTGTCTCGACTCGCTGTACGGCGAGCGCAAGGACAAGAGCATATTATTCTGGCGATCCCTGCCGGTCACCGACGCGGAAACGGTTATTTCGAAGCTGCTAACGGCGGTGTTCGTCCTTCCCGTCGTCGCCGTGCTGGGCATCATTGCGACGCATCTTGTCAACCTGATTATCACCAGCGTCTGGGTATCGATGAAGGGCGGCGATGCGGGGCTGCTGATCTGGGGCTCCGTGCCGCTGTTCGACAACTGGATGACGGCCTTCATCGTGCTCGTAGCGTCCGGTGTCTGGATGTCCCCCTTCATCGGGTGGTTTCTGTTCGTTTCCGCATGGACCAGGCGTGCGCCGTTGCTGATGGCATTCATGCCGCTGATCCTGATCCCGCTGCTGGAGTGGATAATCCTGAGAACGCGGTTTTTCGCCAGCGCCGTGCTGGATCGGGGCGATGCCATGCCACTGTTCAGAGCAATGGACTTCGAAACCTTTTTCGAAGAGGAGCACTGGCGCGCGGGCCTGGACAAGATCAGCCTGCTCGGCCATCTCGACGTCGTCCAGTTTCTCAGCAGCCCGGCGATGTGGGGTGGTGTGATCGTCTGCGGCCTGTTTGCAACGGCCGCAATCTACGTGCGGCGCTATCGCGACGAGAGCTAGCTCAGACGAGAGCCAGTTCAGCGGGTTGCCTGCAATCCCTGTTTACATGACGTCGCGGCCGCGCGCGCCCGGAATCAGGGTTTGCTGCGAATACCGAACTTCCGAAGTTTGCCGCGGAACTGGTGGTAGCCCAGGCCGAGCAGGTCGGCCGCGAGCCGCTGGTTGAAGCGAGCCTTCTCCAGGGCCGCCTCCAGCAACTCCGTTTCCGCATCCACCATTCTTTTCTTGAGATCGGTCGGAAGCAGCGGGCTACGGCGTTTCACGGTACTCACCCCCGGCTTCGCGCGATCCTCGCTCGCCATCCTGTACGGCGAGTCAAATGGATCAAAGGCTATGTTTGTGATCGGCTGTTCTGCATCCCTGGCACGATACACGCTTCGCTCAATGGTGTTCTTCAACTCCCGCACGTTGCCCGGCCACGGATTGCGCAATAGTGCCGAGGATGCCCGCGGACTGAAGCCCGGAAAATAGTTCCACTTCAGTTCGCTCGCCATATGAATCGCAAACGCGTTCGCGAGCGGCAGGATATCCTCGACGCGTTCTCGCAGCGGCGGCACGGTGATGACGTCAAAAGCCAGCCGATCGAGCAGATCCTTGCGAAACCGACCCTCTGCCGCCAGCACCTGCAGATCGGAATTCGTGGAGCCGACAATACGGACGTCTACCCTCAGTGTTTCGCTTCCGCCGACGCGCTGAACCTCCCCATATTCGATCGTGCGCAGGATTTTTTCCTGCATCCTGAGCGAAATCGTGGCGAGTTCGTCGAGAATCAGCGTGCCGCCGTCGGCTCGTTCGAAGTGACCGATGTGAGTCTTCGCGGCACCGGTAAACGCACCAGCCTCGTGACCGAACAGTTCGGACTCCAGGATGCTTTCGGTCAGAGCGGCGCAGTTCACCTTGACGACACGCTGCTCCCAGCGATCCGACAGGAAATGCAGGCGCGAGGCAATCAGCTCCTTGCCCGTGCCCCTTTCGCCAACCACCAGCACGGGCTTGGACAGCGTTGCGGCCCGCGACACGTGTTCCAGCATCTCCAGGAAGGCCGGCGCCTCGCCAATGATTTGCTGCTTGTCGGGTGGCGTTGCCATTGGTCGATTAGGCCATAATATGGTGAAAATAACTATATATTAGTCAGAATAACCACAACAAAGCGCTCCTGGCGTGCCCGGAACCGGTGAGTTTCGCTAATAAAAACAATAGGTTGGTCGGTCCTGCCGAGATTGGCACGATTGCTGCAATATCTTAGAGCAGGTATCACACGAAAAAGAGGACAGACTCATGGGCATATTCACGAGATTCAGCGACATCGTGAACTCGAATATCAACGCCATTCTCGACAAGGCCGAGGATCCGGAAAAGATCGTGCGACTGATGATCCAGGAGATGGAGGACACCCTGGTCGAAGTCCGTTCCGCGGCGGCACGTTCCATAGCAGACAAGAAAGACCTTAATCGCAAGATCGAAAAGCTGGACCGCGAAAAGCGCGACTGGAACGATCGCGCCGAGCTTGCAATGCGCAAGGAACGCGAAGACCTGGCCAAGGCGGCACTGGTCGAAAAGTCGCGGGTCTCGGCCGCGGTCGATGTGCTGAAGGAAGACTACGCGGCGGTCGACGAGGGGCTCGCGAAGCTGAACGAAGATATCGCTCGTCTCGAGAGCAAGCTTGGAGACGCGAAGACCCGGCAGAAGGCGCTACTCGCCCGCCACAAGACGGCAAACAGCCGACTGGCGGCACGAAAGAAGATTCATGACTACAAGATCGATGACGCGATGGTCCGCTTCGAGGCCTATACGCGGCGCATCGACGACGTCGAAGGACGGGTGGAGGCCTATGACCTTGGATTGCCAAAGGACCTGAATCATGAGTTTGCGGGACTGGAGGCGGAGGAGTCGGTCAACAAGGAGCTCGATGCGCTCAAGGCACGCGTCGCGGCCGAGCGCAACCGGAACGCAGAGGCGTCGTGATGGAGGCTATCGGGAGGAGCAAAGAATGAGTCGAGGGACCTGGGATTCAGATTTCGGACCGCTGCGCGGCTTCTACCGCGACCGTGAGAATGGCTGGGTGTTCGGCGTCTGCGCAGGCATCGCCGACCGCTTCAATTTCCGATTAGGTGCCGTCAGGGCTGTTGCGGTGATCAGCCTGCTGCTGTTTTTCTGGCTGACCGCGGCCCTCTACCTGGCGGCGACCTTGCTGATTCGGGAAAAGCCGCTTGTCTATTCCGGACGACGAACCGAATATGACTTCTGGCGGACCTATCGCCGCGATCACTGGAGGCGCTCATGAATTCGTACAGCGAGACCAGCGGCCGTCGCCTCTACCGCGATGCTGACAGGGCCATGCTGGGCGGCGTCTGCGCGGGCCTGGCCGGCTATTTCGGGCTGAATCTGAGAGTGACCCGCTTTCTAGCGTTTATCGCGTTTCTGATGGCGATGCCCTTCGCCGTAGTTGCCTATCTCGTCGCCGTCTTTCTGATTCCGGCAGAATCGCACGGCAACTACGAGCGGCGCGAAGAGCTGCGATGCTGCTGGGGAATGCGCCGAGCGAGGCGCTCGGCAAGGCGGCGCGAGGAACGGCGTGCCGAAAGGGAGACGGCGTCCGAAAACCTGGCGCCCCGACCGACAATCAAGGACGTGCGAGAGCGATACCGTTCGCTGGACAAGCGTCTCGCGGAGCTCGAGAAACAGGTAACTTCGCCACGCTTTCAGCTGGAACAGGAATTCAGAAAACTTTGACCGCAGGAAATAGCAAAGGGGCCTGTACATGAACACATTGTTTTACGTTGTTTGCATTGTCGCAATCGTATTCACGGCGCAGACCATTCAAAAATACCTGAATCTGAAGAATGCGGAGAAGGCGGCCCAGGATCCGGAACTGGAGGAGACGCTGGCACAGATTGAGCGGCTCGAAGAGCGCATAAGGGTGCTGGAGAGAATCGTTACCGAGAACAAATACGACCTCAGCCGGGAGATCGGCAAGCTCGAGTAATATCGTCGGCAAGCGATCACCCGAAACGGAAAACGCCCGTCGAGTGACGGGCGTTTCCTTTTGAGCGAAGCCGAACCCGGCGCCTACCTGTTGCGTTCCTTGTAAGCGCGCACCTGCATATTGAATTCCTCCGCCACGAGGTTCATCTCATCAACGGCGGCATTGTATTTCTTGTTGTACATTTCGATGCGCTGCTGTTTGGCAGCCTCATCAAGTTCCTCGTTTCCCGCGACGGTCTCTTGCTCGGCCGCCTCAATGCAGGACAGGTATTCTTCCATTGCGCTCATATAGCTCTTGACGCCACGCTGGCCTTCGACCATCTCTTCCTTGGTGGCTGTAGCGCCGTCGGGCACGTCCGCACGATGCGGGTAGTCGCAGGCGAACGCGAGAGGTGAAATCAATAGGATTGTTGCGCAAATAATGCTGATAGAGATATTAGTCATCGGGTCTACTTGGTCCGTCCAGTAAGGCTTCAACTCTACCGGGTCTGACAGATTGGGTGCAAGAAAAAATCATGACTCCACAAGGGCAAGTCCGGGGTCAAAATAACAAGAAAACAGATACTTAAACATAATATTCGGAAAAGTCCCGACGCCGGCAGCGCTCAACGGCGATTGTTCGATTCAGGCGAAAAGCGCGCGAAACGAGTCCGTGCCATCGGCCTGCGCCAGCAACAACTCGAGGTAGTTGTCCGAACTCATCGGGTCGCCGAAAAGCAAGCCCTGCGCGTAGGTGCAGCCATGTTCCTGTAGAAATACAAGTTGCGCCTCTTCCTCGACGCCCTCGGCAACAACATCCATGTTCAGGTTGCGTCCCATCTGGATGATCGTGTCAACGATCGTGGCGTCGTCCGGATTCGTCGCGATATCCCGCACAAAAGACTGGTCGATCTTCAGGGTGCTTATGGGGAACTGCTGCAATGCGCTCAGTGATGAGTAGCCGGTGCCAAAATCGTCAATCGCAAGATGCAGGCCAAGACCATAGAGCTGGTCCAGCAGTTTTATCGTCCGGGTCGGGTTCTCCATCAGCGTGGTTTCGGTGATCTCGAGTTCCAGCGACGTGGGTGATACCTCGTGGCCACGCAAAATCGCTCGAATGCGGTTTATGAAATTCAGCTGCCGCAGTTGCTTGAGAGAAAGGTTGACCGAGACGCGCCCGGGGGAAGCTACGCTTCTTTGCCAGAGACGGAAGTCCTCGCAGACCTTGTCCAGCACCCATTCACCGATCTCGATGATCAGGCTCGTTTCCTCGGCGATCGGTATGAAATCCGACGGCAGGACCAGGCCGCGCTCCGGCAGTTCCCAGCGGACCAGGGCTTCTGCGCCGAAGACCTCGCCGGTCTTGAGATTGTATTTCGGCTGGTAGTGCACGAGCAGCTCGTCCCTTTCGAACGAGCGTTTCAGCTTGCTCTTGGTCATCAGCCTGTCGACCGTTGCCTCGTTCATCCTGGGTTCGTAGAACGAGAAATCATTGCCACCGTTTTTCTTGGCGTGATACAGGGCCGCGTCGGCATTGCGGATCAGGTCGATGACGTTCACGGCGTCCTTGGGATAGAACGCAATGCCCATGCTTGCCGTCATGAATACCTCGTGCCCTTGCACAAAGAACGGGTCCGACAGGCGGCTAAGCAGTTTTTGCGCCAGCAGGCGCGTCGCTTTCAAGTCATTGCCGCTCGGGCCGAGGCGATCGACCATGACCGCGAACTCGTCGCCGGCAAGACGGCCGATGATGGAATGCTTCGGCAGGGCTGCGGCCAGCCGTTCGGCGACCGTTTCCAGCGTCGTATCGCCGGCGAGGTGTCCAAACGTGTCATTGATTTCCTTGAAGTTGTCGACATCGATATAGAACAGACACAATGGGTTTCCGGCCCTGCGCGCGCGCGCGATGCTGCGCTGCAACAGGTGCTGGAATTGCATGCGATTTGGAATCTTGGTCAGCGCATCGATGCGAGCAAGATAGCGGATCCTCTTCTCGGCCCTGCGTCGCTCCGTGATGTTTTGCGCAGCGTAGATACGGTTGGCGGGCTTGCCGTCACTGCCGTCGATGACAGAGCAGGTATACGAGACAGGGATCGATTCGCCGAACTTGGATTCGAAGGTAGCTTCTTTCGGCAATCCCGACGGCGGCAGATCGGCCAGTGAGCCGCTTTTGCTGGTATCGACCAGGAAATCAATCGATGTGCCGAGCAGCTCGTCATCCTCGAAGCCGAGTAGATGGGTCGTCGCCGCATTGATTCGCTGAATCCTGCCGTCATTGCCGGTAACGATTACCGCCTCGTTCATGCCGGACAGAATACTGTCGACGTAGTCCCTGGAGATGGTCGTCGTCCTCAGGCGCTCGCGCATGTCGTTGAAGACGGCGGCAAGCTCGCCGAGCTCATCGCCGCGTATTTCCTCCAGCCGTTCGCCGAAATCGGCGTCGCGGAATTTCTCCGCCTGAATCTTGAGTTGTTGAATACGTCTCGTATGACTGCTTGCGAATACCCAGGCGATGGCGCCACACAGGAACAGGACGGCGACGGTGCCACCAATGACCCAGGCGTAACTGGCATGGCGGCTCTGCGTTTCGCTCGTGGCCAGTTGCTCGCCGAACAATGCGTATTCGGAGTCCAGTTCGTCCAGCCTGAAGGCTCCGCTGAGATAGCCGATGGTCGTGCCATTGCTGAGGACGGGATAGGAAACGAGCAGCCGCTCGTCCGACCAGTTGCTGTCCTGCCAGTCGCCGACCGGCAGCTTCTCGCCCTGGGTCCAGGTCTCTCCGGAGATGCGGCTGAAGCGAACGCCTGCGAGACTGTCTTCGGTTTCCATTGCGCGATCCATCAGTGCCTGAATCGCACTGCCGTCGTCCGCCAGCCCGGTCGCCGACAAGGTATCTGCCAGGCCCTGTATCCGGGAACGCGCACGTCGCTCGAAGCCGTTCTTTACTATAGTGAAGTGTTGTTGCGAGCTGGCCGTCATGATCTCGTCGGCCAACCAGCGGTATTGCCCATAGAACATGGCCAACATAACGACGGCGCCGGCAACGCTGAGCGTCACCGCCAATAGCCAGACTCGCGGAAACTTCTTGCCGATCATTTGTATTTATTATTCGGCCAATTAACCTCACCAAGTGTAGCATTCGGGCGCGGAGGGTGAGAATTTTCCGGAGTGTACTAATTAGCTCCGATCGAGCGATATCGCCACGAACGCGGCAAAAATGCGGCCATCGCAGCGCGACCTATTCGCCCTTCTTGCGCTTTTCCACGAATTCGACGGGTTCTGCCTGGCTGGTTGTCTTCATGACCCCTTCGACAACGGCGCCTTCGGCGACTGCGATGGCCTCGCCGGTAACGGTGCCCACGATTCTTGCGGAAGCCGTTATTTCCACCTTGCCGGCGGCGACCACGTCGCCTTCGACGTGACCCGAGACAATAACAGCGTCGGCTCGGATGGTGCCGCGCCAGAATCCATCGCGCGCCAGGGTGACGCTGCCGCTGACATCGCAATCCCCGTCGACTTCGCCGTTTACCAGGAAATCGCCGTTGCCACCAATAAGACCGGTGATCTTGCAGCCCTCGTTGATGAGTGTTGCTGCTCCCGCGACGCGGTCGCCCAGGCGTCGTCGCCTTGTCTCATTCATGCCCTTTGCTCCGAATCGTCGGTTCGATCGATCAAACCGGATAGTACCGGGACTCCCGCCGAAATGTTAACGAGAAATACGAAATTCACGACCGGGTTTGCCGAGGCGATTGCTGCGGCGCTGGAATCACTACCGCGGGCCGCAGGATTCGTTGGTCAATTGCCTCGCCGCTTCGGCGCCGGGCGTGCCGTTTTCCTGATGAATCACTGAAGCCACCCGCAAGCCGCTCTTTATGGTAAAACAGTCGGCGGGCCCGGGCTGTGGGCATGGTCAAAGGACAGGAATTGAAGCAACGATTTGACAGGCGCTTGGCGGCGATCGTTGCTGCAAACAGCGGTGCGCTGCAAGGCGGCCTCAAGGGTGTCGAAAAAGAATCCTTGAGAATCGCTGCAAACGGATCGCTGTCGTTGCGTCCGCACCCACCCGGGCTTGGCTCCGCGCTGACAAACCGATTTATCACGACGGATTTCTCCGAGGCTTTGCTGGAACTCGTAACACCGGCGTTTACAACGACCTGGGAAGCATTGCGGTGTGTCTGCGATATCCATCAATATACCTATGCGCAGCTTGGCGACGAGATGCTCTGGTCCGCGAGCATGCCCTGCCTTCTCCCGCAGGACGACGACATTCCGCTGGCGCAATACGGCTCCTCGAATGTCGGCCGCATGAAGACCATTTACCGGCGCGGCCTTGGCTATCGG
>JBFELT010000010.1:0-37480 GCA_041552015.1 Woeseiaceae bacterium
GACGAGGTGCTTGCCGACTTGCTCGGGCACCCGAATATCTTGACAAATCTCGGGGCGTCCCCAAGTGCCCCAAAAGCGCCCTACGGCTTCGAATTCAGCGGGGACAGCCTTTTGCTCCATCTTCGCTGCGTATTTCATGACGTAACTGCCAAGGGCAGGGGGGTGACGGAACTCCTCTATTCGAGTCCCTGCCCGCAGATGCTTCGGATCACCGCTGCCTACGATTCGGTACCAGGCCTCCGAAACCGCGAGTCGATCAAGCGGTTCTCGGATAAACACATGGAAATGCGGCGCGCCGCGTTGCTGAAACTCGAGGACCCAAAGGCCCGCAATGGCACCGTTGCGGACCATCCACTGCCGGAAACGACGCCAGTGGTTCTTGACGAGCCGTCCGTCCGTAGGAAAGTCTCCGGGATACGTCAGTGTTAACATTATTTCCAACCCGGGAAAGTTACGCGCGGTGAATAAGAGCCGACGCTTCGACGCTCGCGTGAATTTCGTCACTTCGGACCGAATGCCGCCGGGGCGAGGTCTGCGAAGACCGTCATTTGACAAACTCCGGCGCACTCGAATGTCGCGCTGACCGACTTCGAGCGTGATCTCCCGACGGCGGTACTGTGCAGATATGCGCTTAATGACAAGCCCAGGACGCCGCTGGACGTCGCCGCGGCTGACCGCCGCGGGGACGCTCAGCGCACGATCGGGTCTGATAGGAGCGCTCATGGCGCGTTCCGGCGCGGTGCCAGATTCGTGTGCGTCACAGAGCTCAACGCGCGGAGCACGGGAGTTTGGCAACGAGGCCAAGGCGCACCGTGCCGTACTTTGGTGCCAGGCCGAACCAAAGCGCAACGAGGACACTCTGGTGGCCGCGGTTTGGCGCGCTCAGGCGGCGCGCGCCTGGACAAGGCGTGCGCTGAGCGCATTCGGGTTTGGGGCTGACTTTCGGGGTGTAGCACTGTCGGTGCCCTCCCAGATAACGTGTCCAAAGGAACGGCGCCACCGCTGAGGTGAGTCGGAGAATTCCCGGTTCGGACACAATTTGTGGTGTCTGCTTCGCTACCGCAAATCACTAGAAAACGTATCTGTGTCCGCGTTCCGTCTGACCTCCATAATGGTGGGGCCACGACCGTACGTAAAGTGTGTCCACGCCCGCGATTTCCTGGAGCTAAACTCCCCGAGACTTTTCTTCGCACTTGCAATGGGCAATGGTACAAGCGTTGAGCAACGCTGACAGACGATTGAGGTGGGGCAGCGAGGCGTTTCAGTCTTTCGAATCCGTGTGGTCAATCGTCCACAAGTTCTCTCATTGGAACTGTCTGACGCCGAAAGAGATAACGGAAATCTTGTGGGAGCCGACGGGGTTTCGCGTCGGGCCGCCAAACTTCAGAGATGGTAATACCTGGAACGATCTCAGCTTTTCAGAGCTCAAGCGGGTACTAGGCCTATCGGATGCGCAAATAATTCTCGCTGAGTCTCGCCCTTATGACTACCAGATAGACTCAACATCTTTACTTGGCGCATTTGAGCAGGAGGATCATCTGAGGTTTTGCAAGGAATGTGTTTCTCTAGGCTTTCACAGCCCTCTCTTCCAGATGCCATGGATCGAAGAATGCCCGATTCATGGAAGCCCCGTTGAGGATGAGTGCCCGAGTTGCGCGCGGAAGATCCTATACAGGATCGACTCGGATGCACTGTCGCTTGCTTACGGTTGCCCAGCTTGCGGAGGCGTCTTATGGCGCGGCCGGGACGTTGTCCCGGCAACCAGGTTAATAGACGACTACAAGATTGCAGCTCTTGCGGACTGCTTTTTTAAGCAGAAGGCCCCTGTGCCCGACCGGTTTGCAGGCCGATTCCTCTTTGCGCTCGAGAGAACGCCCGTCGAGAGCAATAAGCGGCATAGCCTAGTGGCTTTGCTTCCCAGGATGCATCGGCATGTGAACCAACCAGATGTCATCATCGATCGCGTATTCAAGACCAACGAGAAGATCAGGCATACCGCTTGGGACTTTGAGCTCCTGACGGTGATAGACAGACAAGCATTGAGGGGGGCCGTAAATTTCGATCCGATGAGCAGGCCACTGCGGCCGAAAAACCTCCGTCCGACTTGGAGAACAAAGGTCGACCGCTTCTGGGATCAAAAAATTTGTGAGGGTGCCAGTCCGAATTGTAAAATCTATGACGAAGTAGAAAGTGGCTTCCGGTTCTTTGTTCGCAATGAGCTTCTCTCGAAGCACGCGGAATGCTTTCGAAAAGGCGTTGACGTAGAGAAGTCGGTTGCTGGTGAAACCTTCCATTGTTGCCCTTGGACTATCGCGTTCGATCGCTGGTTGCGCCATTGGGATCGTTACAGACACTTGAAAACGACTCAATGGGGCTCAGCCAATCTATTCAGCACCGAGCGAGATCGGCGATATCGTGACCGATGTACAGGATCGACAATCTGGGCTTCGGATACGTTCTATGCCCTGCAGATGGAGTATCGGGACACAACACTGGGTAGGAAGTCCAGAACAGTCAAAGACAAATGGGGTCGATATCGGGCTAGGAGGGCGAGCGCGGACTCATCGACCGCTGCGTCGATCAAGTCCGAAATTCTTGAGTGGATGGTCTGCTGGTTACTGAACCAGCGACTATTGGAGACGTTTGCTATCGAGGCGGCTAAGCTGACATTGTTGGGACCACCGGACCGTCCAATTCGACATATTCACCATGCTTTCTTCGCTCTCGAGTTCCCTCACGCCGAAGGATCAACATTCCCTGTGCTTCACATATGGCAGCGAGACTTAATGCACCTGATCCGCCGGTCGAGCCAGCTTGATTGCGAAGGTCGCTGGGTTGAACGCACGTTGTCACTTCCAGTGACGCATGATACGGCAGACCAATTCCTGAACGAGTCTTAATTGCCTATGTCGGTAAGGCTATGTCTTCGGCAAACGCATCGGCCAGGTGCGGGCCTAGGCGGAGGACACCCGTGGGGATTACTGGCAACATACCTTTCGGACCGTTATGGCTAGGCATTTCCGGATTCTTAACGAATGCCGAGAGGACATCAAATATATGCCCGTTCTTCAGGGCGCCGACAATGTTCCCGCCATTGAGAAAGGCTTGTGGTCGTCGCACATATTCTCGCGGGCCTTTTCGGTAGTCACTGACTCGATGCAAGATGTCTCGAATAATTATCAGTGCGAGTACTCTCGTCCTCGGGACGATTCCGAACGAGTATTGAGCAGTCGATTGCCATGTGGATATTGTCGAATACTCGACACCCAAGCATGATGCCCAGTCACTCTTGCCGATACCCCAGAGCTCCATTGCTTGCATGTACGCCATCCACAAGATCTGGTCGCCAAATAGTTCGTTTAGGCCATCGTAGTCCAGTTGGACGGATAGAGCGTCAAGCTCTTCTGGTAAGTCTGAATGACCTTCGCCGAGCCAGAAGGGCGGTTGGCCGATGTCTTTTGCGCTTAAGAAGTGAGTCGGCTCTGCGATCGCAATGGGTTTGCCCGTCATTGGATCAGTCGGCCGTTTAGCTGGATCAGGCTCAAATTCGGGATCGTTGAACTGGTCCTCGACGATATACCAGTCGATGACTAGAACATCGTCGACGTGTTTTGTTCGATGCTGTAGATCCCGGACTAATCGGCACATCAGGCCGAAATCCTCCCGGAGCCACTCATCGCGTCCTAGGGACGGCAGGCAAGCATACAGAGTCCGCAGAGCGGCAACATAGTCCGTCCACAGTTCCTTAGCCTCGGCGTCGCGGACTCGCGCGAGAATTTCAAAGAATGCGTAGATGTCGCCTCGCCTACGAAGGTCTTCGAGCGAGATAGCGTCTTTATATTCCTCTGATCGCACTGAATCTGTGGTGATCCCATCGTTGGGGAAGGTACACGCTTCTGATCCGGCGTCTCCCCGGTAGACCGAGATCAGATCCGAAATCTCTTCGATTTCCAGCCGTTCATCAGCAAGCAGGCGATATGGTGCGCATTGGAAAAAGAGATAGGATTTCGGGGCAATTTCGCCGAACCGATCAATGCTCTCTTCGCTCGGGGCGTGCTCTCGCTTCTGCCAGCCACCCGCGGTTTTTGAATCGTAAGTTCTATCCGGGTACTTGTTCATTTGTGTATTGGAAAAGCCGGTTTCTCGCTTCGCCAGTTCATACCAATGGTAGCGCTGTAGCTCTAGATGTAACGGGAGATTCCGGTTCGGCATGACTCAACTCCAACGCTTTATTGGTGTTACACAAACTCAAAATATAGCAGCGTTGTGTCACACCGTCGCCGGACAAGGCCTGCGCTACTATCCGTATGCCGGAATAGGCAGGAATCCACCGGAAAGGGGCAGTGAAGTCAGCCAGTGAATTTGACTATACGGGCTACCTAATAACGCGCTATGGCATTCTTCTGGATGTTGATGACGTGGCCTGCGTATTTCGCTACTCGAGCGGCGAGTGCGTCCGTAAAGCGCATGCTGCTGGGCGCTTGCCAGTAAATTTGGGGCAGTTCCCGGAGCGTCGAGGGTTGTTCGCGACTGCTGTGGAGGTCGCCGACGCGCTGCGGTCGTTCGAGCGCACCTCACAGAGAATTAGGGGGAATCGAGATGACTTAGCAGGAATGTAGGCGAAACCGTTGGACGCGCACGGAGATTTTGATCTTGCTGTTGCGCCACCCACAAAAAGAAAACCGATTTCCTGGCAGGGAAACCGGCTTCTGAATAGTCGCAGAAGTAAATACTGCATCTTTCGTCACGAACAGTATCCGCTCTTCTCCGAGTTCAGTCAAGTTTCTATCGCCCAGGAATTCTGTCGAGACATTGGCAGAGCGACGCTATGTCCGGGCATCTCAAATTCAGTACCGATGCCCCTGTAGCGGCAGCATCTTCCAATACGGATTAATCCGCGGCGGCGTCCCGCAGGACTAGCCCTACGTGGCCTGAATACTCTGCGAGATTGCCCGCAACGGAGCTGACAAGGGGCAGAATGTGATCAATAGAGTACACACCTCTGCGAGCTCACAAATCGAGCTGCCGCTTCGGCCGTCCCCGGTCGAGTTAGGGCCTGGCATTAAGAAAAAGAACAACATTTGGCGATTCTGGAGTTACAAAGCGGGCGGCCGAATTGTGACCTGTTATGGGCCATGGGAGTTTGAGAATGCCAAGCGGCTGGAAGAGGACCGCGACGTTCTCGCTTGGTGCGAGCAGCCACTCAAAATCCCGAAGGCTCGGAAAGATGGCACAGCATACGTGCTTGACTTCTGGGCCTACAGGAGTTGTGGGACGCAAGAGTACGGCGAAGTAAAGCCGGAGTCCGAGATGGTTGAGAGCGAAGATGGCAATTTGGAACCAGCCGATTGGGCGGCTGTGCGCAAAGCCGTCGATCGACTCGGAGGAAAACCAGTTGTTGTTAGTGATGCCTATCTGGATGATATGTCATATCTGCTTTCCAACTGGGACCACATCATCGGTCACGTCGCACGTGCGTACTACCACGACGATAGAGCGCTTCGGGAGTCGATACTCAACCTAATAGCTAAACGCCCGCCGATAAGCCTCGGTGAGATCGAAAGCTATCACGCAAGTAGTTTCGGCGATGATATTCGTGCTCAGACCTTCCGCTTGTACCAGGAAGGTCGTGTATCCGCCCCCCTAAAAGATCAACCTGTGGATCGATGCCTTCGGTTCCGACCAACTGGAGATTGATATGGGTATATACGATTTCCTGGCCAGCCGCGGCTTGCATCCTGACCATGCAGATATTTCTGATTGGCCACACCCTGGGATAGACGAAAACGGCGTCGATCAATCAAAAACGCTCTCGTATATCACTCTCAATAAGGGTCTCGAACTCTATTGCGCCAACCACGGGAGTTTCGAAAAGGTCGCGTTAGAAATAGGTGTACACAAGACAACCCTGAGTCGTGCCGTGGGAAAGTGTTTCACGCGCGATGACGTCGGCAACTTCATTGGTCGCTCCGGACTTATCAAGTGGCTACGCGTCAACGGATACGTTCGCGTAACCGAGTCTGAGTCAAATTACTCTGGCATCTTCAACCAGTTGCTGGAACGAACCGGTATCGAAGCGGATCTTGTCAAGGTCATCAACGGTGAGCACGCTGAGTTTAGCGCCGTGCGGCAAATCGATATCCACGAGGTTTTTTGCACCTTGCTTACACGAGCTGGTGCGTCTGTCAGTCGATACCCGTATACGGTAAAGAACAAAGGCAAGAATGGGCTAGCGGCATTCGTCAAGCGCGTTCGGGAAAAGAAACCGTTACGTGGCGTCAAGCTCTGCTTCGGCCCCGCAGCAGCCAAGAAAATTGGGCGAGCGATGACCGACAACGAAGAATTTCGCCGCTACGTCGAACCTTATGAACTGGTTGAAATCGACGCCCACAGAATTGATGGCATCATCATTCTTACCATCATAGCGCCGGACGGGGTACCGATCGATTTGCCGCTGAAGCGGATCTGGCTGATCGTTGTACTGGAAGTCAAAGCGACCGCCGTGCTCGGGTATTCCCTCGCATTTGGCGAAAACCCGACTAAAGACGACATTGCTGAGGCGATCACCCGCTCGATTGTCCCGCAAGAGCGACTGAATCTGACCATCCCCGATTTGGCCTACCACGAGGTTGGAGGGTTTCCAGCATCCGACATCGACGGTTGCGCATATCGCCTGCCCACAATCTACTCGTTCGACAACGAACAAGCACACTGGTCAAACGACCTTCACGAAGACCTTTGCTTCAAAGGCGGCGGCATCGTGCACATCGGCGAGGGCTATCACCCGGATGGACGCCCTAATGTCGAGAATATCTTCAATACCATTGAAGAGGATCTTTTTCATCAGTTCAAGAATACGACCGGCAGCGGCCCGAATGATCATCGTCGACAAAACGCAGAGGAGGCGGCAATTCGGTATCGATTCGACTACGACGTATTGCTGCAGGCACTGGATACGTACTTATTCCGAAAGAACGGCGTTGCGCCGCCAGGGGCGGTGAGAGCCGCTCCAATCATTCACCTGGAGAGGGCAATTCAAAATAGCGACATGCTCGCCCGACGTGTGCCACCCGACGAACGTAGAAACTGGACCATGCATGAGGCATGGGAGAAACGCACGGTTCAGGGTGGTGGCAGTAGGAAGGCTCCACCTTACGTGCAAATAAAAGAGGCGGAGTATACCAGTGAGCGGCTTCGAAACCGCTGGGACTTGCTTGGGGAAGAAGTGTTGATACTCCTCAACCGGAAAGACTCTCTTCGCGTGAAGATGTTCCTCGCTGATGGTTCGTATTTCGACACGCTCCTGGTGGAGCGACGGTTCAGAGTCCCGCACAGTTTCTGGGTTCGCAGTCTATACATCCAAATTATGAAGCAGAATGAGCATGCCCCGCGTGAATATCCGACTCAAGTAGTTTTTCGACATCTCTCCCAACAGGCGAGATCCTGCAAGAAGTCACGTAATCAGTTGCAACGTTTGCTACTGGAGAATCCGGAGCTTGCGACCAGCTTCGCTGAGTACTCGGATTCACCGGTTGAGGAATCCGAAGATCGAAGGGTCCCGACACCGACCGACGAGCGAGATCAACGGCTCGACAACATCGTCGTTCCATTCAAGGCATTTTAAGGAATCAATATGGCAAAACGACAAAAAGTCACCGCACTTCACCAACCTGAGAATGAGCTGGCGTTCGATCCGGTGGACCCGATCGCTCGGCAGTGCCATCCATTGTATGAAGGACAGTACCAGATGCCAACTCAAAGTATTGCGAACATGGCAAAGATCGTAGCGCTCTGGATGCGAAAGGGAATCACGGGCGGCACCATTGTCGGCGAGTCCAATTACGGCAAGACGGAGGCGATCAAGTACATTAGAAGAATCCGTCGAGAACTGCTCGGTCCAGGAGTTGCCGTTACGCCAATTCCGATGACAAAACTGCCAGATCGGAAACGCATCTTCTGGCAGTACGTTGCATCAAAACTTGGTTTTGCGAAGATGAGTTCTAGACCCGTTGAGATTGACATGTTGAATAAGTCAATCGCCGGCCTTCTTCGGGTCTGTGAGGAAAGTCGAGCCAACAGAATGGTCCTCTTTTTGGATGATGCCCAGTACATGACTCATGAGTACTACCTGGATCTGAAGCCGATTTACGATGCTTTGGTGAATGAACACGGCAAGCGAGTTTTGGTGGTATCCGTAGGCGAAAATGCCCTGACAAATTTTGTCGAAGATATGAAGGCCGAAGGTAAGACGGCGATCAATCGTTTCCTGAGGATGCACGGGCGGTTTTCCGGATTTTCGTCGTCTGATCAGCTCGAATAGGTGCTCGGTTCGTACGATTCCATACTGCAATTTCCGGTCGGAAGCGGCCGGTCATACACGGAGTCGCTCCTGCCGACAGCATTCGGCGGAGGATTCCGGCTCAAAGCACTCGCCCATGTCACGATGGATCGCTACAAGACCCTAATTACGAATAAGTCAGATTTCGACAATCAGGTGATGAGTATGAAGACCAGCACGGTATTCGCGCAGTCCTTGCTGGACTCGCTGGCGGACATTGATTGTAAAAACCTAGTGGTCGAACGGGAACAAATTGACCAGGCGCTTGGTGATGCCATCGGTGTAATACGCGCCTAAGTAGCTTCGAAGCGAAAGGCTGACTCTTGGCCCGAAATTTAGGGACGAGCGGCAGTCCGGGCGTAGGCGATTTACGAAATGGAGGCCGCGGAAACTGCTTATGCATTCAATAGATTAAAGGCTTGACTTGTACCTTGCGTACACCTTCCAGAATCACGCACAGATTCCAGCCTAGGTCCTGTATTGCTTTGGCAACGGACCCGGGGAATGAAGAAACGATTGATGAGGCAAGGCCGCTGCAATGTTGTGAATGAATAATTGACAACGATTTTTTCCAGCAAGGCACAGAACAGGACCAAGACACCGTGTTCGAACGATACACCCAACCGCACTCCAAACGCGCCAGGACGAGATTGCTCGGCCTGTTTGCCGCGATATGGGCCGGTCTTGTATTGCAGCCTTGTGCTATCGCAGCGGTCGCAGAGAGCGATTGCCCGCATTGTCCGCCGGAGAATGAGGCAGCGGTAGTAGCCGTTGAATCACACTGCAATCCTGCCGCAGAGGCCATGCCGGACGAGCTGCCGAACTGCGATTCGGTGCAAGCCGAGTGCTGTGACCTCGACGAGGGCATCGTCAATGTGCGCGTCGACACCACTGGTGTGGACGACGACACGCCCGGCCTCCCCACGAGCGTGCCAGCCTCGCAGCCTCGTCTTGGTCCATGCGAGGATCCTGGAAACGCAGCCGGCCCGCCGGAGCCTTCCGGTGGGTCGGTCCCTTTACACGTCTTGTATTGCGTCTATCTCGATTAAGCCCTGCGTTCTAGCCGTCCCATTTTTCCGGTTATTCACGCAGGAGCTTTCTCATGGTTTTTCATCTCGGGAGTCATCCCGAACTCTCAAGGTCCCATCGAAACGGCGTCTTAACGTTTCGTGGTTCGCTGATCGCGGCGCTCATCGCCCTTATCACCGTTACGTCGGTGTACGCTCAATCGGACCTTCCGCTGACCCTGGCCGAGGCCGAAGACCTCGCGCTCAATACTGAGCCCGGGCAACTGGCGCTCGAGGCACAAGCGGCCGCGCTCGATGAGCGCGCCATTGTCGCCGGCGCGTTGCCCGATCCAATGTTGCGCGTCGGCCTCAACAACTTTCCACTCGAGTCCGGCGGCTTTAGCACCGAGGGCATGACCCAGGCCATGGTGAGCTACCGGCAGGCGTTTCCGGCCGGCAAGACCCGCTCGCTATCGTTCGAACGATTCGGTCTGTTGGCTGACTCCATGAGTGAGAATGCGGCAACGCGCGGACGCAACGTGCGTACTGCCACGCAGAAAGCCTGGCTGGAGCTGTACTTCCTCGATCATGCCGAGGCGCTGATTCATGAATCGCGCCCGTTTTTCTCGGATCTGGCCGAAATCACGCGTTCATTGTACGCCGTGGGCCGCAAGAATCAGCAGGACGTACTACGTGCCGAGCTTGAATTAAGCCGGCTGGACGATCGCCTGATTGATATTGAGCGGCGCCGTGCACGTGCACGTGCCTTACTGGCCGAGTGGATTGGGGACGCGGCCGAGCGCCCGATTGCCAGCAATTTTCCGCGCTGGGACACGCTGCCACCCTTGCCGGACCTCGAGCAAGGCGTATCGCAGCATCCGGAAGTGCTCGCGGCTGCGGCGCAGGTCGGTGCCAGTGAGGCGGGTGTAAAAATCGCCGATGAGCGCTCCAAACCCAACTGGGCCCTGGACATCGGCTACGGCTACCGCGAGGGCAACCTGCCGAGCGGCGAACCGCGTTCCGATCTCGTCACGATCGGCGTGACGGTCGGATTGCCGTTTTTCAATAAGAAATCGGTCGATAGCACCTTGACGGCGGCACTCCACGAACGCAGCGCCGCGCGCTCCTCGAAATTGCGGCTGGAACGCGAGCTCGGCCGCCAATTAGACGCCGAGCATGCCCAGTGGCGCGAGTTAACGAAGCGCCTTGCGCTCTATGACGCACAGATCCTGGCGCAGGCCAAGGGCCAGGCAGATGCCGCGCTGCTGGCCTACCAGAGCGATGCCGGCGACTTCGCCGATGTGATGCGCGCCAGCATCGGCTACCTCAACACTCGAATTGAACACCTTCGTCTGAGCGTTGATCGGGCGCAGTCCTACGCTGTGCTTGCCAACCTCGCAGGACTGACATCATGAACAAAACACTGACGTTTGCCGCCGTTTTGCTGGTGGCCATTGCTATCGCCTTCTTTGCAGGGCGCTCTTTCAACGACAGCGCGGCGGGGGCGGGCGGCTCGGCTGACGGCGGCGGTCGGGAGGTCCTCTACTGGGTTGCTCCCATGGACCCCAACTACCGGCGCGATGAGCCCGGTAAATCGCCCATGGGCATGGACCTCGTGCCGGTTTACGCGGACGAGGTCGACAACCAGCCCGGTGTGGTGAAGATCGATGCCACGATCATCAACAATCTTGGTGTGCGCACAGCTACGGCCGAGCGCAGCGTCCTGATGCGTCGCATCGAGACGGTCGGCTACGTCACCTACGACGAGGACACGGTGCAGCACGTGCACACGCGCGTAGATGGCTGGATCGAAAAGCTCAACACCAAGGCGACGGGTGATCCAGTGAGCAAAGGCCAGCTGCTCTTTGAGCTGTATTCGCCGACGCTGGTGAACGCACAGGAGGAGTACCTCACGGCCACGCGCAGCGGCAATGCGCTGTTGCTGAAAGCCTCCCGCGATCGTCTTGATGCCCTGGGCGTTTCCCCGTCTGCGATTGCGCGCCTTGAGAAGGAGCGTACCGTGCAGCAACGCGTGCGTGTGTACGCGGAATCCGACGGCGTCATTGCCCACCTGGGCGTACGCGAGGGCATCTACATCACGCCGGCCACCGAGGTGATGTCGATCGCCAAGCTCGATCGGGTCTGGGTGATTGCCGAGGTGTTCGAGCGCCAGTCCTCGTGGGTGGAGCCGGGTCAGAAGGCCGTGGTCGAGCTTGACTACCTGCCGGGCAAGACGCTCGAGGGTGAAGTGGACTACGTGTACCCGGAGCTCGACCCGAAGACCCGTACTTTGCGGGTGCGGCTGCGTTTCGACAATGCCGGCGAACTGCTGCGTCCCAACATGTTTACACGCGTGGCGATCGAGGCCGAAGGCTTCGGCCGCGTCGTCAATGTGCCCAGAGCGGCGATCATTCGCGGCGGGTCCATGGACCGAGTAGTGGTAGCACTGGGCGATGGTCGTTTCAAGGCACAACCGGTGCGCCTCGGTATCGAATCCGGCGATCGGGTTGCAATCCGTAGCGGCCTCAAGGCCGGTGACACCATCGTCGTCTCCGGTCAGTTCCTCATCGACTCCGAGTCGAACATCGAGAGCGCGCTGGCCCGAATGAACGATGGCACCGAAGCGGATCACAGCGAGCACAACAAAGAACCTGACGAAAGCGAGGCGATGGATCCAGCGATGGATCACAGCCAGCACACCATGGAACCAACCGAGACCTCGGATGCGATGGACCCCGAGATGGACCATTCGCAGCACGACATGGCACCGGCGGAGGTGCCGGCCACGATGGATCCCGAGATGGATCACTCCCAGCACCCGATGGAGGATGAGGCATGATTGCAGGACTCATTCGCTGGTCCATCCAGAACCGCTTCCTGGTGCTGGTACTAACTGTGCTGGTGACCGCGTGGGGCCTGTACTCATTGCGCCAAACACCGGTCGATGCCTTGCCGGATCTCTCCGACGTGCAGGTCATCATCAAGACCTCATTCCCGGGGCAGGCGCCGCAGGTCGTTGAAGACCAGGTCACCTATCCCCTGACCACCGCGATGCTGTCGGTACCCAAAGCGACAACCGTGCGCGGCTATTCGTTCTTTGGCGACTCTTACGTGTACATCATCTTCGAGGACGGCACCGACCTGTACTGGGCACGCTCGCGGGTCCTCGAGTACTTGAGCCAGGTCTCCGGTAACTTGCCGGACAACGCCAAGCCGGCGCTGGGGCCCGATGCCACCGGCGTTGGCTGGGTGTACGAGTACGCGCTCGTGGATCGTACCGGTCAGCACGACCTTGCCGAGCTTCGCAGCCTGCAGGACTGGTTCCTGAAGTACGAATTGCAAACCGTCCCAGGTGTCGCCGAGGTCGCCACGGTCGGCGGCATGGTGCGCCAGTACCAGGTGGTCGTCGATCCCGACAAGCTGCGGGCCTTTGGCATTCCGCTCGCCAAGATCAAGATGGCGATCAAGATGGGCAACCAGGAAACCGGTGGCTCAGTGATCGAGATGGGCGAGGCCGAGTACATGGTCCGTGCCACCGGCTACATCCAGAGTCTCGAAGACCTTGAGCACATTCCGCTCGGGGTGAATGCTCAGGGTACCCCATTGTTGCTCTCGGACGTCGCTGAGATTCGGCTGGGCCCCCAGATGCGTCGCGGCATTGCCGATCTCGACGGTGAAGGTGAAGTGGTCGGCGGCGTGGTCGTGATGCGTTGGGGTGAGAACGCGCTCGCCACCATCGACGGGGTCAAGGCACGGCTCGAAGAGCTTGGGCGCAGCCTGCCCGACGGCGTTGAGATCGTCACTACCTACGATCGCTCCAGCCTGATTCACCGCGCCGTCGAGACCTTGCAGGGCAAGCTCATCGAGGAATTCATCGTGGTTGCCCTGGTGTGCGCCGTGTTCCTCTTTCATCTGCGCTCATCGGCCGTGATCATTCTCAGCCTGCCAGTCGGTATCCTCGCGGCCTTCATTGTCATGAAGATGCAGGGCATCAACGCCAACATCATGTCCCTCGGCGGCATTGCTATCGCCATCGGTGCCATGGTCGATGCAGCGATTGTCATGGTCGAGAACGTGCACAAGCACATCGAAAAGGAACCGCTAACCGACGAGAACCGTTGGCGCATCATGACCGATGCGGCCATCGAAGTCGGGCCGCCGCTCTTTTTCTCGCTGCTTATCATTACGCTGAGCTTCCTGCCGGTGTTCACACTGGAAGCGCAGGAAGGGCGGCTGTTCGCGCCGCTGGCATTTACCAAGACCTACGCCATGGCGGCCGCGGCAGGCCTCTCGATCACGCTGGTGCCGGTCCTGATGGGTTACTTCATTCGTGGTCACGTAACACCGGAGCACAAGAACTCGATCAACCGTGTGCTGACTGCGGCTTATCAGCCTGTGATCAACGCGGTTATCCGGTTCCCGAAAGGCACGCTGGCCGCGGCCGCGGCCATACTGGTCGTCGGCCTGTGGCCGGCCACCAAATTGGGTTCGGAGTTCATGCCACCCCTGGATGAGGGTGATCTGATGTACATGCCGACCACCTATCCCGGTGTCTCTATCGACAAGGCCCGTGAAATGCTGCAGCACACCGACCGCATGATCATGCAGGTGCCGGAGGTGAAACGCGTGTTCGGCAAGATCGGTCGTGCCGAAACGGCCACGGATCCGGCGCCGCTGACCATGATCGAAACCGTCATCCAGTTGAAGCCCCGTGAGGAATGGCGCGAAGGCATGACGCCGGAAGGATTGCGCGCCGAGCTTGATCGCGTCGTCAAGTACACCGGCCTCACCAACGCTTGGGTCATGCCGATCAAGACGCGCATCGACATGTTGGCGACCGGTATCAAGACACCGGTGGGCATCAAGGTGGCAGGCCCGGACCTCGAAGTCATTGAGCGCATCGGCCAGGACATCGAACGCGTGCTTGCAAATGTCGAGGGCACGGCCTCGGTGTACTCAGAACGCGTAGCGGGCGGCCGCTATGTGGACGTCGATATCGATCGCAAGAGAGCGTCGCGCTTTGGCCTCAACATTGCCGACATACAGGATGTCGTGAAGTCGGCCGTGGGTGGTATGAACGTCACGCAAACAGTTGAAGGTCTGGAGCGCTACCCGGTCAACGTGCGCTACCCACAGCGGGTGCGCGACTCGGTACAGCAGCTTCGCCTGTTGCCCATCGTGACACCCTCCGGTGCCCGTATCGCACTCGCCGACGTGGCTGAGGTCAAGGTGGTCGATGGCCCGCCCGTGATCAAGAGCGAAAACGCGCGACTCAACGGCTGGAGCTACGTCGATATTACCGGCCGGGATTTGGGCTCCTACGTTGCAGAGGCGCAACGTGTGGTCGCAGACTTTGTCGACCTGCCGGCGGGTTATTCACTGGCTTGGTCGGGGCAGTACGAGTACATGGTGCGTGCCAAGGAACGTCTCTCGATTGTGGGCCCGGTAACGCTCGCCATCATTGTGTTGCTGCTCTACCTCAACTTCCGGCGCTTTGCCGAGGTGGCGATCATCATCGGCACCTTGCCAATGGCGCTGATCGGCGGCCTGTGGCTGCTGTATCTGCTGGACTATGACCTCTCGGTGGCCGTGGGTGTGGGCTTCATTGCACTCGCTGGTGTCGCCGTGGAGATCGGCGTCGTGATGCTGGTGTACCTCAACCAGGCGATACGACAACACATGGCGACGGCCGAGTCGGAATCGCGCGCCCTGACAATTGCCGATGTGCGCCAGGCCGTCATTGACGGCGCCGTGCTACGCGTACGACCGATTATGATGACGGTCGCGGCCATTATCGCGGGCCTCCTCCCCATCATGCTGGGCAGCGGCACCGGTTCCGAGGTGATGCGCCGCATTGCCGCACCGATGGTGGGCGGTATGGTCAGCGCCACCATTCTCACCCTTATCGTAATCCCTGCGCTGTTCCTCATTTGGCGCTCGCGATCCCTTCACTTGACGAAATGAATACCAGGACTACTGCTATGAACCTCAAAACTATGCTGACCATTAGTGTTGTCGTTGCCATCGGCGCACTCATCTTTCTGGCCCGCTCGCCAAGCGATGTATCCGGCGAGCCCGTATCGGCTGACGCCAATGCCGACGTGGTGACCGTTTACAAAACGGAAGCGTGCGGCTGTTGCCTGAAATGGGTCGGTCATCTGAAGGCCAACGGGTTTGCCGTGGAGGTCGTAAATGTGACCTCAACGGCGCCGACCCGTGAGAAGTACGGTGTGCCGCCTGAGCTGCTCTCCTGCCACACCGGCACGGTCAACGGCTACTGGGTGGAGGGGCACGTACCCGCCGATCTCGTCAAGCGGATGATTACGGACAAGCCCGAGGATATTCGTGGCATCTCCGCACCGGGCATGCCGGCGGGATCGCCGGGCATGGAAGGTCCGAACCCCGTGGAGTACGACATCGTTGCATATCACGCCGACGGCACCACCAGTGTGTACGCCACACGCGAAGGTAAGGAACGCGTCGAGTAACTGACGCCCAACGGCCACGGTTCACCGCGCGGCCCTGCCTGTCGGACCGGTGCTAGACTGAAACGTCCGGTCCGGCATAAGGCATATGCGGTGATATGACACGAGAGACGATTGTGCACACGGAGCAAAGAACCCGGCGATCGGCAATGGGGTGGGCCATTTTGGCCGGCTCCCTGATGGCCGTGGGCGTCCTGGCGCTGTGGTACGTTGTCGATCAGCGCGCCCATGAGCACGCCGGGTCCTCGATCGATCATGCGGTCCACATGAACACGCTGTTGATTCGACAGGATGCTGACAATCGCCTGTTAGCGCTCGGCCGCCTGGCGCTTCGCTCCGTCACCGACAGTCATCTGTCACAGGCAGACTGGGAAGCCGACGCGAAGCTATACCTGGCGGACATGCCGGGCTTTGAAACGGTTCGATGGATCACGCCGGCGTTTGGGACGCGTTGGGCGGTCGGCACCGGCGTGAACGCGGAGGCATCAGGAAACGACATCGCGGCCATCCCGGCCGTGCAGACGGCCATAAAGAGCGCCCAGGCGGACAGCCGCCCGGTGTTCAGCGACATCTTTCGGATTGACGGGCGCAGCAATCCTTGCATTGCCGTCATCGCACCCGTTTTCCATCATGGCGAGTACGAAGGTGTCATCGCGGGAGTCATCGAGCCCAGGCAATGGCTGGAATCGGTGATCGGCGAGTTACAGAACAACGATCATCATATTGAGATCCTGCTCGAGGGTTTTCCGATCTATCGTTTCGATGCGCCGCGTGACACGCTCGATCCTCGGGAGACGATCCGGCACCCGTTTGCCTCGCATGGCCTCGCGTGGGAAATGCGGGTAACGCCCACCACCTCCTTTCTGTCGGCCGGGCACGCCGATGCGTCGTCTCTGGTGCTGGTGGTCGGCTTGCTGTTGAGTGGCCTGACCGCGGCCGCGGTGTACTTCGGCTTCGCGGCACGCGATCGCTCGCATCAGTACCACGACGTTGCGCTGCAGCTCGCGACGCTGTTTCGCAACTTGCCCGGAATGGCGTATCGGCGCAATAAAGACGCGACAGCACCAATGGCTTTCGTCTCCGAAGGCTGCCAGGCATTGTCCGGATATGCTCGTGAGGTGTTCGCCGAGGGCGACAAAGACTGGCTCGACCTGGTGCACCCGGATGATCGTCGTCGGGTCCAATCACATATTGAGAATGCGTTTGCGAGCGGCAAGCCTTTTGAAGTCTCGTACCGCATCACCGATGCCGACGGTAAGACGCGTTGGATGTGGGAGCGGGGTCGCGTGACCGCGTCAGAGGTCAATCACGACGTACACCTGGAGGGCTTCGTCACGGACATTACGGAGCAACGCTCAGCCGAGAGCGAGGCCCGTGAGCATCGCGAGCACCTGGCGCACGTGGATCGGCTTAACCTGCTGGGCGAAATGGCCACAGGTATCGCCCACGAGATCAATCAACCGCTAACCGCGATTTCGCTGTTTGTACAGGCCGGCGGCCGCATGGCGCATGAAGGCAAAATCGAAAAGCTGCCGGAGATCTTCGACAAACTGATCCGGCACGCACACCGTGCCAGTGCTGTGATCGAACGCATGCAAAACCTCGCACGGCGCCGGGAGAGCGCCAGGACCACCGTCAGCTGCAACGACCTGGTACGAGACGTCGTGCGTCTTGCCGATGCCGAAGCGCGAATACGCGACATGACGATCAACGTTGACACGGAGATTGGGCTCCCTGATGTCTCGGTGGACTCGGTGCAAATTCAGCAGGTCGCCCTGAATCTCCTTCGAAACGGCATGGAGTCGATGCAATCGGTCGACTGCAAGAACGGCAACACCATTGGCCTGCACGCCAGCCAGCTTGACGACGGCATGATTGAGTTTGCGGTCATCGATAGCGGGTCGGGCGTGCCGGAGGCGGAGGTTGACAAGCTGTTCGCGCCGTTCTCGACCACCAAGAAGTCGGGCATGGGGATGGGGCTGTCGATCAGTCGTGCCATTGTCACCGCGCATGGCGGCCGACTGGATTTTCGAAACAACGAGGCGGGTGGGGCGACGTTCTTCTTCACGCTCCCGCCAGCCGTTGGCAAAGGTGCATGATGACCGAAGAGCAAATTGTCTACATCGTCGATGACGACGCCGATGTCCGAGAGGGATTTGGCTTGTTGATGGATACGGTAGGGCAGCGCTACAAAGCCTACGAGACGGCACTGGCGTTTCTCGAGGACTACCACGATGGTATGCGTGGTTGCCTGGTGCTGGACATCCGCATGCCGCGGATGAGCGGTCTGGAGCTTCAGCAGAAACTCATCGAACGGGAGACGCTGCTGCCGATCATATTCATCACCGGGCACGGCGACGTTCCGCTTGCGGTTGAGGCGATGCGTCGCGGGGCGATCGATTTCATTCGCAAACCGTTTGGCGAGCAAAATCTCCTCGACCGGATTAACGAAGCGCTCGACATTGAGGATGGCAAACGGCAAACACAGCTGGATAAACAGCAAGTACTGGAACGATTCAACAGCTTGTCCGAGCGAGAACTCGACGTTCTGGAACTGGTTGCTGAGGGTAAAATGAACAAGGTCGTCGCTCAGGACCTCGGCATTAGCGAGCGCACCGTGGAAGCGCATCGGTCGCACATCATGCACAAGCTGGGTGTGCAGACGCTGGCGCAGCTGGTACGGCTCAAGATCGAAGCCGAGGCCATTGACGGAGCTGACTGACCGTTATTGCATGACCTCGAACAAACCCATCATTCCCTTGTCCTCATGTTCGAGAATATGGCAGTGATAGACGTACTTGCCGAAGTTGACGGGCTCGAAGCGGCCGACGATTCGGACGCTATCACCCGGGTTGACGAGAACAGTATCCTTCCATCCGCGCTCGGCTCCGGTTGGGGCTGAACCGTTTCGGTCCAGCACCTGCCATTGAATCGCGTGCGCATGGAACGGGTGTGGAACCGGTGATGTATTCGTAATCTCCCAGATCTCGGTCGCATTCTTTTCCACCATTTCATCGACACGATCTTCCGAGTACTGCTTGCCGTTGATCAGGAATACGCCCGGCGCGTGTGACCACGACATCACAAACGTGCGTTCATTGGTGGCATTTTCAGTTGAGAGCCGATTCCAGATCTCTGCGCCAAGCGGCAACTGGTCATACAACTGCACGTCATCCGCAACCGCTGTATTAACGTCGAATCGCATGATGTCAATTCCTTCGCCAGGCAACCGTGGCTCCCCTGAGCCATGCATTCCGCCGTGATGGCCGCCGCCCGTTCCACCCATACCGCCGTGGTTGGGTGAGGAGTCGAATTGGCTCATGCCCATTGCCGCACCGCCCATAAACGGTTGGCTTATCAACATCAGGCGGCCACCAACCTGGTCCGCCGCAAAATCGATGACGATCGCCGCACGTTCCCCGGCGCTGAGAATGACGTGGTCCGCCAGCACTGGCTCCGGCAGCCAGCCGCCGTCGCTGCCAACGATGGTGAACGTGCGGCCATCGTGCAGCGCAAAATCATAGGTGCGGCTGTTGGAGGCGTTGTACAGCCGAAATGTGTATTGGCGTGTTTCCACGCTGAGCCGGGGTAGCTCTGCGCCGTTGACCAGCGTTGTTCCACCCATCATGCCAAACCCGGACATGTGATCGGATGAGTATGTCAATAGCCGTTCGCCCGACACCTCGGCCTCGAACAAGCGATCCTGCACCAGTACCGGTATATCGTGTTCGATTGCCGGTACCTGGTTACCGGATCGCAGCTGATCGTCCGTATCGTCTGTCAACAGGAATACACCGGCCAGCCCTCGGTAGACCTGTTCGGCGGTCTGACCGTGTGGATGCGGGTGAAACCACAGCGACGCGGCAGGCTGATCCAGGGTGAAATTGTAAAGGCGTGATGAATTCGCGGCGACCGGTTCGGTTGGGCCACCGTCCTCGGGGCCGGGCACCTTGAATCCGTGCCAGTGAATCGTGCTCATGTCGGCAAGTTCGTTCACCAGCGTGAGGAACATCTCATCGCCACGCCGCGCGCGGATCACCGGCGGAAGCTGCATGCCGTTGTAGCGCAGCATCGGCGTGGTCCAGCTCGTTCCCGGTGCCTGGATCGTAACGTCGACGTCCGGCACCGCGCGCAATGTGTAACTCCCGGCCGCGTTCTGCGAATCACCGTCCTCGTCGGTGAGAACGGGCAGATGCTGAAATGCCGGAAGATTGTCCGCTGTAAGGTTTTCTGTGGTCGTCGCGATGCCATCACGATGCTGCGCGTGCATCATGTCGAACGGCGTAAGGTCCAGCGCCATCAGTTCGAGATGATGTCGGAATTCTGCCGATCCGTCGCCATTGAAAACCGTCTGCAGATCGTGGTGCAGCATGCCGGCGCGTGCCTGGGCGTATCGCAACGCGTGGTCGTGCTCGGTCATGCTGAAATGACCGCCGGATGCCTGCATGAGCGAGATTGGGTCGGTGGCGGCATGGCCGTCGAGCGTGCCATCGTGCATATCGAGGCCGAGTGCTTCCATAAGCTCGAACATCGACTGCGGCTCCAGGCCGATTTCGTTCGAATAATGCGAAAACGCTCTGGCTCGATGCCATGCGAGTGAGTCCTCGGCGTCCAAGGGATCGAGTGGCGCGCCAAAGTGCATGGGCCTGTCGGCATCGGCACCCATCCCAGGCGGTCTGGATTCGCCGATGAATTGATCGTGATAGGAATCAACGGCGTGCGTCATTGCATCCTGCAAGCTGCTACCGGCAGCCATCGACTGTCGCATCATGTGCGCAACAATCGTGGTCTCAGGCGTCAGCACGATTTCGTGCGCATGGGTTTGGACGTCCGACGTACTTATGATGGCGGACAGTCCTTCGCCAGGGTCCACATCGACTCGGCGTCCCGTAGCCTCATCCATGAAATACCCGCCGCGGGTTCTTATCTCGACGTAGGGAAAGTCGGCGATATCGACGGTGAGCCCGAAGTTCCCGTTCTGGGTTTGGCCGGTAGCCAGCACATGGCCGTCCGGACTTACCGCTTCCAACGTCGCATCGTGCATGGGCCCTTTGAGCGCCTGGCCCGTAATCGCTACCGAATTCGGGGTCGGGCCGCCGGCCGTCGGTACGTCGTTCAAAGTTGTTCCGCCGGCCCCCCCGCCGCAGCCAGAAATCGCTATGGCGACACCAAGAAACGCTCCTGCGACCGCGCTGGTGGAGAACTGTTGCCTGAATAAGCTACTGATTGTCATGGTACTTACCTGAAGTAGGCGCGCTGCGAGCGACTCACCCGGGCCGCTCCAGCAGCCGGCTATATATTTTGTGACGCTACTCCTGTGCTGAATGTCGTGAAATACGTACTTCCGACCAGGAATTCATACAAGATGACGCTTTTCTTCGGAGAAACGTGAACTCCCGTTGAGTCGTAGGACGAGGATCGTGTATGGTGCACGAATGCGTGACGCGACGCTTAAGCTACTAATCGCCGCTATGCTCTTCGTGAGCATGGAAGGCGTAGCTGAGTCCGTCGATGACGCAAGCTTCCACCAGACGCATCACACCCATGTCGATGACGTCGGGAATCAGTGGTTCCCCGATTCGGATGGCAGCGACCATGAGAGCGATGCCTGTGAGCACTTTTGCCATGCCCACGTTGTCGCCTTGATAATGCAGGCCACGTTACCTGATATGCAGAAGTTTCAGCTGTTCGTACCGGCGTCTGCGCCGCAGTCCGTTACTCGCGCTACAGCGCCACCGACACCCCCACCCAACATTTAGGTCCTGATCTCTCGTATTGATGCCAACCGACACTGTCGGCTGGTGCTGTGCAAAGCTATTTAGGACCGAAGTCATGCCCACGAAATCCCGAGGGATCGCCATCTGTTTGGTGTTCCTGATATCCACTATTCCGTTCCGCAGCCCCCTTGCTGCCGAAAGTACGATGCCACCGACCAATAACCCAGCCAACGGTGACCTGGCGACGTTCGTCCGTGAAATTGTCAATGCCAATCCGACCGTCAACGCCGCACTGGCTGCGCTGGACGCCAGTTGGGCCTATGAAGCGGCCTCCGGTCGGCCGCTCTATAACCCGGAACTCGATCTCGAAGCGGAAGATTCCGATTCGAAGACCAGGGCACTGGGGCTAAGCCAAACGCTCGATTGGGGCGGAAAGCGAAATGCAAGACTGACAGTGGCGGAGGCAGAGCGTCGTTCTGTGGAAGCCAACGTCAGCAACGTACGCTGGCAAGTAGCCGTCGAGTTGCTCTCTGCGCTGGCTGATTACCAGACGGCGTCAGAGATCAACGCTTTGGCAATGACTCGGGTCGAAACAATGCACGACTTCGCCGATGTGTCGAAGCAGAGATTTGATGCGGGTGACATTAGCCAGATCGAGCTCAACCTTGCGACATTGGCCTATACGCAGTCGCGAATGGAGCTTGCCACTGCGGCAGCGGGTTTTGCCGAGTCAAAGCAAGCCGTCACCAATCTGGTTCGTAGTGTTCCGGAAACCCGATGGCCAAACATAGACTCTCAACTGGCGCCGCCCACGATCGGTTCAGAATCTGCTGCTGAAATGGTAATGACACTGCCGCACGTACGTGCCGCCCAACTTCAGGTGGAAGTCGCTAGCGCCAGAGTGTCTCTGCGTGAACGGGAGCGTCGAATCGATCCAACACTGACCCTGCGTGGTGGCAAGGAAGATGACGAGACCCTCGTTGGCGTCAACGTGACAATTCCTTTGCCTGTCCGTAACAGCTTTCGGCATGAAGTGACCGCGGCGAGCGCAAAGCGGCGCCAGGCACAGCAGGTCTTATCGGACGTTTCACGAAGGGCCTATACACGATTCCTCGGCGCGCAGGAACGCTATCGAATCGCGCAGGGCGCGTGGCAGGACTGGCAAGAGACGGGAGACGTCAGCTTGCAAAGCCAGGGCGCATTGCTGCGCCGACTCTGGGAAGCCGGAGAACTCAGCACCACGGACTATCTGGTCCAACTCCGGCAAACACTGGATACCGAAGAGAGCGCACTCGAGCTGCGACGCGCCATGTGGCGTGCCTGGTTCGAATGGATGACTGCTTCGGGACAATTTGAAAGTTGGTTGGGAGCGGGCTCATGAACCGCCAGACCGCGCCAATCAATACAAGGACATTTCATATGAACATACCAAGACTCTCTTTCGCAATTGTGGCTCTCGCCTTTAGCGCCACTTTGTCGGCCCAGGAAGACGAACACGGCCATGAGGGGGAAGAAAGCTCCGTTGTTGAAATGACGGCCGAGGAGCGATCCGCCGTAGGCATTACAACAGCCGAAGCAGGCCAACGTGGGCTTGTTGGGCTTGTGCAGATGCCGGCTGAGGTTGTGGTCAACGCCTACCAGTCTGCCAGCGTCACGACACGGATTCCCGCTCAAGTCATAGCACGGCACGTGCAACTCGGTGACGTCGTCGAACCTGGTCAAGTGCTGGTAACGCTTTCGAGTGTTGACATGGCCGAGGCGCAAGGTGACTACGTGATTGCCGATCGCGAATGGCAACGAGTTCGCGGATTGGGCAAGGCAGCCGTATCGGAGCGCCGCTACATAGAGGCGGAGATCGCGCGGCGCCAGGCATTGTCGAAAATCCTGGCCTACGGCATGACGAGTGATCAGGCTGTTAGACTGCTGGCCTCGGGAGCATCCGCGTTGGCGACGGGCGAGTTCGATCTGCTGGCGCCGCAGCAGGGAACTGTTCTGAGTGACGCCTTCATTGTTGGTGAATTAATCGAACCGGGTCGTGTGCTCTTCAGTATTAGCGATGAGACCACGCTTTGGGTCGAAGCAAGCACGGTGCCAAGCGATCTGACCGAGTTTGCAGTAGGCGCACCAGCGAGAGTCGCGCATGGAGAGGACCACTGGATTAGCGGGCGCGTCGTGCAATTGCACCATCAACTCGACGAGACAACACGCCGCCAGGGAATACGGATCGAGGTCGATAACACGGACGATCATCTTCATCCGGGCCAATTCGTAGAAGCCGAGATTAGCACTGGCGAAGGACCTTCTGTACTGGCCGTTCCCAGTGAAGCAATCACGCTCATCAAGGGAGTGCCTACGGTCTTCCTGCTCGAGGAAGGTCACGAGTTTCATCCGCAGGCGGTCGAAACCGGGACATCGTCGGGCGGTTGGACGGAGATTCGCGGAGGACTCAACGATGGCGACGAAATTGCCGTCACCGGCGTCTTCCACATCAAGTCATTACTACTGAAATCTTCGCTCGGCGAAGGTCACGCGCACTAGGGGGCGATCATGCTAAATCGACTAGTTGAAGCCTCACTGAGGTACAAGTTTCTGGTGCTCATCGTATTTGGAGTGGTGGCCTTCTTGGGTTGGCGCGCAATCTACACGGTGCCGATCGATGCGTTTCCCGATGTCACACCGGCACAGGTGAATATCTACACAGAATCACCAGGTCTCGCAGCCGAAGACGTTGAGCAATTGCTGACGTTTCCAATTGAATCTGGCATGGCGGGATTACCGAAAGTGCAGGAGATCCGTTCGGTTAGCTTGTTCGGTTTGTCCTATGTGGCCGTCTATTTCGACGACAACATGGATATCTACTTTGCACGACGCCTGGTCATGGAACGGTTGCAAGAGGTAGGTGACCGAATCCCGGAAGGCTACGGTACTCCGGAGATGGGGCCGAACACTTCTGGTCTGGGCCAGGTCTTCTGGTACACGCTCGAACGTGCAGATGAGAAGTTGAACGCGGCCATCACGGACATGGACCTGCGAACCCTGCATGATTGGACGGTCCGGCTGATGCTGCGAACCGCTTCAGGCGTAGATGACGTTATGTCGTGGGGCGGAAAGGAACGACAGTACCAGGTCATCATCGACCCACTGAGCCTGATCAAATTCGAGCTGAGCTTTAAGGACGTCATGGAGGTCATCGAGGCCAACAACCGGCAGGTCGGCGGTCAGTACATCAATCAGGGCTCGGAACAATACCTGGTTCGTGGAATTGGCCTCGTTGAGAACGAGGCAGACATCGGCACGATGGTCATCAAGGTTGAAGACGGCGTGCCTGTGTACCTTCGTGATGTTGCCAAGATCGAACAAGGTCCCGCGCTTCGGTCTGGTGCAGTGACCCGTGACGGTAAAGAAGTGGTACTTGGCATGGCCTTGTCGCGTATTGGCGAAAACGCGGCAAACGTGGTTACTGCAGTGAAGGACAAAGTGGAGATTGTTAACGAAGCGCTTCCCGACGGCGTGGTGCTGCGGCCGGCTTATGACCGCACAGACCTTGTGGACGAGGCGGTCGGCACGGCGGTGACCGCTTTGGTCGAAGGCTCAATCCTGGTCGCCATCGTGTTGTTCTTGTTTCTGGGAGAGTTCCGTTCGGCGCTGGTCGTAATCACCGCGCTGCCTTTGGCTATGCTCATCGCCTTCATATTTATGGGTCAGGCGGGCATCTCCGCGAACCTGATGTCACTAGCTGGACTCGCCGTGGGTATAGGAATGATGGTCGACGGTGCGGTCGTTATGGTGGAGAATGCTTTTCGAATCATGGCTGAGCGGCGCGAAACGGGTGAGCCCGTTGATCGCAGCAGTGCTGTCCTTGCTGCGGCTCGCGAGGTCGCAAATCCGATCGCGTTCGCGATCATGATTATCGTGGTCGTATTCCTGCCGTTGTTCGCACTGGAAGGTCTCGAAGGCAAGCTCTTCAAGCCGATGGCCTTCACGATTAGCTACGCGATGGCGGGCTCGCTTGTACTGACCTTAACCGTGATCCCCGTTTTTGCGGCGCTGATCCTCAAGCCAAAAGAAGAGCGAGACACATTTCTGGTCCGCGTGATCAAGAGTCGATATTTGCCACTTCTCGAATGGTCGCTCGCCAACAAGAAGAAAGTCGTCATGTCAGCGGTGGGTCTTCTGGCCACGAGTCTGCTGATGTTTCCTTTTCTCGGCAAAGAGTTCATGCCGACGTTACAGGAAGGATCGATCATGTGGCGAGTGACGTCCATTCCGTCAGCGTCTCTTGAGCAGTCCATCAAGATCTCAATAGATATTGAAAATGCGTTGACTCGGTATCCCGAGGTGAAGACGACTGTCGCGATGATCGGTCGTGCCGAGAAGGGCGAAACGGCTGACGTGAACTACATGGAGATTTACACAGAGCTGAACCCCGAGGATGAATGGCCGGAAAAACGAACAGTGCCGGAACTCGCCGATCAAATGCGAGAGGAACTGGAGCGGGTCGTACCGACCGCGGTTGTCGCTTTTACTCAGCCCATTCAGATGAGGGTGGAGGAACTCATCTCCGGCGTCCGTGCAACGCTTGCAACCAAAATCTACGGCGAGGAGCTTGAGGAACTGGATCGCCTCAGCGAGGAAATAAAGGACGCGATCGCTGGCGTTGAAGGTATTGCAGATCTGTCTCTCGAGGCGAACATTGGAAAGCCGCAGATTCGGATTAAGGTCGACCGAGACCAGTTAGCTCGTTACGGGATGAACGCCGACAACGTTCTGTCAGTCGTACGTACGGGAATCGGCAATGAGCCGGTATCGACTCTGATCGACGGTGTGCGTCGTTTCGATATTACAGCGCGCATTGCGGACGCATCCAAGGCATCGGTGCAGGCAATCAGCCAGATACCCATACGTACAGGCTCCGGGGCGGTCGTGCCCCTATCCACGGTGGCAGACATAACCGTAGCCGAAGGCTATTCATTCATCAGGCGCGAGCAGCTTCAGCGGTACGCTGTGATTCAAATGGACGTGCGTGGCAGAGATATTGACGGATTCGTTAGTGATGCGAACGCGGCAATCGAGGCGAATGTCGAGTTGCCGCCCGGTTACTGGATTGAGTGGGGCGGTGCGTTCGAGAATCAGCAGCGCGCATTGAAACGTCTTTCGGTGATCGTGCCGCTCACGATCTTCTTCATCTTCGTGCTGTTGTACACGGCATTCAACTCAACGAAATACGCGACGATGATTATTGCCAACGTTCCCTTCGCGACCATCGGTGGCATTTTTGCGTTGTTTGTCAGCGGCCAGTACGTATCCGTGCCGTCCGCAATCGGCTTTATTGCCGTGTTTGGCGTAGCGATGTTAAACGGCATCGTACTTGTGAGTTTCATCAACGAGTTACGAGAGAAAGGCCTGTCCGTTGCCGAGGCGGTACGCAAGGGTGCGGAGCTTCGGCTGCGACCCGTTCTTATGACGGCGAGTGTCGCCATTCTTGGTCTGGTGCCAATGTTGCTGTCATCTGGTGTCGGCGCAGAAACTCAGCGCCCGTTAGCTTCGGTCGTGGTCGGCGGCCTCATCACATCGACCCTCCTGACCTTGATCTTATTGCCTGTAATCTATGAGTGGGCCGAAACCCGCGGGGAGAAATCAACATGAGCATGCAAGAGATAAAGGCGTTCGTGCACCGAAATCGAATAGCTGACGTGGTCGGCGCATTATCCTCGGCCGGATTCAGACGTCTCAGCATTATTGACGTACAGGGGTTGCTTCGCGCGCTCGATAGCAAGGAACAGCAATACTCCGTAGAGATAGGGCAGAAAGTCGTCACAGAAGTTAAGCTTGAAGTGGTTTGCGAAACCGAATCGAGGACCACCGAAGCGATATCACTTATTCGAGAACACGCGGTAACCGGCCAGCCTGAGGCTGGATGGATCTACGTGAGTGATATCCGATCGAGTATCGAGATCTAGAGCCGATGACTGATTGTGGATGTGAAGCGCCAGAAGTGAAAACTGCCGAAGAGCGTCGCGTGCTGCGTATCGCTTTGGTGCTGAATGCGGCGATGGCGGTGATCGGTGGCCTGGCGGGCTGGATCGCCCAGTCCACCGGGCTTCTGGCCGACGCGCTGGACATGCTTTCGGATGCTACGGCGTACGCGATCGCTTTGATCGCCATCGGCCGTTCGGCATTGTTCAAAGTTCGGGCCGCGAAGCTCAGCGGCAGTATTTTGCTCGTGCTTGGTATTGGTGTCCTCATCGAGGTGGGCCGTCGCTTGATCTACGGGGCTGAACCGCTCAGCGAATGGATGATCGGGACGGCTATCCTGTCTCTCGTGGTCAATCTGATCGTGCTACGGCTGCTGGCGCCCATGAAGTCGGGCGAAGTACATTTGCGAGCCACGTGGCTCTTTACCCGTGCAGATGTAGTGGCGAACCTGGGCGTAATCCTCGCGGGACTGCTTATTCTGTGGCTCGGCGTTCCGTATCCGGATTTCGTAATCGGCACGCTGATTGGTCTCTATGTCATCAAAGAGGCTATCGAGATTCTGCGGCATGCCAGGGCAGAAGAGAGAAACGAGAAACCCGATTATCCGGGTCGCGGTTGAGATCAGGACTACAACCGCACTCAAGGCCGTGTTTGACTCACGGAGTGTCGGTTCAGAATGCCCGGTGAAGGCGCCGCCAAAGATATAGTCCAGCGACACCGATGAGTGGCGAACTGATCAAGCCCGGGAAATAGGATCCCACAAGGGCCGCGAGCGACGGGTGCGCAAGAGCGTTGAGCATTCCAGCCAGTGCCAGAAACCAGGCTGCAAATACTGCTGGCCTGACGCCAGATCGGATCAGCGGGACAGAAAAGACCCAGATCGCGATCCACGCCAGGTTGAACGCAACAAAGAAGGCCAGAGGCATCGGGTCCTGCCCAAAAAGGGCCGGAAATTGGATATGGAATCCGGTCGCCCACTCTTCGACAAAATGTACGCTTTGCGCCGCGGTCGCGAGAACGAGTGCCCGTGATGCCGCGGTTCGCTCGATAGCCGATTCGCCAGAGGCATTGCGTCGACGAGCGAGGATCAAGGCTGCAAGTGCCACCAGCGTCAGAATCGCAATACTGGGAATCATACTCTGCATGTTCCCTCGGCATTCTAGTGTGCGGACCGGGCGAGCGAAAGCCTGGAGTGATCGCAGCGCTACCGATGTCTTCCCAACGCTCCATTGACCTGTCCGGCACGTCGGCGCTGCGGGCCAGCAACAATCGGGGAGGGTGGTAGCCGCAATACCCGGCCGGGCATTCCCAATAGTACCGGGGTCACCCAGTTCGCATACTGCCAATCAAGAAATTCAATTTATTGGAAGACCAGATGCTCTCAACTTGCGACACCGTATACGTTGTCGATCCGGACGAATCGGTCCATGACGCGCTAACGACGCTGCTGCAGTCGGCCAGTGTACGGGTTGCCTGCTATCGAACACCCGATGCGTTTCTGAATGCGTACGCGAGTCAACGGAGTATTAACTGCTGCGTACTTCTGGAGGCCGATCTGCCGGGCATCGGCAGCCTGGCGCTGATTCGTGAAGCGCATGCGCAAGCGCCAGGTATGCCGATCATCGTGCTGGCCAGTACCAGCGACAGCGACATCGCCGCGCAGGCGCTGAAGGCCGGCGCACTTGACGTAATCGACAAGCCCCTTTTCGGGGCGCACTTGCTTGACCGCATTCTCGGCGTGGCAGCAAACGCCCGCCACGCCACATCCCTTTGACGATTTAGACCCAAACTTGGAGACCACAATGATCATCACCAATCGATGCAGGACGATCGCCTGGTCCGCGTCAGCGTTTGCACTGCTCGCGAGCCCGGCTTTCGGACAAATGCATCCTGAACGCCTCAGCGAACTCGAGGAGCAGGTGGAAGCACTGACCGAGCAACTCGGCGAGCTCAAAGCCGAACTGGACGATGCCAAGGGCGAGGGCGACCTTGACGAGATTCGCCAGGATGTTGAGGCCAACAAAGCCGCAATCCGGGCGACGCAGTCCTCAACTGTATTCACGGACGCGACGTCCGTAACGCACCTGTCTGGTTACGCCTCGGCCGACTACGTCAGCGTGGAAGACGGACCGTCCGCGTTTGTTGCCAACTTCAACCCGATGTTTCATTTCCTGTACGACAACAAGATCCTGTGGGAAGCGGAGCTTGAAGTTGAAGTTGAGGAAAACGGCGATACCAATATTGGCCTCGAATACACCACGGTCGACTGGTTCCTGACCGACAACCTGACGCTGATCGCAGGCAAGTTCCTGAGCCCCGTTGGCAACTTTCGCCAGAATCTGCACCCGTCCTGGATCAACAAACTGCCATCCGCGCCGCCCGGCTTCGGCCATGACGGTGCGGCACCGATTTCCGAAATGGGTGTGCAACTTCGAGGCGTTGCACCCATGGGTAATAGCCGCCTGAATTACGCCTTTTACCTGGGCAACGGCCCCAAAATCGAAGGCGAGGACGGTGAAATACATGCTGTTGAGGCAGAAGGCTTCGCGTCCGATCCGGACGACGAAAAAGTATTCGGCGGTCGCATCGCGTTCTTACCCATCCCGAGCTTGGAGCTCGGCGTATCCGGCGCAACCGGTGACGTGGCCGTCGTCGAAGATGACGGCAACGATATCGAAGGCGACCCGAAGCGCGGCTACCAAGTGCTTGGGTTTGACGCCACCTATCAGTGGAACAACCTGGATCTTCGAGCCGAGTATGTCAGTCAGGAAGTCGATGCGAATCCCCTGAGCATCGCTCCGGAAAGCGGTAAGTGGGAGACCTGGTACGCACAGGCGGCGTACAAGTTTGCCGATGGCAAGTGGGAAGGTGTGGCGCGCTACACCGACTTCCAGTCGCCGCACGCCGACGACACCCAGGAGCAGTTGGCCCTGGGCATCAACTATCTGATTACGCCGAGCGCGTTGCTCAAGTTTGGCTACGAGTCGAATAAGGGCGAGCCCGGCGAGATCACCGACGCGGACCGCTGGATCCTCCAGATCGCGTACGGCTACTGAGTTTAAGGAGATACCACCATGAGAACGAAATTTTTCACACTGGTTCCGGTCGCGGTCATCTCCGCTGTCCTGGGCCTTGGCATGCTCGCGGCGCAATCGACGGCAGTTGCTGATGATGCGACCACGACAAAGCAAAAAGACCCGATGCAGTTCGTCAACGGCTCGAAGACGTGGGCCAACACCTGTGCGCGTTGCCACAACATGCGCGACCCGAAGTCGCTGCGCGACGACCAATGGCGTGCGGCCATTGCTCACATGCGGGTACGCGCACACCTGACGGCGAAGGAGGCGGAAGATGTCCTGGTATTCCTGCAGCAGAGCAACTAGGAGTATGGTCCTCATCGTGCTGGCGTCGTTTGCGATGCCGGCCATAGCCTCGGAGACAGTGGCGGGCGCAACGGTCTACGCACAGACTTGCATTGCCTGCCACGGTGCCAACGGCAAGGGCGCGATTCCGGGCGTCAGCGACTTCACCAAAGCCGACGGCCCGCTGGCCAAGACGGACGAGATCCTCATCGCCAGTATTCGCGACGGCCTGGCAACGCCCGGCAAGCCGCTTTCCATGCCACCCAAGGGCGGCAACCCGTCGCTCACCGACGAGGAAATCCAGGCCGTACTTGCCTATCTCAGATCGTCCTTTGGCGGTTAGCCAAAGCGCTTGACCTTGAAGCTGCTTACACGTTTTAGAGTTCACTTACTGATTGATAGGCGACGCACGGAATAACACGACACCATGACTCTCCTGGCCACACTTCGACAGCAACAGCGGATCCGGGCTCGCACCGTGCTCGGCCTGCTGGTCGTCGTGTGGCTGAACCTGGCACTACAGGCATGCGCAGCCACTACGCAAGCCAATGACATGCCGGCCGATCGAACTGTCGCGAGCCATACACTGGACCCCTTTGGCGCCCATTCAGGCCATGCCCACGGCGAGCAATGCCCGTTCTGCCCGGGCTGTGAGCATGATGGCCGCGCCGAACACGGATCCTGCGACAGTCCGGTCGTTGCCGGCACCAAGGCTGACACGCGACTGCCTGACAGCCATGAACTTGAACCTATCGCGGCCGCCGTCGACGGCGAATACGAAGCGACTCTCATTTCATCGCTTGTAACCCCTGTGCAACCTCCGTTTGGCGTCACGACGGCCGCGGTTTCTCTCACCAAACAATATTGCGTGTACCTGATTTAGAAAAACTGCGTCCGAACCGAACCGCTTCTCACGTTCTTCTTGGCAGGTTTTTCAATGACAGTCCAACGCAACACAGTTTACAACACGGCACCGACATCGGATCAGAACCGATCGGCTCGCTTAGACACGCGGCGTCACTTCCTGACGGTGGCGACCGCGGCGGCGGCCAGTGTTGGTATTGGCTTTGCGGCTTATCCGTTTCTCGCGTCGCTGCAACCGAGTGCGAAAGCCGCTGCTGACGGCGGCCCGGTGCAGGTTGATCTATCGCCGCTACAGCCGGGTGAACGCATTACCGTCGCCTGGCGCGGCAAACCGGTCTGGGTTGTACGGCGCACCGCCGAGGCGCTACGGCGCATGGCGAGTGTCGAATGGCTGGCCGAGTTGCGTGACCCACAGTCGGAGGTCGCCACGCAACAACCCGCGTACGCACGCAACGCGACACGATCCATTCGCGACGAGTATTTCGTGGCGATTGCCTTGTGCACGCACCTTGGCTGCGTGCCGCTGTACGAGCCGCAACCCGGTGATGCGCGCGGGTCACGACCGTGGGTCGGCGGCTTCTTCTGCCCGTGCCATGGTTCGCGCTTCGACCTCGCCGGACGCGTGGTCAAGAACGTTCCGGCCCCCACCAACCTCGTCATTCCACCGTACCGATTTGTCGGCTCACATCGACTCGAGATCGGCACCGACTACACCGACACCGCGGAGAACTTTGATGGCAACGCTTAAGTTATCAATCGATGGCATGACCTGCCCGCACTGCACCAAGCGCGTGCAGGTGGCGCTGCGCCGACTCCCGGGGGTCACCAAGGCACGCATTAACTTGATGGAGAAACTCGCCATGATCGACTACGACCCCGAGACCGTCAGCCCGCGAGAATTGCTCGGGGCCGTCCGCGAGGAGGGCTTTGAGCCGGGCCCGGCAAAACTACGGATGGCCGTTAAAGGATTGCGCTGCGCCTCCTGCGTCAGCCAGGTCGAGGGGGCGTTGCAACGCACCCCGGGAGTGGTCGCAGCCAGTCTCAATGTCGCCACCTCGGAAGTCGACATCGAATACCAACCCGGACAGGCGAGCCTCGACGATCTCAGTCAGGCAGTGGCCGACAGCGGTTACGAATTGGCACCGGCAACGGCGGCCAGCGAAGCGGGCATCGACCAGCACGCTGAGGAACAGGCCGAGGAGTACCGCGGCCTGATGCGGAAATTCTGGTTCGCAGCCATCGTCTCGATTCCGGTCATGTTCTTCAGCTATCCCGATTTCATCCCGGGGCTGCGTGACTGGATGCCGATGGGCAGTGACAACCGTCGCATCGTGTGGGGCCTTTTGGGCCTGCTGACCTTACCGGTCCTCGTGTGGTCAGGCTCGCAGTTCTACACCGGCATGTGGGCCGCCTTGAAACACCGCACCGCCAACATGCACACGCTGATTGCCTCCGGCATTACAGCCGCCTTTGTGTACTCAGCGGTTGCCGTACTGTTTCCGCAGTGGTTCCCGACGCAAGCGCTGGCGGAGGCATTCTGGGACGTCTCGACCGTGGTCGTGGCGCTGGTCGTGCTCGGCATGGCGCTGGAGGTCAAGGCCAAGGGCAAGACTTCTGAGGCCATCAAGAAGCTCGTTGGACTGCAAGCGAAGACGGCGCGGGTTGTACGCAACGGTAAGGAAATCGACATCCCGGTCGAAGAGGTCGTGGTGGGCGATCACGTCGTGGTGCGTCCGGGCGACAAGGTACCGGTCGATGGCGTTGTGGTCAGAGGCTCGAGCAGTCTCGATGAGTCCATGATCACCGGTGAGTCGATGCCGGTTGAGAAAGGCGAGGGCGACGAGGTCATTGGTGCCACGCTCAACAAGACCGGCTCGTTCACGTTTGAGGCGACCCGGGTCGGCAAGGACACGGCGCTCTCCAACATCATTCGCATGGTGCAGGACGCACAGGGCTCGAAAGCGCCAATCCAGCGCGTCGTCGACCAGGTGGCGGCGTACTTTGTGCCGACCGTCATGATTCTCGGCCTGCTGGCCTTCATTGTCTGGTACAACGTCGGCCCTGAGCCGCGCATCGTCTTCAGCATCATCGTGCTGGTGACGACCTTAATCATTGCCTGCCCGTGCGCCCTGGGGCTGGCAACGCCAACCTCACTCACGGTGGGGATTGGCAAGGGTGCCGAAAACGGCATCCTGATTCGCTCTGGCGATGCCTTGCAGACCGCCAAACGGCTGAACGCGATCGTACTCGATAAAACCGGCACGATTACCAAGGGCGAACCCGCGCTAACCGACGTCATCAGTCTGGGTGACTTCGACGATGACGAAATACTGGCGTTGACCGCAACACTGGAGAAGGGCTCCGAACATCCCTTGGGCGAAGCCATCGTTCGTGGTGCAGAGGCCAGGCAGCTGGCGCTCACTACGGCGGTGGACTTCGCCGCCATTCCCGGACACGGCGTCTACGGACGGGTCGATGGCCACGAGTTGCTGCTCGGCAATGCCAAGCTGCTGCGTGATCGTGGCATCGACTCGACCGACCTGACGGCCGACTGGGAACGCCTCGCCGCCGATGGCAAGACGCCGATGTACATTGCCATCGACAACCGGGCAGCAGGCCTGATCGCGGTCGCCGACACGATTAAGGACGACTCGGTGGTGGCGATTCGCGCACTGCAGCAGATGGGTCTCGAGGTGGTCATGATCACCGGCGATAACGAGCGCACGGCCAATGCCATTGCCAAACGGGTCGGCATTGAGCGCGTCCTCGCTGACGTGCTGCCGCAGGAAAAGGCCCACGAGATCAAGAAGCTGCAGCTCGAGGGCAAGGTCGTGGCCATGGTCGGTGACGGCATCAACGATGCCCCGGCGCTCGCCCAGGCCGATGTCGGCATGGCCATTGGCACCGGTACCGATGTTGCCATCGAAGCGAGCGATATCACCCTGATCAAAGGTAGTTTGAATGGCGTGGTCACCGCCATGCAGATCTCCAAGGCCACCATGCGCAACGTCCATCAAAACCTGTTTGGCGCCTTCATTTACAACGTACTGGGCGTGCCGGTGGCCATGGGCGTGCTGTATCCCTTCACCGGCCTGTTGCTGTCACCGTTAATTGCGGCCGCCGCCATGGCCTTTAGCTCGGTGACGGTGGTCACCAATGCCAACCGGCTGCGCTACTTCAAACCCAAAGGAGGTGCGGCATGACCCCCGATCGCATCATTGTTACCACGCTCGGTCTTGCGCTGATCGCTTTCATTGTCTGGTTCTTCTGGATGAAGAAAGACAAGGGAACACGCGCCTCGCAAACCAGTTCCGGTCATCAGGAAGTAATGATCCTGGTCAAGGGCGGTTATACGCCCGATGTCATCGTGCTCGAGAAAGACCGGCCGGTTCGGCTGAATTTTCGCAGAGAGGAAACCGCGTCCTGTTCGGAGATGGTGTTGTTACCCGACTTCGAGCAGAGCGCACGGTTGCCTGCTGGTGAAACGGTTGCCGTGGAGTTCACACCCCATGAAGCCGGCGAATTCGAGTTCGCCTGCCAGATGGGCATGCTGCGCGGCAAGTTAATTGTGGAATAACCGGGGCCAAGCCCCACGTAAAGGAGCAACACCATGAACAGAAAGTTAATTGCAACAACGATCGTAATCGCACTCATGGGCGGCCCGGTCTTTGCCGAGACGGATCCGTCGCATGAAATCGACAAGGCATGGGCTGAGAGGGCGAAAGTCCAGGAGAAGATGGCCCAGCACATGGAAATGATGAAGGCGACGATGTCGAAGCTGCAGGCCTCTGATAACCCCGCTGTACGCAAGCAACTCATGGACGAGCACATGCAGGAAATGCGGGAAATGATGGGAATGATGAACGCCATGCCGGCAAGCATGAATAGCGGCCACGCGATGGGGGCGGCAATGCACGCCGCTGACAAAAAGGCCATTGCGCCCATGTGCGAAGAAGACACGGTTCAGTGCAAGCAAATCAACGCTATGGCCAAGCGTCACATGTACATCGAGCGCGAAATCGCCATGATGCAAATGATGATGCAGCAAATGATGGAGCATAGCGCTGCCGAAAAGGAACCGGGAAGCCACGAGCACGAGTGATCGGAGGACCGGCCATGCGCACTTCGAAGGGCAATTTCTGGCTGTCCACCAACGGTCTGGCGGCGATCGGCTTGATCGCCGCCGTCCTCTATTTCCTGCTGGCCGAACACCGTGCGCATTTCCTGATGGCGCTGCCGTACTTGATCTTGTTGCTGTGCCCGTTGTTGCACGTCTTCATGCACGGTGGCCATGGGCATGGTGGGCATGGCCACGGCGATCACAGCGAGGCTCATGAGCATCGCCGGGAGGAGGAGCGATGACCCATTCTGGCGACTACGGCCTATGGTCCCTGGTGATCATAAACTCAGCGGTCTTCATCATTTTCGCCTTCAGTTTCACCAAGCCAAAGAGCAAACGGGACTGGCGCAGCCTAGGGGCGTTCTCCGCGTTCGTCGTGGCGCTGTTCACGGAGATGTATGGATTCCCGCTGACCATTTACTTGCTCTCGGGCTGGTTGCAATCCCGGTTTCCGGAAACCGATCTCTTTTCCCACAACTCGGGCCACCTGTGGAACACCCTGATCGGCTGGGATATCAATCCACACTTTGATCCGCTGCACCTGGCAAGCAATCTCGTCATCGTCAGTGGCTTCCTGGTGTTGGCATCTGCCTGGCGCGCACTGCATGCGGCGCAGCGCGATGGCGCCCTGGCGACAACCGGTCTGTACGCGCGCATGCGTCACCCGCAATACACCGGGTTCATGTTGATCATGTTCGGCTTCCTGTTGCAGTGGCCGACGTTGCCGACGCTGGTGATGTTCCCCATTCTGTGCTGGGTGTACGTGCGCCTCGCAAATCGCGAGGAGCAGATCGCCATTGATGAATTTGGCGATGCCTATCGGCGCTATCGGGACACCACACCGGCCTTTGTTCCTGCCTTGGGTGGGGCGGCGGCGGCCGCGGAGTAGTGCGATGAGCGATCCGGCAACACAACTGGTGCGCGCTTACCTGCACATCAACGGCTATTTCACCGCCACCGAATACCCGCTGGTGGAAAAGGGACGGGGAACGTTGCCGCGCAGCATCACAGACATCGATTTGCTCGCGATTCGCTTTGGCCATCGGGCGGCGGATGCGAGTGTCCTTGCCGGCAACGATCAATCGATCGTCGGGCCCGTAGTGGAATCGGTGGATCCGATGCTCGGTTGCGACGACCCGGCAACCGACATGATTCTCGGCGAAATCAAGCAAGGCCGCGCGCATGTCAACGCCGGGTCACGCAACTTGAATGCACTGGCGGCGACGCTGCATCGTTTCGGTTGTTGTCCCGCCGGGCGCGCGACGCACATGGCACGCCAGCTGGTACAGCGTGGCAGCGTGACCAACGACGCCGGTCACCGCATTCGCACGGTGCTGTTTGCCTCTCGTGGAGACGTTGCGCCCCACGGCTGGCACTTGATGCAGCTTGGCCACGTGTTCCGGTTCCTGCAGGACTACCTGCAAACTGAAGGCTCGGCGCTGTCGGCAACGCAACTTCTCGACCCCGCGCTTGCCTGGCTTGCGCTCCTGAAAAAATGTGACCTTAAACTCGCGCCCGTCGCGGCGAAGGAGAATCCTCATGACGATCAAACGCATCACGGCCATCGTGCCGGTACAGATGCTAAAACCGCTTGAAAAACACCTGCGGGCC
>JBFELT010000011.1:0-37319 GCA_041552015.1 Woeseiaceae bacterium
AGACGATCGCCGAGGTCGAGCGCTGCCTGAACTGCGACATACAGACGGTCTTTGCAGCGAACCTCTGTATCGAATGCGACGCCTGTATCGATATTTGTCCGGTGAACTGCCTGACTATTACAAAGAATGGCGACGAGGCCGAACTGCGCACCCGGCTTTCGGCACCGGCCACAAACCTCGAGCAGGCCTTGTACGTGTCGGCCGAATTGCCGCAGACGCAACGCGTCATGGTCAAGGACGAGGATATCTGCGTGCATTGCGGCCTGTGTGCGGAGCGCTGCCCGACCGGCGCCTGGGATATGCAGAAATCGGAGATTCTCATCCCGTACGCCAAAGACGAGATTCCGCCGACGCCTGCCAGGACCGCCGCGGGCGGCGCCGCCAAGTAAGGGTTTCGAGTGGCCAGCGTAAACGACGTCGTAGTCAAGATAGGTACAGTCAATGGCACCGGCTCGGCGAGCGCCAATGGACTGCTGCGCAAATCCATCTTTCGCATGGGCGTGCCGGTTGTTGGCAAGAACTACTTTCCCTCCAATATTCAGGGCCTGCCGACCTGGTACGAAATCCGGGTAACCGGCGACGGCTACCAGTCGCGTTCCAACCGGGTTGACGTGATGGTGGCCATGAATGCGCAGACCTATGTACAGGATATGGCTGAGGTGGCGCCCGGCGGCTGGCTGATTTACGACTCCACCTGGCCGCGTAGCCGACAGCTCGATCGCGACGATATCAGCGTCATCGGTATTCCGTTTTCGCGCATGTGCAACGAACACTTCAGCGGCGCGCGAGCGCGTATCCTGATGAAAAATATCGCCTACGTCGGCGCACTGGCGGCCTTGCTCGACATCGATCTGGATATTATTACGGCGCTGCTCGAAGAGACGTTTGCGTCCAAGAAGAAGCTGATTGACTCCAATATGGAGGCGATCAAGCTCGGCTTCGATTACGCAAGCACCCATTTTCCCTGTCCGCTGCCAGCGCGCGTCGAGAAGATGGATGCAACGAAAGGCCATATCGTCATCGATGGCAATACCGCCGCAGGGCTAGGCTGCATGTATGCGGGCGCAACGGTGGGTGCCTGGTATCCCATCACGCCGTCAACGTCGCTGATGGATTCGTTCCGCGACTTCTGCCAGGAATACCGCGTCGATCCGGCTACCGACAAGCGCACCTACTGCATCATCCAGGCCGAAGACGAGCTTGCTGCGATCGGCATGGTGCTGGGCGCCAACTGGATGGGCGCGCGGTCGTTTACACCGACCAGCGGCCCCGGTATTTCGCTGATGAACGAATTCATCGGCTTCGCCTATTACGCCGAGATCCCGGCCGTCATTTTTGACGTCCAGCGTGTCGGCCCGTCCACCGGGATGCCGACACGCACGCAGCAGTGCGACATCATGAGTTGCGCGTACGCGTCTCACGGCGACACCATGCACGTTTTGCTGTTCCCATCCGACCCGGCCGAGTGTTTTTATACGGCAGTGCAGGCATTCGATCTTGCAGAACGACTGCAGACGCCGATCATGGTGTTGTCGGACCTCGACATCGGCATGAACGACTGGATGGTACCCGAGCTGGAGTGGGACGAGAGCTATGTCCCGGATCGGGGCAAGGTCCTCGGACCGGAAGAACTCGAGAAGATGGAGAAGTTCTACCGCTATCTCGACGTCGATGGCGATGGAATTCCGTATCGCACCTTGCCCGGCGAGCATCCCAAAGGCGCGTATTTCACACGCGGCTCTGGTCACACGAAGTTCGGCGGCTACACGGAAGACTCGGAAGCGTATCAGGATGTCCTCGACCGACTGCTGGTGAAGTGGGAGACGGCGCGTACGATGGTGCCCGAGGCCGAGATTCGCTACTCGACATTCAACAAGTCGGCGATTCTCACGGTAGGCAGCGGCGACGGCGCCTGCAAGGAGGCGCTCGATCGGCTGGAGGCAGACAAAGTTGGTCTCAACTACTGCCGCGTGAAGGCGTTTCCTTTCACCGACGCGGTGAGAGACTTTATCGACAAGCATGAGGCTGTCTACGTTGTTGAGCAAAATCGCGACGCGCAGCTTCGCAGCCTGCTCATCAATGACATCGATGCCGACCAGAGGAAGCTGAAATCCCTGTTGCACTACAACGGCATGCCGCTCAATGCGGGCTTCGTCGTTGACAGAGTGCTCGAGGAAATCGCCAAAGGCCGCGCAGCCTGACCGGGAGTTCTTGAACTGTGACGTACATAGCGAAACCGAAAATTTCTCATCCCGGCCTGAAGAAGAACAAGCTGGGTCTCACGTCGCGTGACTACGAGGGCGTCGTGTCGACGCTGTGCGCGGGCTGTGGTCACGATTCGGTGACTGCCGCGATCATTCAGTCCGTGTTCGAGCTGGATATCGAGCCGCACAGGCTCGCAAAAATGAGCGGTATCGGCTGTTCCTCGAAGACGCCTGCCTATTTCGTCAGCCAGTCGCATGGTTTCAATTCCGTTCATGGCCGTATGCCGTCCGTAACCACCGGCGCCAATGCCGCGAACCGGGAGCTGACGTACATCGGCGTATCGGGGGACGGCGATTCGCTGTCAATCGGCGTTGGGCAGTTCGTGCACGCGATACGGCGCAACCTCAACATGTGTTACGTCATCGAAAACAACGGCGTGTATGGACTGACCAAAGGCCAGTTCTCGGCGTCCGCCGACATCGGCAGCCTGCCGAAAAAGGGATTGGCGAATCAGCAGGAGCCGATTGACCCGGTGAGCACCGCGCTGAGTCTCGGCGCGACATACATTGCCCGTAGCTTCTCGGGCGACAAGGAACATCTCGTTCCCTTGCTAAAGGGCGCGCTTCTGCATTCCGGGTTTGCACTCGTGGACGTTATCAGTCCCTGCGTCACGTTTAACGATCATGAAGGCTCCACCAAGAGTTACGCGCATACGCGACAATTTTATCATCACGTCGTCAACGTCGATTACGTTCATCCCTCGGAGGAAATCAAGGCTTCCTACGCCGAGGGTGAAGCCATGCCTATCCATTTGCACGGTGGCGACACCATTGTGTTGCGAAAGGTGGACCGCAACTACGATCCGACCAGTCGCGCGGCGGCGTTCGCCTACCTTCGGGATCGGTTCAATGCGGGCGAGATTACCACTGGCCTGCTGTATGTCGACGAATCGCGCGCCGAAATGCACGAGCTGATGGGTAACGTCGATACGCCGTTGTCGAAGTTGCCGCTCTCGGAACTGAATCCGGGCAAACGTGAGCTCGCGAAAATTCTGAGCCGCTACCGCTAAACCCGCATCGATGTGTGTGGGCCAGGGCCGGATGCGCTTCCGGCAGGGCCCCTGGGCAGCAACGGGTCATCGTCCGCTGCCCGGCGAAATACCCGCCAGCGCTGCGACTCGCAGCGCCCCTCCACGGATGGTGAATGCCAGAGCGCTCCCGGCGGACGCGCGGATCTGCACTGCGCATGGTTGCTTTCATAGCCGCTGGATACGCGCCCTGTACCAGGGCGGACCCGAGGAGGCGGGACAATTGTATTATGTTAAAGAACCGGCCCGTTTTCCTGCATCCAATTTCATGGCCGGGCGCATCTACCGGTTGAGAGCAACGAGATCTTAAACGAACACAAGGAGTAGGACCGTGGTTGAAGAGCTGATTCCGATCGTGATGTTCATTGGGCTGACGATCGTATTCGTCGCCGTGTTCTGGTTTCGCTACCGCGCGCGTCGCGACATGCAGGACACGTTCAGGACGGCACTTGAGAAGGGGCAGGAGCTGACCCCGGAAGTGATCGACCGCCTGGGACACCCGAAACCGGCCAGGGACAAGGATTTCCGATTGAGCGTGATCTGGTTTTCGATCGCCGCCGGACTGGTGCTGATCGGATTCGCCGTGCCGGATCATGGTGGAGACGCGCTCCGCGGCCTGCTGGCGAGTGCTGCGTTCCCGTTTTGCCTGGGCGTTGCCTATATGATTCTGCATAAATACTCGAATCGCGGCGACTAGCAGGAACGACGACATTGAGCGGTAGTGACGATCATCGGCTTGTCGCAAGGGTGGTGTCCTCACAGGACACCACGGCCTTTGGCGAGCTGGTGCGACGCCACCAGTCGCAGGTGCGCAATTTTCTGCGCAAACTCGCTGGCGACGTTTCCGCCGCCGACGATCTGTCCCAGGACTGTTTCCTGCACGCCTGGGACAAGATGCATACCTATTCCGGTCGCGGATCCTTTATAGGCTGGTTGCTGAAGATTGCGTACACGACGTTCCTGCAGTCCAGACGAAAGTCCAAACGCTATGCGGAAATCATCGAAGAGGTAGGACACAAGATGCAGACGGATTCGCAGACCTGCACGCTGCCAGCCGACGAAGTGACGGATCTCGACAAGCTGCTTGCGGTACTCGATGACGAGGAGCGAGCCATCATGATCATGTCCTACGCCTGCGGCTTGTCACACCGGGAAATCGGCGATGCGACGTCGATGCCGGTTGGGACGGTGAAATCCATTATTTTTCGTGGTAAACAGAAGATCAGGACGAGCTTTGACATCAAAGATCATAAACATGGCTGAAAAAATCAAAGATGCGGATGACCGGCTCCTAGAGTCGATATTCGAGACATCGCCTATTCCGGATGCCGGTTTCAGCGTGGCAGTTGTCAGGCGTGTTCGACGGCGGCTGTGGTTGCGTCGCCTGGCAGTACCTGTAGCGGCGCTGATCGGCGGTGGCATTGCTGTCAAACCGCTCGCGGGCTTTGTAAGCATCGTCGCCAGCTTGTCACCAATGATCCCGCCGCAGTTCATCGAAACGGCAACATCGATGATCCCGCAGCTACCGACGGTTGTTCTCGGCGGCATGGTATTGGCGGTATGCCTCATCGGGATTCGCTCGCTCGAAGATTAGGGCAGGTCTGCACGGTCATCTTTCCGCGATCCTGCGCTTGCCGCGGGTGACGCAACCATCCTCAGAAAGCCGTCGACGCTCGCGCGGTAATCGTTTGTCATCAACGCATTGCTCGGTTACATTCGGGCCATGACTCTTCGCGACCAAGTTGAGACCCTGCTGCCGAACTGGGAGCGCTGGTATCCGAGCCTGTTCGATGCCGCCTGTGATCTGGGCATTATCAAGGCCGAGGTCTGCGATCCCAATTCACTGATGTTGACCCGCAGGCACGCCAAAGTACGGCAGCGCGCCGAAGACGCGCATCGCGAGAAGTGGGGCGGGGATCCGCAGGACTAAGTTATGCAGCCCCGGCACGGTCGCGGCAAAACCAAACAGAGGCTTCCTATGCAATTCGATCTCGACTCGGTGCGGTCGCAGTTCCCCGCGCTCTCGATTGCCGACAAAGGCGTACAACGTATCTATTTCGACAATCCCGCCGGCACACAGGTGCCGGCAGGTGTTGCCGCCGCTATGTCGGATTGCCTGTTGAAGACAAACGCCAATCTCGGCGGCTACTTCGCATCCTCGGCAGAAGCAGGTGATGTCGTAGACGCGGCACGGAATGCGATGGCCGACTTCCTGAACGCACCGTCAGCCGATGAGCTTATTTTCGGCAACAACATGACGACGCTGACCCTGCATATTTCGCGATCGCTGGGGCACCTGTTCGAACCTGGCGACGAGATCGTGTTGTCGCAAATGGATCACGACGCCAATGTGTGGCCGTGGGTGTTGCTCGCGCGTGACCTGGGCCTGACCGTCAAGTGGATGCCGTTCGATACGGAGACTTTCGAATTCGACCTCGGCGTTCTCGATGACCTGCTGAGCGAAAAAACACGCCTGCTATGCGTTGGCGGGGCCAGCAACCTCACCGGTACGATCAACGACATCACCTCGATATGCAGCCGGGCACGGGATGCCGGGGTGCTTAGCTACATCGACGCCGTGCAATCGGCGCCGCATGTGGCCACAGACGTGCAGGCCATCGGTTGCGATTTCCTGGTGTGTTCAGCCTACAAGTTTTTCGGGCCGCACCAGGGCATATTGTGGGGCCGACGGGAAGTGCTGGAGAGCCTGCCGCCATACAAGGTGCGCCCGGCACCGGCAGAAATACCCGGGTGCTTCGAAACCGGTACGCAGAGCCACGAAGACTTCGCGGGCGTTGCCGCGGCAATCGATTACTTTGCGTGGATCGGAGAGACGATGGCTGGCGACTACGCCGGGCGCAAGCCGCAGCTCTCCGGGCGACGCGGGACCCTGCATGCCGCGATGGACTATCTGTTCGACTACGAGCGGGGCCTCGCAGATCACCTGGTGAAGGGTCTCAGCGAGCTTGACGGAGTCACTATACAGGGGATCACCGATGCGGATGCCATGCACCGGCGCGTGCCGACCGTCGCTTTCACGCATGACAGCGTTGCGCCTGCGAGCATCGCGGAATCGCTGGCCAAGAAGAATATCTTCGTATGGAGCGGACACAACTACGCGGTAGAAGCGGCAAAGGCGCTCGGTCTATACGACAGGGGCGGTGCGGTGCGCGTCGGCCCCGTGCATTACAACAGCGAAGCCGAGATCGACCGCCTGCTCGGCGAGCTCGAGCCTGTCCTTGCACGCTGATCGGGTCGCCCGAACACGCAGACCGGGCCCCGTCAAAACAAAGAAAGCCGCATCGCTGCGGCTTTCCGTGAGATTCTGTATCTGAAAAGGAGGGTCAGCAATCCGTGCAGCTGAGCTGCCCTGTCTGCGCCAGACCTAAGGGTTTCCCAGATACCTCTGTTATCTCACTAGACATGGATCACCTCCTTTTCATTTGTTAGCCCACCTGCAGTATGTCGCGTAAACCAATAAATTCCAAGGAAAAAATAAGATCAAAAAACGCCTTCAAATTGCTGCATTTTGTGGGTTATTATTATCGGCCGCGTGCCTTGCGAACAAGAACCCGTTGCGCAATGACATGTATAATTCAGTGCTTGCCTGCGATGCTCCAACCGCAGCCACATAACAAATAAAGCGAGAACATGAATGGCGATCGCAGATCTCAAGAATGTACTAAAAATCTTCGGCGGCTCCGATGTCGGTGCAGACCGCGAGAACGACCTGTTCAAGGAAGTGCTGTTGATGACCCTGGCAAGGGCCGCTGATGCGGATATCAATATTCAAAAGGTCGAAGTCGATCGTATCCGCGACATACTCAAAGCGCATACGGGCGAGGATTTTTCCGCCGCCGATATTCGTGTTGCCGCGCGCGCCGAACTTTACGCGGAAGCGACGCTGGTCAAGTACCTGGGCAGCGTCTACAAGAAGTTGACGGATGCGCATCGCGCGGAAACCATTCAGGCGCTGGCCGACGTTTTTCGCAGCGACAAGACCGTGAGTGTTCTGGAGGTCGATTTCTTTGACAACGTGGCCACGGCGCTGCGCGTCAAGCCCTCGCAGGTCGCGGGTCTCGTCGCGGGTGACGTAAACTGAATAGCCGGCACCGGTTCAGCCAGTTCGATCAAGCGGGCCATTGCCCGCTTTTTCTTTCCTCGCCGCTATCGCCGCCGCGGTTTCGCCGCGTACCCCCTTGTCGCAGAGACCGTCTTTCGTGACGACAGGATCGGCTTGCGCCAGTTCATTGACTTCCTTGTTCCGGTAAACAACGACGAGGCCGGATGCGACGATGATAAGCGCACCGACGGCGGCCCAGATGTCCGGTATCTCGTCCCAGAATACGTAGCCGGCGATGGCGCCGCCAACGAGTGCGATGTACTCGAGCGGCGCGAGCAGGGCCGGTGAGGCGGCACGATAGCCGTTTACGAGGCCGATCCAGGCCAATACCGAACTCACGGCGGCACCGGTCAGCATGAACCAGCCCGTCGTATCCGGATTCAGCCAGTTGTGCCGGCCCAACAGGGCAGCGGAGACGATCATGGGACCGACAATCACGTAAAACGACAATGCCAGTGTCGACTCGGTGGCAGAAAGGTGACGCGCCGTGATGGCCTGGCAGGCATAACAGAATGCTGCGACAAGAACCGCCACGGCGGCGAATGACAGCTCCCCCGAGCCGGGTCGCAGCATGACGAGGACGCCGATGAAGCCGAAGGTAACGGCAGACCAGCGGCGCCAGCCGACCGGCTCGTTCAGGAACACGGCCGAAAGCGCGGTCATCATCAGCGGTGCCGTATAGCCCAGCGTGAGCGCATTGACCAGCGGCATCTCGCCCAGTCCGTAGAAGAAGCCGAACATGGCGCCGATCGCAAAAACCGTCCTTAGCAGGTGCCAGGCTGCCAGTCGCGTATTCAGCGCCCGTAATCCACCGAATCGCGGTGCGATTGCCAGCAGCAGTCCAATAGCGATCAGGCTTCGCAGGAAGATGAATTGCTGCAACGAGTACGTGCGCAGCAATTCCTTGGCCAGCAGGTCGAGCAGCAGCCCGCCACCGATGCCCAACATCAGCCAGGCGGCGGCTTTGCGCACGCGCTCGTTGTCCGAAATCTGAACCATGGCTTAACAGCGGGACCGCCGGTTGAACGGGAGCTGAACATAATCGCATGGCGTCGAGTGGAAGCCCACAGGTTCAGTATCGATTCAGTGTCAAGGCGTTCTAATTGACGTGTCGCCAATCAAAGGACACGGATATGAACTACATCAAATCGAAAAGCTGGCTTTGCCTGGGACTCTCCTGCGCGTTGCTTTCAATGGCGACGGCAGGGCAGGCCGCTGCTGCTGATGACGATACTGTCCGAAAGACCACCACATCCGAGGGACTCGTCAGCGGCGGGGGAGCAAGTGCCGATACCGAACGGACCATGCAGGAATACGGCGCGCTCAAACTGAGCGGAGAGCGCGGCAAGCCGGGTCGTGCAACGGATAAGCAGAAATTGACGGGCAACGAAGCAGGCTCGCCCGATACGGATTTCTGGCTGTATTCTGCTGACGTCGTTCTGTTCCTCGATGCGGACCGCGACGGCTATTATGCGGGCATCGATCTCATCTTCGATGCGGATACCTACTACGAAGTGGCCGACGTATATGCGGTCCTCTACCTGAGCTACGAGTACGGGCCGTGGAATGAGTATGCGGAGACCGAGACTTTTACGATTTTTGGCGCCTCCGCAGGCGATGAGTATGCCGTGGAGACCGATCTCGTCCAGGGGTATCCGACCGGTAACTACGACATCCTCATTGAACTCTACGACGCCTACGACAACAGCTTCGTTGCCAGCCTCGGCCCCGAGGACACCTCGGAACTGTCGATACTACCGCTGGAAGATGCCGGGCGAGACGCGCCGTCGGGCACGACGCAGATCGTCGTTAACTCGGGCGGCGGCGGCGCACCGGGCTGGCTCCTGATTCTCGGACTCGCGGGCGCGAGCCTGCTCCGGCGCAGCCGCGGATGACCAGTGCCTGCCCGCCTGAATCGTCCGTTTCCGATGCAGGAGCGGCCTTTGGCCGCGACAAGCAATCCGACTATCGCTGCTGTCGCGGCCCGGGGCCGCTCGGACAGTGCGGCGTTTGCGGCCGTGGCCCGGCAACGGGGTCGGCCTAGTTCGGCGAGGACGGCTGGGGAGCCCCATGCGACTGGCGAGCCGTGCGCATGACCTTTCGCCCCCAGGCGGCGAGGCTGTCGAAATAGATGTAGAGGGCAGGTACGACGAGCAGGGACACGACCGTGGAGAACGCGAGCCCGCCGATAATTGCCCTGGCCATCGGATAATAGGGTGGACCATCGCCGCCGACCTGCGTCGTTCCCATGGCGAGCGGCGCAAGGCCGACGATTGTCGTGGCTACGGTCATGAGGATGGGGCGCAGCCTGTCGCGCCCGGCCGTCACGATTGCCTTTTCCCGGGGCACGCCTTCCTGGCGCAGGTTGTTAATGTGATCGACCAGAACGATGCCGTTGTTAACAACGACACCGATCAGAATCATGATGCCGATCATCGCCATGAACGAAAAGGTCGTACCCGTCGCCGCGAAGAACAGGAACACGCCGAATATCGAAAAGACGATCGAGCCGAGGATGATGGAGAACGGCAGTAACAGTGATTCGAACAAAGCGGCCATGACGAGGAAAATACACGCCACGCCCAGCACAATATTGGTCACCATCATGTCCGCAGTTTCATCCTGACGTTCGAAACCGCGCCCCTCCTTCCAGCTGTAGCCGGGAGGCAGTTCTATCTGGTCCATGAGCGTGTTGACTCGCGACCTTACATCGTCCGGCTCGGCATCCTTGTCGATATCCGCGGACAGTATCACGGCGGTCTGGCGATCCGTGCGGCGTATCGTGGCGGGCGAACTGCTCACGCGGAAAGATGCCACGCTGCCGAGCGTTATCCTGCGGGCGTCCGACGTATACAGCGGCAGGTCCGCGAGCTGGTCGATGCTCTGCTTGTCGTCGTCGCGGAACGCGATTCGTACCGCGATCTCACCGGATTCACCGCGAAACTCGCGAAGATTCTCGCCGCGCATCGCGATACTCACCGACTGCGCTATTTCGCCGGCCGTCAGGCCGACTGCCGCCGCGCGGCTGCGATCGATGTTGATGCGCACTTCGCGGTCTCCGGCTTCCGCATCCGATCGCACATTCTTGAGACCTTCCACGGTGGCAAGGGCGCGAACGACGTCGACGCTCAGCCTGTTGAGAACCTCGGTGGAATCGCCGCTTACCTGTATGGCAAAGCCCTCGCCTCCTCCCTGCTGATCAAACTTGAAGCTGGGCTTGCCAATCGCAATCGAGGGGAGGTCCTTTTCGATGCGCTCGATGATCTCGGTCGTTGACAGCGTCGCATCGTCTTCGTCGGTCAGGAGCAGCGTCGACTCGGCACGACCCTGATCGTAGTAGCTGTAAACGGATCGGATGTTGAATTCTTCCTGGCGCGAGTACAGGTATGCCTCGATGGTGTCGACGGTCTCTTCGACGCGCTCGAGCGGATGCTGTCCTTCAACGTGATACGGCATGAATAAGCGCCGTCCGACGTCCTGCGGGAACATATCGAACTTCACCAGTTCGAGCGCCATCGGCAGTACGCCGATGACGCAGACCAGCGCAATGCCGAGCGCCGACCACCACCGATGACCGAGAATCCATTGCAGGCCGGCGACATATCTGTCCGTCAGTCGCGACATCCACGCGCCTTTCTTCGGTTGCGGCGGCACCGCGACGCGTGCGGCGAGCATCGGCACCAGCGTCTGTGCTATCAGCAGGGAGGCAATCAACGCAACGATGATGGTGATGGCCACGTGCGTCAGGAAGATCGTGATGTCGATCTGCGCGCCGAAAATAATCGGAGCGAAAACAATGATCGTCGTCGCCGTGCCGGCGATGACCGCCAGTCCTACTTCGTTGACGCCCGCGATCGTCGCCCTGAACGGCTCACCGGGGTTTTCGCTGCGGTGCCGAAAGATACTCTCGGTGATAACGACGGCGTTATCCACGAGCATGCCGACGGCGAGCATCAGGCCCATCATCGACAGGATGTTCAAAGACAGGCCGGCGAAGTACAAGGCGCCGAGCGTGATCAACAGCGAGAACGGCACCGACGCCGTAACGATTAGGGTTGTCGTTACCTGGCGCAGGAACAGGTACAGGACAAAAACGGCGAGCAGGCCGCCCAGCGCGCCGGCCTTCAGCAGGTCGGAGAGAGACTCACGTACGCTGTCACCCTGATTGTCGAGCGAAAAGATGTTGATACCCTGCATCTGCGGCAATTCGCCGACCTTTTCTACTTCAGCGATAACGCGGTCCGTAACGTCGACCAGGTTGGAGCCGGTCGTCTTGTTGATGGCGACGCCTATCGCGTAGTCCCTGTCGAGATGCCGGCCGTAGTTTCGCTCCGGCGTGCGCAACTCGACATCGGCGACGTCACGCAAGCGCAGGCCGGATGGGTTGATGACGAGATTACGGATTTCCTCGACCGACGAGAATTCACCGCTGGGCCGCACGCTGAAGCGCTGATCGCCGGCGGTAATCTTGCCGGCGCTCACGGCAAAATTGCTGCTCACCAGGAGGTCTCGCAAGGTGGCAATATCGACGCCATGAGCCGCGAGCAGGTCCGGCTTCATCAGGATTCGGACTTCGCGCGGATCCACGCCGTGCAGATCGACGCGCGACACCCCTTCGATTCGCTCGAGGCGTCGTTTCAAGAGACGATCGAGCAGGTCATAGCTATCGGAGAGGTCGCGCTCGCTGGAAATCCTGAGCTGTAACACGGGCTGGTCCCCCAGCGAGCCGGTGAACACGAAAATCCGCCGGATATCGTCCGGCAACAGGTGGCGGATGCCGTCGACTTTCGCGCGGGCTTCGATGCCTTTGGCGCCCATGCTCTGATCCCAGCCGAACTGCAGGAAGATCTGTGACTCGCTTTCGCTCGAGCTCGAGAACATCTGTTCCACACCCGACAAGGTAGCGAGCGCTTCCTCGACGGGGCGCGTGATCAGCCGCTCGACTTCCTCGGGCGTCGACCCGGCGTAGGGTATCTGGATGAAAATGCCCGGGAACTCGATGTCCGGGAATTTCTCCAGCGGCAACAGCCGCGAAGCGATGAGTCCGACCAGCGCCATCGCGACAAACACGACGACAGTGGTGACGGGACGGCGCAGGGCGACCTCGGTGTGCTTCATGGTGTCGCACCGGCGCTTTGCGATGTTGCGACTGCCGGCCACCGTTTCCTGTCCATCAGCGAGTACACCACCGGAATAACCACCAGCGTGAGCAGCGTGGACACGACGAGGCCGCCGATGACCGTAATCGCCATCGGCGTTCTGACTTCGGAACCTTCACCGAATCCCATCGCCATGGGCAGCAGGCCCAGCGCCGTTGTCAGCGACGTCATGAGAATCGGCCTGAGCCTGGCTTCGCCGGCCTGCATGATCGCGTCATGCCGATCGATGCCCTGGGCGCGCAGTTGATTGATGAGGTCGACCAGTACGATGGCGTTATTGACGACGATGCCGGCAAGCATGATGACGCCGATCAGGGCCACGATATTGATCGTTGTGCCGGTGATGAATAGCGCCAGCACGGCGCCAACCAGCGCAAGCGGTATGGTGAAAAGGATGACAAAGGGATGAATCAAAGACTCGAACTGCGAGGCCATCACCAGGTAAACGAGGAAGACGGCAAGTAGCAGCGCGAATTGCATAGATTCGAACGAGGCCTGCATCTCCTCGCTCTGTCCGGAAACGATCGTAGAAATACCGTTCGGCAACGGAATACGCGACACGATTGTGCCGGCTTCCTGCGCCGCCGCGCCGAGGTCGCCGAAAGCCAGGTTCGCGGTCACGATCGCGACGCGCTCCTGGGCGACGCGGCGAATTTCAGCGGGCCCCTGTGACACGGCAACGCGCGCCACGGCATCCAGGGTTACGGGTCGATCGGAGCTCGGGTTCACGATCAGGCGGCGAATTTCGTCGATACTGGATTGACGCGTGTCCACGCTGCGCACCAGGACGTCGATCTTCCTGTCTCGCCAGGTGTAGCGGGTCGCCAGTTCGCCACGAACGTTTGCTACGACTCGATTCGCTATGTCGCGAACGTTGAGTCCGAGTTTGGAGGCGCGTTCCTGGTCGAACACGATCTGGATCTCGGGATTGCCGCGTTCTACCGTCGTCTTGACGTCGGTGAAGCGATCCGATTTCGACATGGCCGAGACGACCTGGCTGCTTACGCGCGCCAGGCCCTCCAGGTCGTAACCGGAGATCTCGATTTGCAGCGGACTCTGGAACGATAACAACGCAGGTCGGCTGAACTCGTACTGGACGCCGGGTAGGCGCGAGAGCTCGTCGCGGATTGCAGCCATCGTCCGGTTTTCCGACTCGCGACCGGCATTCGGCTTCAGCGTAATACTGAGGCTCCCCGTATTATCGCCGGCGTCGACGGGGTTCGCATCCAGCCGGTTGCCGGTTCCGGCGACCGAATAGTCGAGCGCGACGGCGTCGATGCCGGCCGCGACCCGTTGCGTGGCCTGTATCGCGCGATCGGTTTCGAACAGGGTGGCACCGGGTGGCAGCCTCAGGTCGACGTTGAATTCGCCCTGCGAGAACTGCGGAATCAGTTCCGTGCCGAGGCGGGGGACCAGCATCATCGTCGCGGCGAATATCGCGGCGGCCGCCACAACGACCAGCCAGCGATTCGCCAGCGAGGCGCGAAGCAGCGGCGGATAGACCTTCGCGGCTGCGGAATTGAGCCGCTGCATGAGCCACGTTGGCGGCCAGAGCAGAGCCCAGAACAGTTTTCGAATTGCGTAAAACGCGATACCCAGCCCGCGAACCACGAAGGCCACCCAGCGCGTGAATCGGCCTGCAGGTGGGCCGTCAGAGCCGTCGTCATAGCGGCTGCGGGCACCGACAGAGGCGAGCATTGGAATCAGGGTAAGCGCGACGATCAGGGAAAACACGAGCGCGAATGTCACGGTCAATGCCTGATCGCGAAACAGCTGCCCGGCGATACCGCTGATGAACACCATGGGAAAAAATACGGCGATAGTCGTTAGCGTGGACGCAACGACCGCAGCGGCGACTTCCGCCGTGCCGTTCTGTGCCGCATCCACGATTTCCTGCCCCTGTTCTCTTTTTCTGACGATGTTTTCCAGCACGACGATGGAGTTGTCGACGAGCATGCCGACCGCCAGCGCAATACCGCCGAGCGACATGATGTTCAGCGAGATGTCATTGGTGTACATCAGCAGAAAGGTGCCGATGACAGAGACGGGAATGGCGACGCCTATAATCGTGGTGGCGCGCGCGTCGCGAAGGAACCCGTACAGCACGAAAATCGCGATCAAGCCGCCGAGTACCGCTGCAACCCTGACATCGTTTACGGCCGACGAGATGAAGGTCGACTGATCCTGGATCTTTATCAACTCCATTTCACCGGGCAGCGATTCACGAATGCGCTCGATGCGCTGATCAATGCGCCGGGCGACCTGCACGGTATTGGCATCGCCTTCCTTGTACACGGCCAGCTCTACCGATTCACGCCCCTTGACCCGCGTAATCGCCTCCCGCTCCTTGTAACCACGCTCGACGGTAGCCACGTCGCGCAGATAGACGGGACGCCCGGCGACGTTAGCGACTATGGCGCCACGGAACTCATCCACACTCTGGAATTCGTTGAGGGTGCGGACAAGGAAGCGCTGGTTGCCTTCTTCCAGGCGGCCGCCGGACAGGTTCACGTTTTCAGCGCGGATACGCGCGGCCACCTGGTCGATGCTGATGCCGAGCTGCGAGAGCTTCTGCTGATCGACGCGAATCTGGATTTCGTCCTCGAGGCCACCGCTGACTTTCACCGCGGCAGTTCCCTCTTCGGCCTCCAGGTCCGTTTTGATGCGGTCCTCGGCCAGTCGGCGCAGCAGCTTCAATCGTGCTTCCGGAGAGTCGCTGCCGGCGGCAGCCTCACTGAACATCAAGCCGAGCCGCACGATCGGTTCCGAGGATGGATCAAAGCGCAGCAGTAGCGGGCGTTCGGCCTCCAGCGGCAGGGTCAGGATGTCCAGTTTTTCGCGAACGTCGACGCCCGCCACGTCCATATCGGTCCCCCAGAGAAACTCGATCGTGACGTCGGACTGGCCGGAGCGCGAAACCGATCGCACAAGCCGCACGTTGCGAACGACCCCGACGGACTCCTCTATAGGCTTGGTGAGAAGGTTCTCGACCTCCACGGGCGCCGCGCCGGTGAGTTCCGTGCGCACCGTCAGCGTCGGATAGGAAATATCCGGAAGCAAGTTCAGTTTCAGCCTGGAAAGTGACACCATGCCGAACAGCACAATCGCGACCATGAGCATGACGATCGTGACACGGCGCTCCGTCGCCAGCTCGATGAGACGGCGCATCAGTCCTCACCTTTCGAGGTGCCATCGCCAGCATCGGCGGCCTGGTTCGGGTTCTCGTCCGGCTGGTTTACGACGGATACAACGGCATCCGGCTTCAGCCCAATCTGTCCGACCGTTATCACCCGATCACTATCCTCGAGACCCGCTGTGATCTCGATCAGGCCATTGTTGCTGTAGCCTGTCTGCACGGGCTTACGGACGGCAACGTCGTCCACGACGACAAAGACACTGGTGGCATCCATTTCTTCGATGATTGCGCTGCGAGGCACCTGGAGCGCATTCTCTCGCTTGTCGAAAACAATACTGATGCGGCCGAACATGCCCGGTTTGATGCGTCGTTCCGAGTCACTGATCTCGATCGTAATCTTGAACGTGCCCGTTGCAGGGTCGACGACCGGGCTGACGCGCGTTACCTCGGCGAAAGTTTGCGTACCGGCGAGCGCATCGATATCGATTCGCACCGGTTGTCCCGGGGTTATCTGCCGGTATTCACGTTCCGGAACATGAAGGTAAGCAACCAGGGGCTCCAGGCTCGTTACGCTGAAAACCGGATCACCGACCTTGAGGGTGTTGCCAAGCTTGATGAGGCGCTCGGATACGACCCCGGTGATCGGTGCGCGGATCTGCGTATAGTCCAGTTCAAGACTGGCAAGATTGTAAGAGGCCTGCAGTGCTTCGAGCTCGTACTGGATCTTGTCGAAGTCGCCCTCGCTGATCAGTCCCTTCTCCCTGAGGTCCCTGTTGCGCTCGAAGTCGCGCTCGAGTTTGCGGAGTCTCGACCCGGACTCATTGAGTTCCAGCCGCAGGCGGTCGCCGTCGAGGCGGGCGAGGATCTGACCCTTCTTTACGTCCATTCCCTCTTCGACGAGGATTTCCCTCACCTCGCCCGGCACCTTGGCGATCACATTGGCCTCTGCGAAGGCTTCGATGGGGGCTGTGCCAGAGTAGACGGCGTACACGTCGCCGCGAACCGGCAGGCTGACTTCGACGGGAATCGGCAGCGTTTCGTCTTCGCCGTCGTCTGCATCCTTGTTTCCCGGCTGGCAGGCGCCGAGAAAAAAAACGCAGGCGAGGACCGCTGCGCGATTTCGATGTAAGTTCATCGATAACTCCCTTATTTCACCGCAGCCCCGCGGCTCATGGCCGCGGGAAGGGTAATTCGTCAGCCGCTGAAACCGTCGGGAAGCGTGTTGCTCGCGAGAACCTTGCTGCCATCGCGAAGACCACTGTGGCCGACAATCACGACCTCATCGTTCTCCGTGAGTCCGCCGAGTATCTCGATCCTGCCGTCTGACTCTATCCCCGTTTCAATCACCCGCCTCACGACCTCGCCATCATTGACCACGTACACACTGGCTTGCTCGTCTTCGTCGAGCAGGGCAACGGCCGGAATTGTCAATGCGTTGGCGTGTCTTTCGTAGGCAATCGTGAAACGCCCCAACATCCCCGGCGCGAGTTCGCCGTTCTTGTTATTTACCTGCACCGTGGCACGAAACGTCCCGTTGCGCATGTCAATCGTCGGACTGATGCGAACGACGGATGCCTCGAAATCGACGCCCGGCATCGAAGCCACGCTCACGCTGGCAACGTGGCCTGCTTCGAATTTCGAGAGCTGCGACTGCGGAATCTGCAGGTTTGCGAGCAACTCACTGGTCTCGGTTATGCGGAATACGGCATCACCGGCATTGACGCTCTGGCCCGGTTTGATTTCTCGTGCCGACACGACGCCCGAAATCGTCGCGCGAATATTGGAATAGTCGTAGTCGAGCTGTTTTAGCTTGTAGCCGGACTCGAGAGCCGCCAGGTCGTACTCGAGACCCTCGAACATGGATGCGCTGATCAAGCCGCGCTTATTAAGATCGATGTTTCTTTGGTATTCCTTGCGGGCCCGCGCGAGCTCGGCTTTTGCGGCGAGCATTTCCAGCCTGAAGCGCTCCCCGTCAAGGCGCGCGAGGACCTGTCCGGCCTCGACGAAGTCGCCTTCCTCGGCCAGCAGCTCGACCAGTTCCCCGGAGACCCTGGCGGTCACCGGGGCGTCCGCGTCGGACGTTAGCGCCGCGGTCGCATGATAGCTGGCATAGATATCCGACCGGCGCGGCGTCATTGTTTCGACCGGTACCGGCATCGCGGTTTCCGCTGCCTGATCCGCGACGCTGGCCTCGCCGACGCCGCAGCCCGAGAGAAGGGCGATGGCGCTGATCGAAAACAGGGCGAGCACGGGATACAGGGTCTTCATGATCATCGTCTTCATGGTTTTAGTGTTGTAGTTGAGTATAACACTAGTTCGCTATAACGCAAGGACAGGCAAGGAATCCGACGGATCTGAAAAAAACCTTAAGATCAATAGCTTACGATTCCTGACAGGAATTCACCGCCGCCTTAGTACTACTTAGATGCGTCGAAAAAGCTTTTGGATTGATCGGCAGGAAGAAAAGTCCCGTTGCCGGAACTTTTTTACGGCTTGGGCGTTTGAGACGGCGCGACCGGGGGTACCGGCCGGGACGCCCGGTCAGCCAAAGCACTGCGCCAGGAAGGGGTTCAGCAGCCGCTTCTCCGGGTCGATCTGCTGGCGGATCTTGCGGAAGAACTCCAGACGGGAAGCGTAGGTCTGTGCGGCGTGTTCGGCGCGAAATGCGCGGGACTGGTTGAACAGGGGCGTGCCTCCCCAGCGCTCTGCAAACTGCGCCAGGTCGATGACGAAGTCGTCCCATCCGCGGGACTGCGTCGATACCGTTTGCAGAGCGAACATCGGCTCGTCGAAAGAGGGCGAGAGCAGCGCGGTCGAATCCTTGCTGACGCGAAAGCCAACCGCCGGTAGATCGCAGCGATAGCCGTTATCCCGCAGAGTGCGTTGGCAGAACTCCACGTAGGCCTTGATGACGAGCGAGAAATCGGTCGCCGGAAAGCACCAGGTCGAATACAGCAGCCGGCTGGCAACGTTACGCCGGCGTCGCCCCGTCGCGGCGAAGTTATTGCCATGATGAACGAGTCTGCTGTTGACGATGCCGTGCGTCGCCGCCGTAATGCCGTCAATGAGTCGGTATCGGACGGAAGGAATAGGCATCACTCGATTGAGAGAACGAAACACCTGCGGCAGTACCGTGCTTTCGCCCCAATCCTTGAATTTCCACGGCGTGTCATAGGCACTGCCGGGGGCTGATTCGTAGCGGCGCACATCGACATAGACGCGATCGCGATGCGGCAAGAGGTAGAACTTCAGGCCGACGCTGCTGTTCGATAATCGATCCGTAATGTCGGCAAACCGCTCGACGGACAGGCGCCGATGACTCGCGGAGAACGTCGACATTGGCTGGACGCGCAGTGTCGCCTCGCAAATGACGCCAAGCATGCCGTAACTGATACGAAAAGCCGCCAGGAGATGCTGCTTTTCCTCCGATACGGTCATGACATTACCGCCCACCGTGACGACTTTCAGACTGATCACCTGGCTGGAAAGGTAGGCGGCCTGGTTGCCGATGCCCGGACCCATGCAGGGCGATGCAAGCGCACCGCCCAGGGTGCGTTCCATCTGGTCGTGGTTGCCTATGAGTTCGAGACCCTGCTCGGCAAGCGCGCTGACCAGCGTGCCCAGGCGGACGCCGGCTTCGGCCGTGACGGTGTGGTTGTAGTTGTCGATGCGAACAATCCTGTCCAGGTGGGTCGTCTGTATAACGGTTCCCCTGGGGCTCTCGTTGCAATCCGTGGATGCACTGCCGGCACCTCGGATGCGAATGGGCAGTGCGATGTTGGTGTTTGGCTCAAGGCATCGCATAAGCTTGGCGAGGTTGGCCGGTGCGTATACGCGGGGGCGGGCGGGCCGCCGTACAAAACGTCCTGTGTCACGAAATCCGGGTACTTGCATTGACGGTGTCTCCAGCGCTTGCCACGAACTTGCCAAAGACACACCAGATGCTCACCGCGAGCGCGATGAGTTATCGTGTTGGCAGCCCCGCTGTCCTAGGCAATACCCTTAGACCGGAAGCTTTGCGACGCTGTCTTTCGACAGCTGTGCCCTTGTCAAACGAACCCACATCCTTACACAGTCGAATGAGCTCTGCAATGACTGTGAGAGAGGCAAATTTATTCTGTTAAATTGGCAATGAAATGGGAATGCTAACGACACTGGTCGGCACGCGACTTCCGGCGAAATACCACCGCTTTTTCAAGTTGCCGGAGCGGCAGGAGTCGTGGAAGCACAGCGACACCGAGGGAACGGCGTTGCAAAAGGCCGTGGCGCAATGGCTGCAGGAGAATAGCGCAAGTTGCGGTGTTTACCGGCTGAATTTCGGCAGTGATGCGCTGGGTATCCGCCTGGGGCTTATCGACAGGGCGGAGCGCACGATCGACATTCAGAGCTACCTGATACGAGACGATGTCAGTGGTAATCTGGTGTGTCTCCACCTCGCCCGGGCCGCGGACCGTGGCGTGCGCGTGCGATTGTTGATGGACGACGCTCTGACGCACACTATCGACGCCGGCCTGCTTTCGCTGGACGCCCACGACCACATCGAGGTCCGTGTCTTCAATCCCTTTCCGCGACGGCGTTCGCGCCTCGTCAGCTTCATTGCGAACTTCAATATCCTGAATCGTCGCATGCACAACAAGTCGTTTACCGTCGACAACCAGGTGACGATCGTCGGTGGCAGGAATCTCGCCGACGAGTACTTTCAGTCGGGCGGCAAGGCGGAGTTCATCGATGAGGACCTGCTGGCAATTGGTTCCGTTGTAGATGACGTTTCCGATGGCTTCGATGAGTACTGGAATTCGCAGGAAGCCATTCCCATAAAGGCGTTCAATGCCATGGTCCCGTACAGCGCTCTCGAAGATTCGACCAGGGAGGGAGAAGCGTATATCGAGCAGCACCGGGAAAGCCCTTTCCTGAAGAGCGTGGATGACCAGCTCGCACGGCAACTCGCGCATTCAAACCTGGCATTGATTCCGGCCAGCGCCTACGTTGTTCAGGACCATCCGGAAAAGATTCGCAAGCTGCTGAAGCGACCCGATAGCATCATCAGCGCGTTCCTGCAGCAAATGGTAACCGTTGCCAATGAAGAGGTCGTCATCATCTCGCCCTATTTTATTCCTGAGAAACAGGGGGTCGAGTTCTTCGGGCACCTGGTCAGCAAGGGTGTGCGGGTCGTAATCATCAGTAACTCGCTTGCCTCGACGAATCACAGCAGCGTGCACGCCGTGTATGCACGCTATCGAAAACCGCTGCTCGAGCGCGGCGTCGAACTCTATGAGCTGCGCGCGCAGGTCGAGTCTTCGCACGTTGCCACGAAACTGACACTGCATTCCAAAGTAGCCTGCGTCGATCGGAGGAAAGCCTTCGTGGGCTCTTTCAATCTCGATCCGAGATCGCTCTATCTGAACACCGAGATGGGTATGGTCGTCGATTCGAACGAGCTGGCGGGCTCCATGGCGGCCAGTATTCTCGAATCCCTGCCTGACATGGCCTACAAGCTGCAATTGTCCGAAAAAGGACGCCTGCAATGGCGTCTGACGACGGCGAGTAATGACGAGATCATTACGACAGAACCGCAAACAACATGGTGGCGCCGGTTCAAGACAAAGCTGATGAGCTTCCTGCCGATCGAAGGCCAGATGTAAGGGCTTCCGGTATTTGTCAACGAGGGCGCGAATAGTCGACAATGATCGGCCCTCAGCAGATGGAGTAGACAATGCGTTGGCGTGGTGGCAGGCGAAGCTCGAACATCGAGGACCGGCGTGGAGCCGGTGCGACACCGCGGCTGCTGGGCGGCGGAATCGGCACGATCGTCTTGATCCTGGTCGCGATGTACTTCGGCGTGGACCCGACACCGCTCATTCAGACCATGCAGCAGGCGCCATCGGCATCGACGAGCGGAAGCCGGCCGTCGGCGGAAGACCTCAAGGACGATCCGCTCGCCGACATGGTTTCTGTCGTCGTGGCGGATACGGAAGACGTGTGGACGACGATTTTTGCGGCGCAGGGCCGCCCCTACCAGGAGCCGACGCTGGTTCTCTTCAGCGCCGCGACGCGCTCGGCCTGCGGGCTGGGGCAGGCCGCCATGGGCCCGTTCTATTGCCCGGCCGACCAGAAAGTCTATATTGACCTGAGCTTTTACGAGCAGATGCGGACCCGGTTTCAGGCGCCCGGCGACTTTGCACAGGCCTATGTGATCGCCCATGAAATCGGGCATCACGTCCAGAACCTGCTTGGCATCTCGAACCAGGTGCACTCGATGAAACAGCGCGTCAGTGAAGTCGAGGGCAATGCGCTGTCGGTGCGTCTCGAGCTGCAGGCAGATTGCCTGGCCGGCGTGTGGGCCTATCACGCCGACAAAGCCCGCAACATCATCGAGGACGGCGACGTCGAAGAGGCGCTCAATGCCGCCAGCGCAATCGGTGACGATACGCTGCAGCGTCAGAGTCGCGGTACGGTCGTACCGGAATCGTTCACCCACGGCACGGCAGCGCAACGTCAGCGATGGTTCCGGACCGGCCTGCAGACCGGCAATGCAGATGCCTGTGACACCTTCAGTGCCGATCGGGTCTGAGCGAGTCGCTGAGCCGGCAGAGGTCGCGGACCGCGCGAGAGCCGCGGCGCGGCGAATCCGCGAATTCGTCCTCGAGACGCCGCTGACCTTGTCGGCGGCGTTCAGCGCAGAACTCGACGCCAGCGTCTATTTCAAGCTCGAAAATCGCCAGACCACAGGGTCGTTCAAACTGCGTGGCGCGATCAACAGTCTTATGACGCTCAGCGACGAGCAGCGCTCCAGGGGCTGCGTCGCCGCGTCCAGCGGCAATCACGGTGCTGCCGTCGCCTGCGCCATGCAGACGCTGGGCGTAAGCGGCGTCATTTTCGTGCCTGAGCAGACATCCCCCGTGAAGGTCGACGCGATCCGGGCCTACGGTGGCGAGGTCGTATTCTTCGGAACCGATGGACTGGATACGGAACAACGCGCCCGCTCGTACGCCAGCGAAAAGGGCATGGCCTACCTGTCCCCGTACAACGATGCTGCCGTCATCGCGGGTCAGGGCAGTTGCGGTGTCGAAATCGTCGAACAGCTCGCGTGCGTCGATACCGTGTTCGTCGCCGTCGGTGGCGGCGGTCTTATTGCCGGCGTTGGCAGCGTCCTCAAGGCACACAACCCGGCTGTTCGCATCGTTGGCTGTCAGCCGGCGGCATCGGCGGTCATGGCTCGCTCGCTCGAGGCCGGGGAGATCGTCGAGATCAAGAGCGAGCCGACCTTGTCGGATGGCACGGCGGGCGGCATAGAGGCGGGCGCGATTACGTTCCCATTGAACCAGGCCGTGGTCGATGACTTCGTGCTGGTTGACGAAGCGCAGATTGCGTCAGCGATGCGGCAATTCATGCGCAGTGAAGGAGACATCATCGAGGGGGCGGCGGGGGTCGCCGTCGCCGCCCTGTTGGAACGAGCGACGTCCATTCGGGGTCAGAAGGTCGTAGTGATTATCTGCGGTGGCAACATCAGTCCGGAAAAGCTCGATGCGGTGCGGGCCGGCGCTGCCCAGGCAACTAAGGAATGAAAAATAGAGCGATTACATGGCTGCTTGCGCACGCTGCCCTGCTGCTGGCGAGTCCGCTGCTCGCGGACACGACGGCATTCGTCAACGTCAACGTGGTGCCGATGTCGTCCGAAGGCGTAAGGGCGGCACAAACCGTTATCGTCAGCAACGGCGTCATCCGCGAAATCGGCAATGTTGATGTCGTTCGCATACCGGAAGGGGCGACCCTGGTCGACGGTACTGACCGATACCTGATGCCCGGCCTCGCGGAGATGCATGCGCACGTGCCGCCTGCGGATTCGAAACACCTGGATCGGGACTTCAGTCTATTCGTCGCGAGTGGTGTAACGACGATACGCGGCATGCTGGGTCACCCGTCCCACCTTGCGCTCCGGCAGGCGCTCGCGAGCGGCAAGGTGTTCGGCCCGCAGCTCGTAACGTCGGGGCCGTCACTGAACGGTCGCAGCGTGTCGGGCCCGGCGGACGCGCGCAAGCAGGTGCGCGAGCAGGCGGCTCTCGGATTCGACTTCATCAAGATCCATCCCGGCCTCAGCGCCCGGGAGTTCAAGGCAGCGGCGGAGGCCTGCAGCAAATTCGGTATCCCATTCGCCGGGCACGTGCCGGTGGCCGCGGGCCTGCGGACCGCCCTGCAGCTCAACATGGCAACTATCGATCACCTCGATGGCTATTTCGCCGCGCTGTTGCCGGCTACCAGTCATGGCTCGGGAGGCTACGGTGGATTTTTCGACGTCATGCTGGCAAAGGAAATCGATCAGGATGGTATCGATGAGCTGGCGGCCGCAACAGCCGCGGCAGGCACCTGGAACGTCGTGACCCAGGTGCTGGTCGAGAACCGTATTTCCGGCGTGCCGGTGGCTGAACTCCTCAATCGTCCCGAAATGAAGTACATGCCACGCGCCACGCTTCAGCAATGGGCTGATAGCAAGCAGGAGGCGCTGGCCGAGCGTGGATTCGATGCCGAGACGGCGGCACTGGCTATCCAGCTGCGGCGCCGACTCATCCTGGCATTGCATCGGGCGGGCGCCGGCCTGCTGCTGGGTTCCGACGCGCCGCAGGTTTTCAACGTGCCCGGCTATTCCCTGCATCGCGAACTCGACACGCTGGTTGCTTCCGGCCTGACGCCGTTCGAGGCGCTGCAGACCGGCACAACGGCCGTGGCGAAATTCCTGGGGACGAACGCCGGGGCCGTGGAAGTGGGCAGGACGGCGGACTTGCTGCTGCTGGATGCCAACCCGCTTGACGACATCACGAACAGCCGCCGGATCCATGGCGTCATGCTTCGCGGCCTGTGGCTATCCGCGACGGCGCTGGAGGCGCGCCTCGAGAAGTACCGCAACCACGCAGGCTAGGAGTCTGCGCGGCAGCAAGTAATTCCTACTGCGAAAGCGCCGCAGCGGCCCATTTGTTCGATCTTTTTCGTTACGTAGCACCACTGTGCGCCTCAAAAGATCGAATAACTGTCCGCGCCGTGGCACTTTCTCGCTACGGATATTTCCGCCGCGCAGACTCCTGGCCCGGAGTCCGACCTGATCTGCCATAATCGCCTGTATTAAGTAACGAATTACCGTTGCACTTGCGGCGTCTGTCTGCCTTCGCCGCAGTGCCGTTGCGGTGCTGCTAGAATCGGCCGTGACGCTACTGATTCTCGCCAACTCGGCCATCTGGGAGGCACCATGAAACTCGTGAAGCATCTGCTCGACAGGAAAGGACGGGACATTATTTCAATTTCGGAAGAGGCCTCCGTGCTGGAGGCCATTACCACCATGGCTGAACGATCGATCGGTTCGCTCCTCGTGATGGACGGAGACGATCTCAGGGGCATCGTCACGGAACGCGACTATGCCCGCAAGGTCATAGTAAAAGGAAGGTCGTCGAAATCGACACTGGTCAGAGAGATCATGACGACCGATGTTTGCACCACCAGCCCCGACCAGACAGTCAATGTCTGCATGACGACGATGACAGACAGGCGCATTCGTCATCTGCCGGTGGTCGATAACGGCAAGGTTGTTGGATTGATCTCGATCGGTGATCTCGTGCAGGCGATCATTTCGGACCAGCAGGAAGAAATACAACAGCTGGAGCAGTACATAAGCGGCTAGGGCGGGATCTGGATATGTCGAAAAAACCTGCGCTCGATCGAGACGTCATGAAGCTCTTCGACGGCTACGTTCATGGGCAGATTACGCGTCGCGAGTTCCTGGACAAGGCCGCCGCGTTCACGGCTTCGGGCGTTACTGCCGCGGCGCTCCTGGGCAGCCTGAGTCCTGACTACGCCCTTGCGCGCCAGGTCGATCCGGACGATGAGTCGATTTCCGCGAGCTACAAGAAATACGCGTCGCCGAAAGGCGCGGGCGTCATGCGCGGCTACTTCGTGCGACCCGCCGTCGTGCAGCACAAGCTGCCTGCAGTGCTTGTCATTCACGAGAACCGCGGCCTGAATCCCTACATCGAGGATGTTGCGCGACGTCTCGGCGCTGCCGGATTCATCGCCTTCGCGCCGGATGCGCTGACGCCCCTCGGGGGCTATCCCGGCAATGACGACGATGGTCGCGCCCTGCAGCGACAGCGTGATGGCAAGGAGATGGTCGAGGACTTCGTCGCGGCAGTGGACTTCCTGAAAAAGCATCCGGACTCGACGGGCTTGGTCGGGGCCGTCGGTTTCTGCTTTGGCGGCGGCATGGTGATGCGCCTGGCCATCAGGGTTCCGACGCTCGCGGCTGGCGTTGCGTTTTACGGCCGACATCCTGGAGCGGACGAGGCGGCATCGATACGCTCGCCGCTCATGCTGCATCATGCCGCCCTGGACGAGCGCGTAAACGCAAGCTGGCCCGATTTCGAGGCAGGCCTGAAAGCAGCCGACTGTGAGTACATGAACTTCGACTATGCCGATGCCAATCACGGGTTTCACAACGACACGACGCCGCGTTATGACAGGGAGGCGGCCGAACTGGCGTGGCAGCGTACCGTCGGTTTCTTTGCCAGGCATCTGAAGCTTCAAACCTGATCGAGGGGGCTGAATTTCAATTCGTCGAGAGCCAGTGATCATGAGACACGTAATGTGCTGCAACATCCTGCTGGTCACCCTGCTGCTGGCCGCATCACCGGCAACGTCAAACGAAGAATCCAAAACGGTCCTCGGGCCTGAAAATATCTATCTCTACGATGGCGCCAACGCGCTCAAAGCCGGCGACGGCGAGGATGGCGTTCGGCTGACCCTGCTCGGCCTGCAAAAGGCGCAAGGACCCCGCGAAGAGAAGATCGGCCACGCCAACCTTTGCGCAGGATTCCTGCTTATCAACGAACCCGAGAAAGCGCTCGAACACTGCAACTGGGTACTCGAGCGGGACGAAATGCACTGGCGGACCTACAACAATCGCGCCCTGGTCTATCTTCGTCTCGAACGCTTCGATGAGGCTGAAGAGGACATACAGAAGGGACAGGCGCTGCGGCCGGGTTCCCGAAACCTGAAGATCGTCAAAGGCATGTACCTCGACGAAACCCAGCCGGTTACGCCGAAGATCGAGGTCGACGAACGCCGCAACGTGACGGACGAAAAAGGGCAGGAGCCCGACGATGTCGAGCCTGACTGATTGCCGCCGCCTCGGTCTGCTGATCGTCATGTGGATTCTGGCCGCGCAGGCACACGGTGCTGCCGAGCCGGCGGCGGCCATTCAAGACAGCGACACCGAACGTAAACCCCTGTTCACGGTAATACCCGGCTATCCGAAGGTCGCGCGTCGCGATCGCATCGAGGGCGAGGTCCAGGTCTGTTTCGACATTACCCGGGACGGCCGGACGAGGCGCATCGCGGTGCGAAAAAGCAGCCATCGTGTCTTCGAAAAACCGGCAATCCGCGCGATTCGTGCGTCGACCTATGAGCCGCTGCCCGACGACGCGTCGAGTACTGGCATCAAGACCTGCCGGACGTTCCGTTTCTCGCTCGAGCCCGTCGTCACGGAAACAGCGCAGTAGCGACCAGCGCCGGGTGTCAGCCGGCGCCGGTTTGACGTCGGTGCAGCGCGAGCAACTTCTCGGCGGCCTCCTGCATCGTTGCGCCGATACTGATCAGCCCTTCCTCGTGCCCGGCCATGACGGCGAGTCCCTGCTCGCCAAAGGCCGTATCCCGGCACAGGCGGCGGAATTCCATGGCCATTTGCGGCGTGCCGTAGGCGACGCTCGAACCCGTCGTCGGCAGCTCGTTGATCAGTCGGCGCCACAATTCACGACTGTGTGCGTGCACGATGGCGTTTATTTTCGCGTCGAGTTCGTAAATCGCCGCGTGCGTCATCGCCTCCGAGGACGCTTGCACGGGCCCGATGCAGCTGACCGTGTTTGCCTCGATGTCGTAGGCCGAGACCAGCGAGTAGTGCGTTTCGTCGGTGACAGGCAGCTGACCGGTTTGCGTGCCGCTGATCAGGAATTGCCCGGGGGCACCGCAGCGCATGCTGATATTGCCGAAACCGATACCCAGCTCTTCGTAGTGACCGACGAGGCCGGCCTCGAACAGCGGGCGTCGCCAACGCTCGAGTTCGGTGGCAATGGCAGGAAAGGGCGCCGCGCCGACGGTCCAGTCGCTCTCATACTTGATATAGCCTTCGTCAATGGTCATCGATGGTCAGCACTCGGCCTTTTCCGGAAACAGGCCGAGCAGCCCGGATTCGGAGGCCTCGCAGACGCCTCTCTCCGTGATCAGGCCGGTGACCAGGCGCGCCGGCGTCACGTCGAACGCGAAGTTGCTGATGGGTGTCTGACTCGAGGTCGTGCGCACGTGCACGGGCCTGCCCTCGTAGAGCCCGTAGATATCGCTCACCTCGGCCGGATCGCGTTGTTCGATGGGAATCTCCCGGACACCGTCGCGGCTTTGCCAGTCAATCGTCGTCGAGGGCAGGGCCACATAGAAGGGAATATTGTTGTCAGCCGCGGCCAGGGCCTTGAGGTAGGTGCCGATCTTGTTGGCTACATCGCCGCAGCGCGTCGTTCGGTCTGTTCCGGTAATCACGATATCGACCTCGCCATGCTGCATCAGGTGACCGCCGGCGTTGTCGACGATCAGCGTGTGCGGCACCTCGTTGGCGGCGAGTTCCCAGGCGGTCAGCTGCGAGCCCTGGTTTCTCGGTCGCGTCTCATCGACCCAGACGTGAATGTCGATGCCGCGCTGATGCGCAAAGTAGATGGGTGCGGTTGCAGTGCCCCAGTTGATCGTCGCCAGCGAACCCGCGTTGCAGTGCGTGAGGACATTCACGGTCGCGCCGTTCTTGCGAGCCGCTATCTCTTCGAGCAGGGGGACACCATGCGTGCCGATGCCGCGGCTTATTTCGATGTCTTCCTCGCAGATTGCCTCGGCGTCGAGGCGAATTTTCTCCACGAGATCGGTCGCCGCCTCGTCGTGCTCGACGACCGAGAGCACCCGCTCGATGGCCCAGCGCAGATTGACCGCGGTTGGCCGCGATTGCAGCAGTTCGGCCGCGGCCTCGCGCACCGTCGGCGCGCCGCCCGCCTTTGCGGCCAGGTACAGGCTCCACGCTGCGGTGGCGCCGATCAGGGGCGCGCCGCGCACGTACATGTCCGCGATTGCCACGAGCCCGTCCCGCCAGGACTTGAGGTCGTGAACGCGAAATTCATGCGGCAGCCATCGCTGGTCGATGATCTGTACGACCGCCGGATCGTCCGGCTTGAGCCAGATGGTGCGGAAATTCTCGCCGCGCGGTGTCATGGATGCTCCCTGGATACAGCAGTGCAATATTCTACGTGGCTTGGGGCCCGGCGGCATTGTTTACCCGCCGCATGTGAGTTAGAACGATAGCGAAACACAGGAGTGCCCGATGGGAGCTTTAGAAGGAAAACGCATTGTCGAATTTGCCGGGCTTGGTCCCGCTCCGTTCTGCGGAATGCTGTTCGCGGACATGGGCGCCGACGTCGTTGTGATCGACCGGAAGGTCCGCCTGCCGGAGGACGCCGGGGCGGCTTCGGCGCCGGAAAGTTCGATCGTCAATCGCGGCAAGAAGTCCGTCGCGCTCGACCTGAAAAATCCCGGGGCAATCGAAGTGGTTCTGCGACTCCTGGAAGGGGCGGACGGATTGATCGAGGGCTACCGCCCCGGCGTCATGGAGCGCCTGGGGCTGGCACCGGATACCTGCCTTGCGACGAATCCAGGGCTGATCTACGGTCGCATCACCGGCTGGGGCCAGGGCGGAGCGCTGATGAGTGCCGCCGGTCACGACCTGAATTACATTGCGCTGTCCGGCGCATTGCACTTCTCGGGTCGGCGCGATGCGCCACCCACCGCGCCGGCAACGCTGGTAGGTGATATCGGCGGCGGTGCCATGATGCTCGCCGTCGGCATGCTGGCCGCGATGATCAGCGCGCAATCCACCGGCAGGGGCCAGGTCGTCGACGCGGCGATGACAGACGGCTCGGCGCTCATGACATCACTGATCTACGGTCTGTTCAATGGTGGGCAGTGGAGCCGGTCCCGGCAATCCAATCTGCTGGACGGCGGCAGCCACTTCTACGACTGCTATGAATGTGCAGACGGTCACTACATTTCGATCGCTGCGCTCGAGCCGCAATTTTATTCGCTGCTGCTGGAGAAGCTCGGCCTCGACAAGGACCCGGAGTTCGAGGCGCAATACGACCCTCGGCGATGGCCGCGGCAGAAGCAGCGTCTCGCCGAGCTCTTCAGGAGCTGCCCGCGTCAGCACTGGTGCGATCTTCTCGAGGGCAGCGACGCCTGTTTCGCACCGGTGCTCGATTTCGCCGAGGCACCCGCGCACCCGCACAATGTCCAGAGAGGCACGTTCACAACGGTTGAGGGCGTCACTCAGCCGGCTCCCGCACCGCGATTCAGCGAGACGGAATCCGGGATATCGTCACCGCCGCCAAGACCCGGCGAGCACACGCACGCTGTGCTGATCGAGGCCGGCTACTCCGCGCTAGAAATTGAAGCCTTGCGTGGCCGCGGCATTATCGATGAAGCGATTCCAGGGGCGTAGTTGCAGCCGCCACGAGAGCAATTTTTCGCGTATGATCCGCGGCAATGTCAGACACGACTTTTCACCTGCAGGTACAGAGCGAGGCCGCACGCCGCAACACGTCGGCATGGCTGATTCTCAGCCTTGTCTCGCTGGTTGCAGCTGGCGTTTACTCGATTCTGCTCGTCCTGGCACGCACGCCGGTGGTACAGGAGATGATTCCGCTCATCGACTTCTTTCGCGTGGCGCTGGTGGTACACGTGACTCTGTCTGTGCTGATCTGGCTACTCGCAATGTCGGCCGTTCTCTGGAGCCTGAGTGCAACGACAGAGCGCGTAATGTGGGACCGGGTGTCGTTCTCGATGGCTGCTGTCGGCACGCTGGTAATCATAGTGTGTCCGTTTCTGGGCGCTGCTGATCCGCTGATGAATAACTACGTGCCTGTCCTTCAGCACCCGTTGTTCTATACGGGTCTCGGCCTGTTCGCGGCGGGTATTTTCAGCCACCTGTTGCGCGCCATGCTGAGCCGGCCCCGCGTTACGACAGCGCTGGACGGGACGGCGGCATTGCACTTCGGTATTACCCTGTCGACTCTGTTGACGGGCCTGTCACTGCTTGCCGTGTTCGCGTCCTGGCGCGGGCTGCCGTCGGGTATGGACGGGCAGATCTATTTCGAGTTCCTGTTCTGGGGAAGCGGTCATGTCATCCAGTTCAGCTACACGCTGCTCATGATGATTTGCTGGGTCGTCCTGGCATTCGCCAGTGGTGTTCGTTTCGAGCTCACGCCGCGCCTGACGCTGGTGTTCCTCGTCTTCCTGGCGTTGCCGGTCATTACGGTGCCGTTCCTGTACCTCGCGCACGATGTGACATCAGCCGGGCACCGCCTCGCGTTTACAGAGCTCATGAAGTACGGCGGACTGTCCTGCCTGCCGCTGGGCCTCGCCGTGGCGGCGAGCCTGTGGCGCGCGGCCAGGCCGGAAGGGGAAGGTCGCTATCTGCGCGCAGCACTCGTCAGTTCACTGCTGCTGTTCGCGGTTGGCGGCGTCCTCGGATTCATGATTGCCGGGCTCGATATCGTGATTCCGGCGCACTACCACGGCGCGACGGTTGGCGTCACGGTAGCCTTCATGGGCCTGACGTATTACCTGTTACCGCGCCTCGGCTTCGGGGCGCTTCCCGAGCGCATGGCGACCTGGCAGCCATACATCTACGGTGGCGGGCAACTCCTGCACATTACCGGGCTTGCCTGGAGCGGCGGCTACGGCGTGCAACGCAAGACCGCCGGTGTTGCGCAGGGGCTCGATGGATTCGGGCAGACGGCCGGCATGGCACTCATGGGCCTCGGTGGGCTAATCTCTGTAATCGGCGGGCTGCTGTTCCTGGTCGTTGCGTGGAAGTCACTGCGCGGGCGACCGCACGAATGATGGATGATTGACTGTGAACGAAATTCTGATTTTCACGCTGAACGCCGTCGTCATGTATTTCGTGGCGGACTGGATCGTTCGCATGATCGAGATTCGGCGCGGCGAAGCGCTCAAGCAACGCCAGGCGGTATTCTTCGTCATAATTCTCGTGCTGTTTCTCGTTTCCTTCCAGCTGCTGCGGGCATTTTCGATCTCTGCGGGCTAGTGCGGCCCCAGCTTGCCGTGAAGACGTGCGTCGAAGCTGGCAAAATGCTTGGCGAACCAGTCTGAAAGGCGCCGCTCGAGTGCCCGGGCACCTTCTTTCGGGTTCGTCTCGAAGCTGTCCATGAGATCGCGAATCTCGTCGAGCAGTTCCTCGTGGTCCTCCTTGTGCGCATCATACTCGTCGTAGCCGCTGTCGCGCATGATGCGTTCCTCGAGTGCAAAGTGCAGCGAGATGGTACTGAAGATTTCCTCGAGACAGCTTTCGATGCTCGCGGCGTCCGGGGAGTCGCCGAGCTTCGCGTAGACGTCGTTGATCAGGTCGATCATTTCGCGATGCTCGTCGTCCATTGACGCGATTCCTACCGAGTATTCATTTTTCCACTGCAACAAGCTCATATAAACCTCAACGGATCAAGAAACTCTGTAACTGCTCGTCAAAGCGTATGACGAGATTCCGGCCCGGATGCAGGTCGACGCGCTGGCGGGACTCGAAATCGAAGCCGGAGGGGTCGCCGCTGTCGTTCATGCCGATGAACAGCTCGTGTACGCCCGCCGGCACGACGATGCGACGGTAGATGTTGGCCTTGCCGTCTGACCAGATTCCGCTGGGCAGAAGCAGGTCCTCGTAAATCACGCTGTCGGCCGATCGCAACTCGACACGGACGGGATGACGTTCTCTCGGGCAGTCGGAGGGTTTGCGCATGTTCGGCGGCAACTTGTTTAACTCCTCCTGCGTCAGGTTACGGCACTCACCGACGCGCCGTGCCGCATGAGTGAACGTCAGCGTTACGATCGCAGCGTCACGCTCGAGCATTTCGTAGCGTGGCCACACGGACAACACGCCGACGACGACGGCGAACACCATCCAGGCCGATATTTCGCCGACCAGTCTCATGACTCGCCACTCGTGTTCCTGAGCGCGTTGCGAAATGCTTCGAGTCGTTTGGCGGGACTTGATATATCGGCCCAGGGCGCCAGCCAGCCCATCGCGATCTTGCTCGTATCCGTGCGCTTCCTGAGTCTCGGGTCGCGCTGTCGTGTGATACGAGCTTCGGTCCAATCGGCGCCGAGGCGGTACTTGCAGTTGCCGTTTTCGCAGCCCAGCAGCATCACGCCATCCGCGTGATTGCGGCTCAGTACGAAATCGAGATACGACGGCTGCAGGTGCGCCATGCAGCGGACCGCAACGACGTTGCCGCCGGCTTTGCGCAGGATCTCCGTTTGCCGGTCGTCGCGGCAGCCGAAGACCATCACCCGGGGTTGTTCCGACGGTGCTTCGGCTTTCGCGATGATGTCTTCGCGGATAGCGGCAGCGGTCTGGTTCGGCAGGTCGATGCCCGGCACGAGCGCGCTCCTGGAGCGAAACGGGGTTGCGGTCGGGCACGCGCCAACGCAAATGCCGCAGCTGATGCAAAGCTCATCGTCGACCGATGCCTGATGCGTGTAGTTCGTACCGTCGGTACGTGCAACCATTTCGATCGCGCCGAACGGGCAGTCGTCGGCGCAGCGCTTGCAGCCGTTGCAGTTGTCCAGATCCACGACGGCCACGGTCGTCTTCCTCGCCGGTGGCGCCCAGGGTGCGATGGTCAGGACGGTGCTGATACCGATCAACAGTATCCAGACCGAGCCCGGTGACCAGCGCTGGATCAACGGGTAGACGTGCAGGTAAAACCAGTCGAATCGCAGTACCTGCGGCGCCATCGCAAGATTCGCCTTGTCGTGGCTGATTGCCGGATAAACCGCAGACAGCAAGAGCATGCAAAGCAGCGCGCCTGCCATCAGGCGGCGCGGCGGGTTGATGCGCGGACCGGTCAGGCGGAATACGTGCAGCCAGATACCGAATACCAGGAAAATCGGCAATCCGATGAGGTGTATAAAGGCCATGAGCGTGAAGAAGCGGTTGGACAACAACTCGTCAGTCATGAAATTGCCGGCCATCGAGTTCGTAAAGATGGGCAGCGCGTCCAGCAGCTCGGCGGTACTGATCGCAACGTACTGTGCAAGCTCATCCCAAACGAGCCAGTACCCCGTGATTCCCAGCGCGAAAATCATCCACACCAGCGGAATGCCGGTTACCCAGTTGAACCAGCGATTCAATCGGTAGCGATCGAATACGAACTCCTTGATGACGTGCAGCAGGATAGTGACGATCAAGGCGTCCGACGCATAGCGGTGCAGGCTGCGCATCACACCGCCGAGATACCACTGCTCGTGCGTCAGGTACTCGACGGATTCGAAGGCATCCGAGACGCTGGTGCGGAAAAAGATCAGCAGCCAGACGCCGCTGACGAGGACGATCCAGGAGAAGAAAATGGTCAGCGCGCCGAGGTGGTTGAGCGGGTTGTGCTGGCTGTCGAACGCCCGGGCCAATGGCCTGCGCAGCAGTTCGAAGGCGCTGCGCCCGAAGCGGTGTACGTATTCTATCATTTCGATTTGCGAGCCCGGCGCGCCTTGATCGTCTCATGCACCAGGTACAGGAAGACAGCGAGAATAAACGTGCTGCCGGCGAACATCTGCACGAACAAGGAGTTGTCGAATCGGTAGCGCCCGGTCGTCGGGTCGTAGACGGTACAGAACAACATGACGCGATCCACCAGGCTGGCGACGAAGTGCCCCGGGCTTCCGGGGCGATTGAACACCAGGTCCTTGAGAGGTTCGACGAGCCACGGGATCTCGAAAGTCACTCCGTATACCTGGCTGTAGACCACGCCTTCGCGATCGATGATCGACGATTGGTTGATGTGATCGAAGCCGCGAGCCGTCGGAAAAAAGATAAAACCGAGATCCTGGCTGATTTGCTCGATCGTATCCCGGGAGCCGCTCAGGAAGCGCCAGCCCGGTTCGTTCACGCCCTGCTTACGCGCGAAGGCACCCATCGCCTCGGGTGTATCGTGAGCCGTGTCGAAGCCAATGGTCACCACGTCGAAACTGTCCGTGCCGAGTGCCTCCCTGGCAACCTCCACCGCTTTCGCCAGGTGCTTGGTGGTCTGGGGGCAGACATGGTGGCAGGAGGTGAAGATCATGCTGATAACGAGCGGCTTTCCTGCGTGGTCGCTGCGCAGCATTACAGGCGCACCGAGATGATCGACGAGCTCGTAGTCGCCAATCCTGCCGCCGACGGCGGCCTGCGACAGCTGCAGGGCGCGCTCCGGATCGTAGCGGTCGTCCTGTTGCGCAGCTGAAAGCAAGGGCAGCAACAGGGTTGCCGCGAGTAGCGGGATCTTCGTATTCAGGGTCATATCAATCAATGTAGCTCAAAAGGAAAGGGCGGGCATCCTGCCCGCCCCTGAACAGGGTTCGTTCAGTCCCCGAGGCTTATGACATCGGCCACACCGAGGCCAGGTACTTCCAGTTGACCGCGTAGTACATGACGAAGATCACGAGGAAGAACAAGGCCAGCAGGAACGTGCCCGGTGCAGCAAGGCCCCATTTCCCCGCCGCTTCGTGGCCACCGTCGGGGATGACCAGCGGGTCGGCTCGTGACAGTTTCGTCACGTCGAATCCGAAGCTCGATTCCGATTCGACTCGTTTTCCGAAGAACACCGAGACGACGGTGATGAGAATGTAACTGGCACCACCAAGGATTGCGACGACGCCCGATATACCGACGATTCCCATGAGCGTGTAGGCGCTGGCCGGGTAGTCAAAGCTCAGTGCGGCATTGGTAAATGCCATATCCCAGTGGCGACGTTCAACACCCAGCGTACCGGCGCCCATCATGGCAAGCGTAAAAACCGACATGCCAATACCGAACAGGTAGGGCTGCCATTTCGCCAGTCCCGGGAACGCGACCTTTCGTCGAAACAGGGTCGGAATGAGGAAGTATGTCAGCGACATGAATGCCAGCGTCGTGCCGATGACAACCGTTGCGTGGAAGTGACCGGGCACATAGATCGTGTTGTGGATGATGATGTTGATCTGCTCGGTTCCCATGACGACGCCGGAAATGCCGCCGATGAAGCCGAAGCCGATGAGCGAGATAAACATGCCGGAGAATACCGGGTTGCCCCACGGTGCCTTGCGCAGCCACTCGAACAAGCCGTTGGTGAAGCCCTTGGCGCGCTGCGCCACTTCGATCGAGCCAGGGACGGTCAGGCCGTGGACCATCGAAGCCAGTACGGCCAGGTACATGGCGTAACTGGTGTTGAAAATTCTCCACTCCGCGGACAGACCCGGATCGACGAGGAGGTGATGCGCACTCGCCAGCTGCAGAAACGCGATGTACAGGAAGAATGCGCCGCGGCTCACTTTCTCGGACAGCGGTCGTGCGCCGAAAACGATCGCGGCAATTGCATACCAGACAGCGACATGTGCGGCGACGTTGATTTGCTGCGAGGAATGCCCGAGGGCCCACCAGACGATACGATACATGGCAGGATCGATGTTATTGATCAGGCCGAGCGACCACAGCCAGGTCGGAATCAGGACGATCGCGCCCGAGGCAATGGTAAAGACCGCGATAATGCAGGCCGTCAGTGCGCCAAACGTGACCAGCGGAATCGAACCCTCATAGGTCTTTTCGTCCTTGGCAATGACGAGCGTGCCGAGGAACACGAAGCATCCGATCAGGGCGCCGACGGCAAACAGGATCAGTCCGAGATAGAAGTTCGGGTTGGCAGGCATAGGCACATAGGAAGTCATCATGACCGAGGCGGTGCCGCTGGCAACGGCGGCGTTGTTGATGACGATGCCGGCGAGCATCAGGATGAAACCGAGCCAGGCGATCTTCGGGGTTGCCAGTCGACACTTGAGCAGTGTCGAGGAGCAGAAATACAGGACTGCAATCTCGAAAGAAATAATCCAGAAGATCAGCATGTTGACGCCATGTGACGTCAATAGCTGGTAAAAACGGTCCGCCGGGAGAAGATGCACCGCGGGCCAGCGTGTCAGCGTTACCAGGAGCGCCGCGATCCCGCCGACCAACAGCATGACGACCGCGACAACCGCGTGCGCCCTTATCAGCATCTCGGCCGGCTTGTGGTACTGCAACCCGGTCTCGGGGCAGGTTCTGAATAGTGCTTTGCTCATTGTCCGCCCTCCGTCACGTAGATCTTGCCTACCATGTTGTGGTGTCCGAGGCCGCAGAACTCGTTGCAGATGATCGTCTGTTCGCCCGAGGTGTCCGGCGTAATGGTCAGGACCATCTCATAGCCCGGCAGGATCTGTGTATTGATATTGACGGGCTGCAGGGAGAAGCCATGCTGCCAGTCGAGCGACGAGATGTGCAGCCGGTAGGTCTGCCCCTTCTCCAGCTCCAGTAACGGATACCACTGCCACAAGCGTCCGGCAAGGTAGACATCCGAGCCCGGCGGTGGCCTGACCACCGGGAGATTAAGGTCTGTTTCCGTGCGTACCGTGTACTGGTCGATCATGGCCTGGGTCTTTGCCAGGTACGCCTGGGGTGTAGTCTTGTACGCTTCGCTCGAGAGGTTCTGTTTTCCG
>JBFELT010000012.1:0-32143 GCA_041552015.1 Woeseiaceae bacterium
GGCACCAGGAACTTGCTGCGGAGCATGCTCACCAGCTGGCCTGAGTTCATTTCCGGCACCAGGATGCGTTCGAACTGCCCCAACAGAGCTCCGAGGTTTCGCGGGAACGGGTTGAGGTACCGGAGGTGAATCTGAGAGACGTCGTATCCCGCGGCCCTCGTTTCTGCGACGGCCTGGTAGATGGGTCCGTAGGTCGAGCCCCAGCCAACGACAAGCAGCTCACCTTTGTCCGGCCCGACCTCGATCTGCTGCTCGGGAATAAAATCGGCGACCGAAGCCACTTTCGCCTGGCGCAGGTCGGTCATCGCCTGATGGTTTGCCGGGTCATAGGAAATATGCCCGGTGTCCCTGTCTTTCTCCAGGCCGCCGATCCGGTGCCGAAGATCCGGCATGCCGGGCGAGATCCACGGCCGGCCGAAACTTTTCGTATTACGCCTGAAAGCCTTCTGCTGCGCATCGTCGTCGACGCCGGGGACGGCATTTACCGATATTGCTTCCATGGCGGACACATCCGGAATGCGCCAGGGTTCGGCGGCGTTGGAGAGATAGCCGTCGACCAGCAGGATGACCGGCGTCATGTGCCGCAATGCAATGCGTACGGCTTCAATCGCCATGTCGAAGCATTCGCCGGCCGTCGAGGCGGCGAGTACCGGTAACGGCGTATCCGCGTTACGGCCGTAGACGGCCTGGTACAGGTCGGATTGCTCGGTCTTCGTCGGCAGGCCCGTCGACGGACCGCCACGCTGCCAGTTGACGATCAACAGCGGCAGCTCGGCGCTCACCGCCAGGCCCATCGCCTCGGTTTTCAGGGCGATGCCGGGCCCGGAGCTCGACGTGACGCCGATCATGCCGCCATACGATGCACCGATGGCGGCACAGATTGCCGCGATTTCGTCCTCGGCCTGGAAGGTGCCGATCCCGAGTTCGGCGAGATGCGTCAGCCGATGCAGCAGGGGCGAGGCCGGCGTGATCGGGTAAGAGCAAAACATCACGGCTCGATCGGCGAGTTCGCCTGCCGCGGCGATTCCGAGCGCGAGCGACTCGGCGCCGGTAATACTGCGATATTCGCCGGGCCCGAGCTTTGCCGGCCCTATCTCGATTCTCGACAGATGCGCAGTCAACTCCGCCGTCTCGCCGTAGGCGTGTCCCGCATGCAGCGCCTTGATATTCGCATCGCGGAGCGTTTCATTCCTGGCAAGGCGGCGTTTCAACCAGTCTTCAACGACAGACAGTTCGCGGCCGAACATCCACAATAAGACACCCAGCGCCCAGAAGTTCTTGCAGCGGCCGCTTTCGCTCTTGCTCAGGCCGAACTCCCTGACAGCCTCGAGATTCAGGCGGCTGATGTCGGCTTCGATGAGCTGATAGTCGCCAAGCTCGCCGGTTTCGCGTGGGTCTATTTCATAACCCGCCTTGGCGAGATTGCGCGAGGTGAACGCGTCGCTGTTGACGATCACCAGCGCGCCGCTGCGAAGCAGGGGCAGGCTGACCTTCAGCGCGGCCGGATTGAACGCGACAAGCACGTCCGGTGCATCGCCCGGCGTCGTAATGGACCCGCTGCCGAGGTTGATCTGGTAAGCCGACACGCCGAAGGTCGTGCCGACCGGTGCGCGGATTTCCGCCGGGTAGTCGGGAAAGGTCGCGAAGTCGGCGCCCGATAGTGCGGTCGAGACGGCGAACTGCGATCCCATGAGCTGGATGCCGTCGCCGGAGTCTCCGGCAAGACGCACGACGATCGATTCTAAGCTCTTGCTTATATTCACAAAAACGGGCTTCCGGAGTAACAATTGGAGTCAGCGGGAAGGTACGCTGCTGAGTCTAGCGCAACTCGCGTGAGCGCCGTTATCCGGGGCATTACCGGCTTGATTAGAAGCGTAACATCGCATAGCGTACCGGGTCCGGAACCTGAGGTAAGCAGCATGACATTCGTGGTCACAGAAGCCTGTATCAAGTGCAAACTCACCGATTGCGTTGAGGTTTGCCCCGTGGACTGCTTCCATGAAGGCCCGAACTTCCTTGTCATCGACCCGGACGAATGCATCGACTGCACGTTGTGTGAGCCGGAGTGTCCGGTCGAGGCGATCTATTCCGAAGACGAGCTGCCGGCGGGCCAGGAGCATTTCATGGAACTGAACGCCGAGCTCTCACGGGACTGGCCTGTCATCACCGAGATGAAAGACCCGCCGGAAGACGCGGACGAGTGGCGCGAGGTGAAGGACAAGCTTCAATACCTGGAGCGATAGGGCGCCGAAGAAAGAAGCGCGACACCGACGATGCGGCCTGTCGGCCGCCGCTACCGCTTCGCGGCTCGTAGCCGCTCCTACATTGTACGAACGAAGCGCGACACCGACGATGCGGCCTGTCGGCCGCCGCTGGCGCTTCGCGGCTTATAGCCGCTCCTACGTCTCGCGAATGAAGTTCTTCAGTACCTCGGCCAGTTCCGGGCCTTTGTCCTCCTGCAGGAAGTGGCCCGCGTTTTTTATCCTCACGTGTTCGCGATTCTTTGCACCGGGCACACCTTGCTGCCACGGTATTTCGCCGCCACGGGTAATCGGATCCCTGTTGCTGAACGTCGTCAGGAACGGTTTCGTCCACGCCGCGAAGATCTCCCAGGCAACACGGTTGGCATCGCTGGCCGGATCGTCTGGCGTCACAGGTACCAGCGACGGAAACGCGCGGGCACCCGCCTTGTAGCGTGCTGACGGGAAGGGTGCGTCATAGGCCGCTACCACGTCATCCGGTAGCTCCGTAACGGTACCTTTCTGGATGATCTTGCCAATTGGAAACCACGGGCTGTAGCGAGCAAATGCGCGCCATATCGTGAACGCCTTCGGCATCGGCTGATCTCCCGTTGGCAGCCCGCCGTTGCCCAGGGCGATGCGAGCGAATCGTTGCTCATTTTCGGCTGCGACTCGCAGGCCGATGAGCGAGCCCCAGTCCTGGCAAAACAGGGTGATGCCACGGAGGTCGAGCGTCTCGAGAAACTGCCGCATCCAGTCGACGTGTCTCGAATAACTGTAATCGGACTTCCTGGGCAGCTTGTCCGATTTGCCGAAACCGATCAGGTCCGGCGCTATGACGCGAAAGCCAGCGTCGCGGAGCGGCGGGATCATGTGCCGGTAAAGATACGACCAGCTGGGCTCGCCGTGGAGTAACAGCACGGGCGGGGCGTCGCGCGGTCCTTCGTCAACGTAGTGCATGCGAAGACTGTCGACATCGACGTAGTTCTCCGCAAAGTCGTAATCAGGCAGATTCCTGAATCGCGCCTCCGGTGTTCGCAGTGCTTTCATTGCTGTACTCCCGCGCCTGAATTCAGCCTATGATAGCTGCTTGTCGAAAGCGGAGACTGAAGTTTGAAGACCAGCTGGCGAGCGAAAATGATCCGGGGGCTGTCGGCCCGGTACGTAAAAAAAATCGAACCCTCGGCAGTCGATGTGCTCGAGTTGCGCCGGCGGCTGGACAGGATAAGCCGTTTCCTGAAGCGTGCGTTCGGCGTTGCCGTCGAGCCTGCCACGGTCAACGGATTGCATGCGGAATGGCTGCGGCCAAAAGGCGCGCCCGGCGACAAGGTGCTGCTCTATCTTCACGGCGGCGCCTACGTGGTGGGCAGCTGCGCTACGCATCGACAAATGGTCAGTCACATCGCGCGGGCAGCCGGTATCAATGCACTGCTGCCGGAATACCGGCTTGCACCCGAACACCCCTTTCCGGAGGCAATTGAAGATGCCGTCGGCGTGTATCGTTTCTTGCTGGCAAACGGATTCGATTCGCAGGATATCTTCATTGGCGGTGACTCGGCCGGCGGTGGGCTGACGGTGGCTACGCTTTTGTCCTTACGCCATGCGGGCCTGCCCATGCCAGCCGCTGCCGTGTTGCTATCGCCGTTCCTCGATATCACGGCAAGCGGGGAATCGGCGACGACACGCGCCGGGCAGGACCCCTGGTTCGATGCAAAGGATGTTTCGGTGGTCGCCGACAAGTATTGTGGCGCGGGAGCCGACCTGAAGAACCCGTTGATATCCCCGGTATTCGCGAATGTCGCGGGCCTGCCGCCGACCCTGATACAGGTCGGCAATGACGAGATCCTGCTCAGCGACTCGACGCGTTTCGCCGACAAGATGAAAGCCGCCGGCCTCGACATCGAGATCGAGATTTGGCCGGAGATGTGGCATGTGTTTCAGCTGTTCGTCGGCAAGATGCCGGAAAGTCGCCGCGCCATCGACCGTATCGGGGCCTACCTGAAGGCACGCATGCAGCGCGGCGAGGCCTCAGAAACCTGACTGTTTCTGCGAGTCATCGTACATCTTTGTCAGGAACGAACGGATGGCCGGTTCCGCTTCGTCCTTGCTCATCAGTTTCTGCTTTTCGAGGACGGAGGCCATATCCCTGATCGATCGCTTGCCGTCGATCAGGGACATCATGAATGAGTAAACCTGCGTCGTCATCGCCTGGGTACGGAAGGACGACGATAAGGGCACCGGTTCCTTGCCAGTCACCAGCCAGTCCGGCAATGCTTTGTGGCGTTCCGGTTTCCTGACCTCACGTTCCTTGTAAGCCGAGAACGAAAACACTTTTTCCTGGCGCCCGTGCCGGCTTGCGGGAGAACACATGTAAGGGATGGTCTTCTGCGAAACGTACGGGTCCGAGAAACCGCACTCGGCGACGATCGCCTTGGTTTCTTCGGGACTGTAGTTGCGCGATCGCAGCGGGCCCGAGAACGCCAGCGAGCCGAAATTGACCCAGCGGCCATTGTCCACGAGGAGTCTGTTGATGCGCGCGGCAAACACAGGCAGGTCCTCGCTGATAATATCGATCAGCCATGGCGTGACGACGGTATCGAAACTGGCGTCTGAAAACGGTGCGCGCAAGGCATCGCCAAGAACCAGTTGAAAGCGCGCATCCACAGGCTCCGGTGCGGTCAGCGGCCGGAGAATGGCATCGTCCTCGAGCGATTTCGGCGCGATGGGAAACTCGTACAGCTTGAGCTTGTCTCCGCGCGTAACGGCCTGGGCCACGAGCATGAGCAGTGGATTGAAGTCCATCGCGACAGTGGTCGTGCAATTCAGGCTGCGATGAATGTCGTAAGCAAGGCGGCCGGCACCGGCCCCCAGCACCAATACCTTGCCGAGCTCCGCATGATCGTGGAGTACCGAGCGGATCTGCTTCAGCGAAGCACTGTTCTCTTCGTCTCCCCAGGACCAGTCGCGATGAATATTCGCGTAGTAGGTGTTGAGCCCCTGGTCGGCCGGCAGTCGCGTGCGCAGCGCCAGGTAAGTCTCGTAGCTGCCGTAGTTTGCCTGCATGTCGATGGGTTTGAGCAGCTTGCCAAGTCTGCGACGATGATCCTCGAGCGCCTTCTTGTAGCGCTCGACCCGTCGCCGCGTCAGCGAGTGCAGGTCCTCTGATTTTAACTCCCGCTCGAGTCCGGAGATCTCGTGACCGGTCTGCTGCAGCGCGAATGCCAGGCGGCCTCGCCATTCGCCCAGCGCCGCCTGCGGTTCCGCAAACATCCACGGAATACCGTTTATCGAGGGGAATTGGACGTTACAGGCTTTGCAATGAAACGCGCCACCGTCCTCTTCAAGTGGCGACTTGTCACAGCGCGGACAAGCGAGAAGGGCGGCGAGCTCGGTCATGGCGAGATTATGCACCAAAAAAACAGCCGGTCGAGGGGAAGCCGACCGGCTGTGTAGATGCCAGGTTGTTCGAGTCAGCCCGGCATTGCTAGACAGGGCTGGATATTATTCCGTTCACGATGGGTGTGAATGCCGTGAATGTGTCCAGACCGGAACCGAGACCGTGCCAGCCAGGGCCATACAGCGAATCGAAGGCCGCCGTCTCGCCATGCAGCGCCATGTAATTCAATATCACGCTGTTGACGAGAAGATTGACGTTGTTGGCCATCGGTGTTGCGGCACGCATCACCGACCCGCCAGCATCCATGGCGCCTATTTGCTGATGTCGCATCTGTTCATCCAGCGTACCGCCCATCAGCGTCGGGCGACGTGTCGGGTTATACACCAGGAAGAACGCAGCGGCCGTCGACGAGTTGTCACTCACCCATTCGCCTTTGCCGCGGCCCTCGACAGAGTTGTCGATCGCGCCGTTCGACGACAGTGAGCCGTCGCTGAATACGTACATCATCAGCGGCTTGCCGAGGCGTGCCGCATACTCGAGGCAGGCACCCATGCAACGTCCGGCGCGGAAATCCTTGACCTCGCCCTCGGCGCGCGCACCGCCATGGTAGTCGTAACCGCCCATTTCCACGGTGCCCGCACCTGCGAACCCGTTCAGGACCAGCTTCATTACGGAGGCGGTCTTGCGGAATTCACTGCCATCGCGTCCGCCCGCGTTGAACTCTGCGGAGGTGAAGATGCCGGTACCGTCATCGGCAACGATGTTCGGGTCCTGACCCGGATCGATCGGTGTGCCGCCGAATCGATCGGCGATATCGGCCGCCTTCAGGTAGCCGCAACGAACGGCCTGCTTGATGGCTGCGTCGGCCGCGACCTGCGTATTGACGTTGTTGACCTTGGCGTCGCTGAGACGATAGATCGATTCCATCACCGCGGTTGCATCGTCCTTGCTCAGGATGCCGACGAGATCGCCGGTATCGACGAGATTGACGACGTCGCTGGGCCGATCAACCTTGGTCGGGCGAAGCTCGGGGTCGTACAGCATGGCCGGCAGCATGGAGTTGCCGCCAGAGTCCGTATTCTCCGAACCGGTCAGCGTCAGTATGGAGCCCTTGGCACCAGCCTGGGCAATACCATAGGTCGGATTGTGCGGGTTGTTGCCGGTGTCGTTGTCCGAGCGCGCCGGAATAACAGCGCCGTTGGTATTCGCGGCGGTAGTCGGGCTGATTACAGACATGATGCCGCGACGGAACGCGCTGTCCAGATGGAAACCCAGTCCCAGGTCGAAATTCGCGTACGACTCGCCTGAAATGGGATCATTGAGGCTCGGGATCATATCGCCAGGCAGTCCCATCTTTTCGTAGCCCTGGGTACTGACGAAGTCCTGCTGGCCGCCTTCCTTGCCGATCAGCACGTTCGAACCGGCGATGTTGGCACCGCCTGCAAGGTCAAAACAGATGAACGGGATCTTGCCGGCACCATCCGTAATGTTGCAGGGCGTTGCGAGCATGCTGTCCAGGTCACCCGACAGTGCAAATGCCGGATTCGCGAGCAGGCCTGCGGCGCCGCCTACGGTGTAGGCAGCACCCGTCATGAATCCCTGCGCTACGAACTGACGGCGCGTAACAGGACGCGGATGATCGCCATGAAGCTGCGGCGCATCCCAATGCCGCTTATTTCGTCGTTTACTCATCTCGATTATTCCTCATTAGTCCTGTTATCACTGAACCAGCGTGGCTGCGCTGCCCAACGTGGCGGCACAGACACCCTTGGCAATTGCTCGTGTATCGCTCGTACCAGCCAGCAGCCGGTCGATCAGGTTGTCCGGGCGACCGCCAGCTGCCTGGAAGGACGCCAGTTCCTGATACACGACGCCGTAGCTCGGCTGGCTCGAAATCTGCGGGCCGGACGGCGTATTGCCGACAGCGCGAGCGATCATCGGGTCGACGAAGTTGTCGCGATTGGCAACACTGAAAGCCTGGCTTGCGGCCTGGTTGAAGTCGAAGCCCGGCCACATTGCCGCTGCGTCGGGATTCGGGCTCGCATTCGAGCCGATCGCCGCGTCGCAGTACTGGATGGCCAGCTGCGCGATCGCCACCTGGTGCGACGACAGGAACGTGTTCACGTCCTCCACCGCAGGCAGCGACTGTCGAAGTTCCTGGTAGGTGTCATCGACAGGGAATACACCGGAGGGGCGCTCGTAGTCGGTGCGGCTCACGCCCGTGATCGCCGAGAATGTAGCGTCGATCTCATCGAAGGTACGCACACCGATCTGTGGCGCGTCGGGAAGATCCGTTGGCGTGATGATCAGCATCGGATCGTCGGGACGGTTATAGGAGAACCCGGCGAGCCTGTCGAAGGTCAGGAAGAACTCGTCGTCCTGAGGTCCCTTCTCGAGCGGAATCACGGCACCGAGCGCGGACAGCGGCTGGCCGAGTTCCTCGAACAGCGATGCACTCAGGGTTTCATTCAGGGTCGCATACGTCTGACCGTGATCTGCCTCCTGTCCGTTCATCGCGATGCGAACGCCCTCGATCGGAATACCTTCCGGCGATGAGCCATCGAGCGTGATGAAATGCGGTTTGTCGAACAGGTACGCATAGCTGTCGAACTGCTGTACTTCGTAGAGTATGTAGGACGACTGCTCCGCGGCCTGCAGCCGCTCCGAGATATCGAACAGCAGGTAGAACCTCTCGCCAACACCGGCATCGAAATTCTGCTGAATCTGCTCCTGGGTCATCGAACGCCGATGGATTGCGGCCAGGCGGAAGGTGCCTTCAAAGACGCCATCGCCCGAGGCCTCGTTACCCAGAACCAGCGCAAACGTGTCCTGCCAGTCGACAAAAGTGCCGCCGGGAATCGGATCAGCGTTTGATACAAGCGCGCCATTGACGTAGATGCGGCGCCCGTTGATCGGATCGTAGGTTGCGACGACGTGCTGCAGGGTTGCCTGCAATACTTCGTCCGCATCCGGCGTCGACAACGCAGGATCGCCGTTCAGGCTAACGAGCGGGTCGCCGTTGGCGTCCTGCGCGTTGGTGCGCAGCAGGAAGTCATAGTTGTACAGCGTCTGCTGAAGCGTGAAATTCCGCGTGTTGGGTCCGGCCGAATAGCTGACGATCCGCGCCATCTCCTGCGTGACGTTGGCCGGGATCACCCAGGCCTCGATGGAGAATTCACCGGATTCCTGCAGCACATCGGCGAGCTTGGCACTGGCCGTTGTGGAGCCTTGTGCCTTGCCCGGTCCCTGTGCGGCGTTTGTACCAATCGTGATGCCCCAGCCACCGAACCAGCTGACGTCACCCGAGAAGTTCAGGTCGATAGCCGGATCGACACCGCTGGTGTCAAACGCCGTCAGTCCGCTGCCGGTCTTGAACTCCCAGAGCGCGATCTGCGAATCTTCGTAGCGGTTACCGCCGGACGCCAGCGTGCCGTCGACGAGGCGAACCGCCTTACTGTAGACAAGGTTGGGGTCAACGGTGGTTGCCGTAATGCCATTGGCGAACGCCGTAATGGCGGCCAGCATCTCATCGGCAGAGGACGCACAGTTGCCGTTCCAGCAGTTGTGCGACTCGCCGAGCGGAACCGGGCTTACCTTGCCGACAAAGCGCGAGTCGGCCGGCGTGTCGAGATTGATCTTCGATTTGGCCGCGTCGTAGGCGCTAGCGATGTCCGGGTCACCGAAATACGGCTGCTGCGCGTTGGGCGACTGCGAGCTGTGGCAGTCGGAGCAATAACGCTCGAGGATCGGCGTATGGATCAGCTGCTGAAACGCGGCCGGATCGTCCGGGAAGTTCTTGCTCGAACTCGGGTCGCTGGACGCGGGAGGTGTCAGTACGATCTGGCGACCGCCACCGGCGGCCGAACCGACCCAGTTTTCGATCCAGGTTGTCATGATGCTGCCGCAGACGCCCGAGTCGGCGACCCAGCAGTTGTGACCGCCGGAGACCTTTTCAACCAGGCGCGACAGCGCCGGTTGCTGCGTGTCCGTTACCGTCACAGCCTCGTCGTAGGCCATGTTGACGTCGTCGTTGCGCACGAAAGTCGGTACTTGGCCAACGGCTTCGTTGTGACAGGAGCCGCAACGGTCCGTCGTCTTTGCGTTGGTCCAGAACTCCTGCTGGAACTTGAGCACGTCGCCGTCACGAGCGACAGGGCCCGTATATACAGCGTCGTTGTTGTTCCCGGGATTCTGCGACAAGGGGTTGTCAGTCGTCTGTGCGCCGCCACCGCAGGCTGCGAGAATCACGCTCGACAGCAGTGCCACCGTCGTTGCGCGCAACGAGCGGTAAGCGGGGGCCTTGGTAGCAATTCCAATTGCGTTATTCATTATCGTAGTCTCCCTACTGGCCCATGCAGTGGACAGCAGCGTCCGCAAATACTTGCTTCATCTGGTAGCCCGTCCCGCGGAACGTTGAAATGATCTCGTCGACCTTGGCGCCGTCGCCCAGGTTCGGGTCAGCCAGGTCCGGATCGCGCAGGCAGACCGCGCGAAACGCTTTCTTCACCTGGCATGCTGCGAACGCGTAGCTGTTGCCCAGTTCTTCGCCGAGTGACTTGGCGCCCGCGCCGCTGCCCGGTAATGCCGGGTCGAAACCGAGGTACGAGTTCTGGCCCTTTCGCCAGTAGTTGTCCCACTGATCGTCGGGCGTGCGGAACCCCTGCGGGAAGTTCAGATCGTTATTGAAGTACTTGGGCTGGACGTTGCCGGGGGTGTACTGGAGCGTGCCGGCGGCTTCGTCATAGTTGTAGTAGGCGAATGCCTGGGCCATCGGGTCCATGCCCGTGTGGCAGCCGATGCAGTTGTTCAGGAACAGCCGGCTGTCGCCGCCCGGGCTGCGGCTGACGTCCTGACGAATTCGGTCAGGCGGCAGGTTCGGGTCGTGCATCTGCTCCATGTCATTGCAGAGATGATTCATAAGTGTGAAACGGAACATCGCGCGGTTGGTCCCGGCTATAAAGAATGCCTCCGAGGCCGCTCGCGACGTCATTACGCCCGCCGTCGCCGAGGAAGGGATGCCCTGAACGCTCGACTGCGCGACCATCTGCAGCTCATCGCGCAGGTTTACATTGTTCGCCTCGAGTTGCTCATAGTGAGCGTTGTTGTTTGCAGAAGGCGCGGCAGCCACGACACCGGATCGACCCACATAGGTAATGTCATCGGAGAGCAGCGTATTGAAAGGGCGGTCATCCCTTATCATTCCGATAACCGTCGCAATGTAATCGTTCAGCGGGACAAAAATCGACTGATCGCGATTTGTCCAGGGCGCTGCGAAGTTCTTCAGCGTCACGTTGTAGAAGTTGACGTTGTCCATGGCAATGTAGGCTGCCGTTGTGGCATTGCCCGGCAGCGCCGGATTGATGGCATCTTCCATCTGCTGCAACACTGCCTCGGTCGGCGGTACACCGGCGAGCCGGTCGTGCAGGCGTTTGGCCTGCTCCCGGTAACCTGCGTGTGCCGGAGACATCAGAACGGCCGCAAGCAAAGCCGCAAGCGCGAGGCGCGGCAGTGTTCCGATTTGGACTTTCCTAAAGTTCTTCAGCATGTCGTTTTTCATATCGTTTCTGCTCATCACTCGAATGATCAAACAATGTGCTTCTCATATGTGCCCAGATGAAACCGCACATCACGCACCCAAAGTTAACGGACTGTTCAGAATTTGCTGCGTCATATTGACGCGTGCCAAATCTGTTGCTCCTTGTTGCTCCGCATTACGCGGCGGACTCCTGTCCACCAGGTCGGTTGCTCAATTTGGCAAATGCACTCTGCCTGACTTTGAAAAGCTTTGCCGTGAATACAATCACGATTCCGAGCGTCCTCAAGGTCTGCGTGAACAACCCACCTGTAATCTCTAAAGCAAGTGCTGTGCCACTCCCGGGGAGGTCGCCGATATACCTGGAAAAAAACAATAAAAACAGAGGGTTATTGAGTTTCCTTTGCGGCTGCTCCGACGCATCATATGTCAAGTCATTGTCGGCGCTTTAGCACAACCATAATCACCTGAGCGGCTAAGCTACTGATTGTGAAGGACAGTGCAACTGTCGCTGAAGGGAGACAGGGCCGTCGCCTCGTGACAACACGAAACAACAAACGCCAATGACATAAAGTTCATGCGGTTTCTCAATCGTTGCAGGAAAATCACATTTTTGATGCGCGCCGAATCATGACGAAATGGAACCGTATGTCATGTCGCACCGTGTACGTGCACAGGTAACGCGTCGAAAAGGCGTTTGACTTTGTTCGGTGTCGTGCTTTTGAGACATTACATCGAGCCCGATGCGTCTCATATAATTGCCGACGAAACGCTCTGAACAAACAGAGCGAAGTTTGCAGGTTAATCGTAGTTTGTGACTGCGTTAACGGTACGGCGGCACCGTCGCGACGTACCCTGCCACAATGACCCGAGGTGAAGGCGATGATTAAGCTACCACGACAGTCCGTGAAGGGAAATGCCGGTAAAGCGACCAGGATGGTTGCGTTGTCGATGGCGTGCTTGCTGATTGCAGCGTGCAGCAAAGGCGACGGTGTACAGATTGGCACCGGGCAGGATGCGGATCCTGTCGTTATCGATTTTCCTATCGCCTATATAAAGTCGCCCATTCCGGTGGATGATAATGGCGAATTCCAGCAGCAGGATCTCAGGGAGCAGATCACCTTTGAATTCGGCGCTGATCTTTATTATCGCGATCGCGCGGCGCCCGGCGCCGAAGCGATCAATATAACGGGCGAGGTGTCGCAGGGGCTCGCCGCCATCCGCGATGTGGAAATCGACTATGACGGCAGCCGCCTGCTGTTCTCGATGCGCGTGCCGTTTGATCCGAACGTCGACGAAGAAGATCTGCCCACCTGGAACATCTGGCAGTACACCTTCGAAACCGCTGTGCTGGAACGCGTCATCACGTCTGACCTGACGGCGGAGATCGGTCATGACATCATGCCGAAATACCTGCCGGACGGACGCATCATTTTTTCATCGACGCGCCAGTCGCAATCGCAGGCAGTACTGCTCGACGAGGGCAAGGGCGGTTTCCCGGCCATGGACGAGGATCAGAACGAGCCGGCGTTCAACCTGCACGTCATGAACGATGACGGCACCGGGGTCAAACAGGTCAGCTTTAACCAGAGTCACGATCTTGATCCGGAAGTCACCGCCGATGGTCGCATCGTGTTCAGCCGCTGGGATCACGCTCCCGGCAACGACGTCGTGAATCTGTACCGCATCAATCCCGATGGCTCGGCGCTCGAATTGCTGTACGGCGACAAGAGCCACAATACCGGCACCAATGGCCAGGAAATTCATTTCATGCAGCCGCGCCAGTTGCTTGACGATCGCATCATGGTGCTCGCAAGGCCGTTCACCAATACAGAGGGTGGTGGCGAACTCATGCTGATCGACACCGTTCAGTATCTCGAGAATACACAGCCGACGAAAGACAACATCGGCGTTCTGACCGGCCCGGCGCAGGAAGACGCCACGGTCAACGAGGTGTCGACCATTCCCGGCAGCCCGTCGACAGGCGGCAGGTACTTCTCGGTCTACCCGATACAGGACGGTACGGATCGCCTGATGGTCAGCTGGAGTCAGTGTCGCCTGGTGGAGTTTCTTGCGGACGATGGCGATCCGGAAACGGATGACCAGCAAATCGTTCCCTGCACCGAGGACCGCCTCGCGAACGTTGTCGTCGTTGACCCGGACAACCCGGTTACGCCGGCGGAAGGCGAGTTTATTGTCGCGCCGCCGCTGTATGGCATCTGGATCTACGATCCGCGTGACGATACGCAGCTGCCGATCGTCCCGGGCGAGGAAGGCTTCATGTTTACCGAAGTCGTATCGGCAGATCCCCGGCCGATACCCCCGGTGGTCCTCGATGGCATCAACAGTTTTCCGCTGGATGCGACGCTCGCTGACGCCGGTGAGGCAATCCTGAATATCCGCAGTGTCTATGACTTCGATGGCACGGCAATTGTCGATATTTCGACGGTCGCCGATCCCGGACAGACGCTGGCGGCGGATCGCATTGCGCGGTTTCTGCGAATTGAGAAAGCCGTTTCGCTTCCTGACGAGGACCTTCTCGACATCGACAACACCGCCTTCGGCGTCAGCACGCAGCAGGGCATGAAAGAAATCGTCGGTTACACCGTGGTGGAGCCGGACGGGTCCGTCATGGTCAAGGTCCCCGCCAACACGGCCCTGATGGTCAGCGTGCTCGATGAGAACGGCCACCGCATCACGCAGCGGCACCACAACTGGATTTCACTGGTCCCGGGCCAGGAGATGAAGTGCGGCGGCTGCCACGATGCCAACAGCAACTTGTCTCACGGGCGTATTGATGCTTTCGACAGTGCCTGGGCCGGCGCACCGACAGCGGGCGTGCCTTACTATCCTTCCGCTGATGCGCAGTGGTTCGTTGGCGACGTCGGCGAAACCATGGCCGAGGTGCGCGCGCGCGTCACCTGTGCCAGCGATGGCTGCTCGTCGATCGAGCCCTCGATGGACCTGGTTTACCGCGACGTCTGGAGCGCCAATCCGCTGGACGCAAATGGCGATCCTATCAACCCGGATATCGACTTCAGTTACTCGGATCTGACAACGGCAGCGCCGACCTCGCTGTCCTGTCAGCAGAACTGGCAGGCCAACTGCCGGAGCGTCATCAACTACGAGACGATTATTCACCCGCTCTGGAGTCAGCCGCGGATCATTACCGAGGACGATGACAACGATCCCGCGACGCCGGAAGTACCGGTGCTGGATCCTGTAACGGGCCTGCCGCTCAGCAACAATTGCCTGAACTGCCACACGCCGGTGGATGAGGCTAACGCCGTCGCCAGGGTTCCGGCAGGGCAGCTCGAGCTGCAGGATGGGCTATCGCCGGATGAGCCGGATCACTTCCATGCCTATCGCGAGCTGTTAGTTACTGATAATCTTCAGATTCTGGACAATGGCGCGTTGGTGGATGCGACCCAGGTTATCGGTCAGGATGCGGATGGAAACGATATTCTTGCGCCGATACCGACTCCGCCACCCGCCAGAATCAATGGCGCAAGGGCATCGAGCGATTTCTTTGACCGATTTAATGATCCTGCGGATCTTCATTTCAATATCTTGTCCCAAGCGGAGCGACGCCTTGTTGCGGAATGGTTGGACCTCGGAGCCCAGTATTACAACAACCCCTTCGACGCCCCGGTCAACTAGAAGCAGTCTCCGCCCCTTTCGTGGACGCGAAGCGGCTCTTGCAGGGACTGCTTCGCGATCCGCCTGGTTCGGATGCCTGGTCGCGCTTGTTGTATTCCAGCTCTTTCTGGCATCGCCGGCGCAGGCCGCCAAAGACTATCGATCCGTTGCCGTTGCCGATCCCTATCTCGAGATGCGCACGGGGCCGGGCCGCGGCTATCCGATTTTTCACGTCGTCGACCGCGGTGAGAACGTCGACATTCTCGCGCAACGCACCGACTGGTTTCACATCCGCGCGGCGAACGGTAAAGAGGGCTGGGTCGATCGGTCGCAGATGGAACGTACCTTGCAGCCGGACGGCGACCAGGTCAGCTTCGAAAGAGCCAATATCGATGACTTCACCAACGCCAGGTGGGAGACCGGCATTCTGGCCGGGGACTTCGGCGGTGCAAACATCGTTTCGCTGTACGGTGGCTACTCGCTCAACCCCTATGTGTCCCTGGAAGCATGGGGTTCACAGATTTTGGGTAATTTTTCGAATGGCTGGATGGGCAGTGTTAATGTCGTTAGCGAACCCTGGCCCGACTGGCGAATTTCGCCATTCCTGACCCTGGGCGCCGGTGTCATACGCACCGAACCCAAGTCGACGATTATCCAGGGAGAGGATCGTACGGATCAGATTGGCCACGTTGGCGCTGGATTCCGTATTTATACGGCACGACGATTCCTGTTGCGAGCCGAGTACAAGAGCTACGTGGTATTCACGAGCCGAGACGAAAATGAGGAAGTAGAGGAATGGAAAGTCGGTTTCGCGTTCTTTTTCTGATCGTTGCCATGATCAGCCTGTCGGGCTGCGCGGCGACGAAGAACCTGTTCGGATTCGGCAACCAGTCGGCACCGCCGCCGTCCTCGGAAGGGCCCGGGCAGGTGATCGATCCCGAAGTGGAACGTCGCGAAATCAAGGAGGCCGCGATCGATCGCGAGGATTTCGAGATTGGCGTCTATGGCGGAATCATGAGTATCGAGGACTTCGGCACCGACGTCTCCTACGGAGTGAGACTGGCCTACCACATCACCGAGGGCTTTTTCGTCGAAGGCACGGTAGGGCAGTCGGAAGGCGGACTGACCAGCTTCGAGGAACTCTCCGGCGGCGCGCGGCTGATTACGGACAGCCAGCGCACCCTGACCTATTACAACCTGAATCTCGGCTACAACATTCTGCCGGGCGAGGTGTTTATCGGCGAGGGCCGTGCCTTCAACACCAACCTCTACCTGATTGCCGGCCTCGGCTCGACGCGATTTGCGGGCGACGACCGATTCACCGTGAACGTCGGCGCCGGCTATCGATTCCTGCTGACCGACTCGATTGCTCTGCACCTCGATTTTCGAGACCACTTGTTCGATATCGATCTTCTGGGTGAAGAAAAAACGGCCCACAATCTCGAGGGCCACCTCGGCTTCACAGTGTTCTTCTGAGGACAGGATCACGGTTTACAGCTGTTTTTCTGCGATAAAGTGATGTTATGAAAAATACAGGTTTGGCAATTGCACGATTTCTGCTGCCGGTTCTGCTCATCGGCAGCCTGTCGGCTTGCGGCAATATCGAGCCGTGGGTGAAACCCTATGAGCGCGACAGGCTCGCGGACCCGATCATGGCCCTCGACGGCGACCCCGTTTCGACCTCGTATCTGCAACACGTATACGAGGCCCGGGAAGGCGCCCGCGGCGGCGAAGGCGCGGCCGGCGGCGGCTGCGGCTGCAACTGAGAGGCGCGATTCCGATGCTGTTTCGACGTGGACTGTGTTTCCTGGCGCTGCTGATGGCGATCACTGCCGCGGATGCGAGCGTGTTGCCGGAGGACCGCGCCGACGTCCTGTATCACCTGTACACCGGCGGCGGTGTCGATATCGACGGTCCCTCGGTCCTGGTACGCAAACAGGTCGGGAAGAGCACTTCGTTCGTGGGCAACTACTACGTCGACATGGTGAGTTCCGCTTCGATCGATGTCATCACTACGGCAAGCCCGTATAACGAAGAACGCAAGCAGTGGTCGCTCGGCATGGACTACCTGCGTGGCAACACGACGGTGCGTGCCGGCTACACCAGCAGCGTCGAGTCCGACTACGATGCGTCGACCTATAACGTTTCCATCAGCCAGGACATGTTTGGCGGCCTGACAACGCTGACAATGAGCTATGCCCTGGGTGACGATGTCGTCGGCAAATCCGATGACCCGACCTTCGAGCGCTTTCTCGACAAGCAGAACTACGGCCTGGGACTGACGCAGATTCTGACCAAGAACCTGATCCTGGCGCTGAATTTCGAAACCGGTACTGACGAGGGTTACCTGAATAATCCGTACCGATCGGTCCGATACTTCAATGCCGCGGAGGGACGTGGCTACAGTTACGAAGGCGAACTCTATCCGAATACGCGAACAAGTAACGCAGTCGGCGTGCGGGCGCGCTACTTCCTGCCGTATCGTGCCGCAATCGAGGGCGAGTACCGTTTCTTTACCGATACCTGGGATATCCAGAGTCACACCGCGTCATTGACCTATGTGCATCCGTGGCGCGATTTCACGTTTACCGGCAAGTTCCGCTATCACGATCAGACGGCTGCACACTTCTACAGCGACCTGTTTCCCCGCGCGCAGGCGACCAACTTCAGGGGCCGCGACAAAGAGCTCAGTCCGCTGACCAGTTATACCTTCCGGCTCAAGGCCGCCTACGCGTTTCTCAACGAAAACCAGAGCTGGGGTTTCCTAAAGAAAGGCTCAGTTACCGCGTCCCTGGACCTGCTTTCCGTCGACTACCACGATTTCTCTGATCTCAGGGCAGGTGCGCTGGTCGGCGAAGAGCCGCTCTATACGCTGGACGCGGCCGTCATCCAGGTGTTCTTCTCCTTCTGGTACTAGCCCGAATATTTCACCGCTACGGAGTGCGGGCCGACGCGCTTTCGCTGAGTCTTTGATTCCCCGGGAAATTTTCCTCCCTCGGCAATAGACACCGTTATTTCGCTCGCTCGGAAAATTTCCCAGCCAATCAAATCCTTGACCGATCTTACGCGCCAACTGGTGAAATATCCGGGCTAGTGTCCTGTCCGGTCGAAGCTTTGGGGTGACGGCGTCGAAGGCGTTACACTCCGTCAGACCACCAGCCCGGATATTGCGTGAAATGACCATCATCGTCGCAGCGGCGCTCGCCGTTGCAATTGCGGGAATCCTTCTCTACAACCGTCTCATTCGCAGCCGAAACCGGGTGGACACGGCCTGGAGCGATATCGATGTGCAGCTGCAACGACGGCACGACCTCATTCCTCGCCTTGTTACCGCCGTTGATCAATACGCCAAGTACGAAAAAGCGACGCTGGAAGCGGTAACGGCTCTTCGCACCGAGGCCATGCAGGCGGCCGATGTTCGCGCCAAGGGCAAGATCGAGGAGAAGCTCAGCGCGGGTATCGAGCGCATCATCGCGCTTGCCGAGAACTACCCGGATCTCAAGGCCAATGAGAATTTCCTGAACCTGCAGAACGAACTGGTCGAAACCGAGAACTACCTGCAGTTCGCGCGCCGCTTTTACAATGGATCGGTTCGCGACTACAACACGATGACCGAGACGGTTCCGAGCAACATTATCGCTGGCTGGTTCGGGTTCACCGCACGCGAGTTTTTTCAAAAAACCTCCGACGATGCCGCCAATGTGCCGCTCGTCAAACTCGGTTCGCTCGAATGAGAAAGATCGCTGCTTTTCTGCTCATACTATTGCCGCTCTTCGGCAACGCCGATGAGCGCATCCTGAGCTTTGACAGCGAGATCAGGGTCACGACAGACGGCATGATCGAAGTGACCGAGACGATTCGCGTGCGGGCAGAACGCAATCGAATTCAGCGCGGTATCTACCGCGACTTCCCGACCGAATATGAAGATCGCTACGGAAACGAACACAAGATCGCGTTCCAGCCCCTTGCCGTACTCAGGAACGGCCGTCCCGAGGCGTTTCACACACAAGATGTCCGGCGCGGCGTGCGAACCTATTTCGGTCGCGCCGACCGCCTGATCGACCCTGGCGAGCATACCTACGTATTTCGCTACCGGGCCAGCCGCATGCTGGGTTTCTTCGAGAATCACGACGAGCTGTACTGGAACGTTACCGGTTTCGACTGGGCGTTTCCCATCGACAAGGCGAGCGCTACTGTACAACTCGAATTCGATGCGCCGCTGTCGGGGATCACCGAGGAGGCCTATACCGGTCCCTTCGGCGCCCAGGGCAGGGACTACCGGTCGCGCGTAGAGTCTCCGCGACGGATAGTTTTCGAGTCGACCCGCCCGCTGTCTCCGGTCAATGGCCTGACGATTGTCGTCGGGTGGCCAAAGGGTTTCGTCGAGCAGCCGACGCAGGCCGACAGGATCGGCTGGCTCCTGAAGGACAATGCAAATCTGCTGGTCGTCGTGATCGGATGGCTGCTGATGCTGGCCTACTACGTGCCGGTGTGGCGAAAATACGGGCGCGACCCGGAAGAGGGCGTAATCGTTACGCGCTACGAGCCGCCCGAGGGGTTTTCGCCGGCATCGCTGCGTTACATACGGCAGATGTATTACGACGATAAGGTCATGACGTCCGCGGTCGTCAATCTTGCGGTCAAGGGCTATCTCGAAATAGAAAGCCGCGGCGGATCGCACTGGTTAATCATGAAATCACCCGATGAACCGAAGCCCGCCCTGGCCCCCGGAGAAAAGGAACTGTACGTCGGTCTGTTCAAGACGCAGAACAAGATCGAGCTGGACGACAAGAACCACCAGGTACTGGGCAAGGCCCGCAGTGCTCATCGACAGTCCCTGGTCAAGGACTTCAAGCAGCATTACTTCAGGACCAACGTCCTCTTCAATGTACCCGCGCTCGTCATCGTCATCGTCGCATTGATCATTGCGATAAACGTCGGCCGCGGGTTGACCATCGGTGTCATGGCAATAAGCGCCTTGTCGTTTGTCACGCTGGGCATCTTCGCTTACCTGATGAAGCAGCCGACACCGCGCGGCCGGAAACTCCTGGATGAAATGCTGGGGTTCAAGGAGTTCCTGGAAATCGCGGAGAAAGACGAACTCAACCTGAGGAATCCACCCGAGAAGACGCCGCAGCTGTTCGAGGCCCTGCTGCCCTTTGCGCTGGCGCTGGGGGTCGATCAGCAGTGGTCGGAGCGATTTGCCACGGTACTCGCCAGCGCCCGCGCTCCCGACGGCCGGGAATACCGTCCGTCGTGGTACAACGGTTCCTGGAACAGCAGCAAGTTGAGTAAGACCACCAGCAAGCTATCGAGCAGCCTGAACTCCGCGATCAGTTCTTCGGTGTCGCCGCCCGGTTCATCCTCGGGTGGCGGCGGAGGCGGCTCGTCGGGCGGCGGTGGTGGCGGCGGCGGCGGGGGCGGCTGGTGATGACCGGATGACAACGACAATCTACGATGCCAGGACAGTCTACGAATGAACCAGACCGCTTATAACCGCAGGCCGGGTAGCTCGATACCCAACGTGATCTTTGCGCTGTTGATTGCCAACGGCGTGGTGTTCGCCCTGCAACAGCTCAACGCGCAGTTCATGTTCATCAATTTTGCGCTTTGGCCGGCGACCGAACCGCGCTCGCCGTTCATGCCGTGGCAGCTGCTGACGTACGGATTCCTGCACGGCAACACGACCCATATCTTCTTCAATATGTTCGGCCTCTGGATGTTCGGGCGCGACCTCGAGCAATTCATGGGATCGCAGCGTTTCCTGATCTATTTCCTGGTGTGCGTCGTGGGTGCCGGTATCGTGCAGCTCACAGTGGCGGCGTTCCAGGGCGGTCTCTATCCGACCGTAGGCGCCTCCGGCGGGGTTTTCGGAATCCTGCTGGCCTACGGCTTGACGTTTCCGAATCGCATCGTGGTACCCCTGTTCCCGCCCATTCCGATGCGGGCGATCACGTTTGTATTCATCTATGGCGCACTCGAACTGTACCTGGGGGTGAGCGGCGGGGCGCCGGGCGTCGCCAACTTCGCACATCTCGGCGGCATGCTGTTCGGTTTCTTGCTGATACAGTACTGGCGGCGCGGTCGACGACGATAATCCCGATGCCGGCCCGGCGCTGGCGCCGAGCGTCCAGGTCAAGCCAGGCCGCCGCCGTCAATCGGTATTGCCGCGCCGGTGATGTGCGTGGCTTCGTCGCCGGCAAGAAATAGTGTGAGCGCGGCAACTTCTTCCGGCGTTGCGACCCGGCCGTTCGGGCTTTCCGCCGCCGCCTGCTCCAGGTATTCATCGAGATCCATATCGTTCGCTTCGGCTTCCCGAGCCAGCATGGGTGTATCGACATCGCCGGGACACACGGCGTTAACGCGCAGCCCGTCGCGGGCGTGATCTCTGGCCATGGCTTTGGTCAGCAGCACGATTCCGCCCTTGCTTGCGCAGTAGGCCGCGGCTCGTTCGCCACCCTTTAATCCCCAGTCAGATGCGATATTGACGATACTGCCCTCGGCGAGAAGCAACTGTGGCAGCGCGGCGCGGCTGAGAAAGAACGGTACGTCGAGGTTGATCGCCATGGTGTGGCGCCAGTCGTCATCGCTGGTCTCGGCGACGTTGCCGCGCACGATGACGCCCGCGTTGTTGACGAGGCAGTCGAGTCGACCGAATTCGTCGATGGTATCGGCCACCAGTTCGTCGCAGTCCTCGGATTCGGCCAGTTCTCCCGCCCAGATGACAATGTTCTCCGACACCTCCGCGACTTCTTCCAGCCGCGCTTCGTCGCGGCCTGCCGCCATTACTTCCCAGCCGTTCTCGGCAAAGGCGATTGCGATTGCAGCGCCGATTCCGGAGCTGGCACCCGTGACAAGTACGACGCCCATGGTGTTTTCCCTGACAGCGCTAACGTGGTATCCAGTGTATAACATGAGATCGGCGGATTCGTCAGCCGCGCGTTGCCGGCCCGCCGAGGTACCCGCCTGGCCAATGCGGAAAGACAGTGCCGGAGGCGCCGGAACATCCAGGACTACGAGGCCACGCACGCGATGATGCGCTACACCATTGACCTGAATGCCGACCTCGGCGAAGGCGACCCCTGCGACCTGGAAATCCTGGGAATCGTGTCGAGCTGCAATGTTGCCTGTGGCGGGCACGCTGGCGATGAGGACTCAATGGCGGCCACCGTGCGCGCGGCGATGATGAACGAAGTTTGCGTCGGTGCGCATCCGGGGTACCCGGATCGCGAGGGCTTCGGTCGCGTACGCGGCTACCTGGCCGGCGACGAGCTTTACGAGGCACTTACCGACCAGGTAACGGCGCTCGCCAATATCGCCGCGCAGCTGGGAACGAGACTGACGCACGTGAAGCCGCACGGCGCGCTTTACAACGATGCGGTTGCCGATCCCGACCTGGCTGACATCGTGGCAAGAGTAACGGCCGACCTTCATGGTGAACCGGCATTCGTCGGTATGGCAAAGACGGAATTGCAGCGTGCCGCCGAGCGACACGGACTCCCGTTTATCGCAGAGGCGTTTGTCGACCGGGCGTACGAGCCGGATGGCACGCTCGTGTCCCGCTCGGAACCCGGCGCCGTTCACGGCGAACTCGCCGTCATTACCAGCCAGGCAGTGGGGCTCGCAACCCGTGGCTGTGTGACCGCGAGGAACGGAGACGTCATACAGGTAGCGGCCGATACGCTGTGTATCCACGGTGACACCCCGGGTGCGGCCGAGGCGGCCCGCGCCGTTCGTGATGTTCTCGAAAGCCATGGAGTCGAGATACGTGCTCATACGAAGTCTCGATGACCTGGTGTGCCTGTCGGCTGCGAGTCCGCAGGAAGCGCAGGCGCTGGCGGCACAGCTCAGGGATGACCGGGCCTGGCTGGAGGTCGTTGCCGGCATCGATTCGGTCGTGGTTCGCTTCGACGCTGCATCGATGGATGCCGCGACAGCAAAGGGCCTTGTCGACGAATCGCTAGGCTCCGGGATCCGTCCGCTGCCGGGACGGGACGAGCTTGTGGAAATACCCATCGTCTACGGCGGCGAGTACGGGCCCGACCTGGACTCACTGTGCGCTGAACTGCGCCTGACGAAAGACGAATTTATTTCGCTGCACGCCGGTATCGAGTATCGCGTCGACATGGTGGGCTTTACGCCCGGATTCGTATTTGTCGGCGGGCTGGACGAACGGCTCCGGGTGCCGCGGCGAAAACAACCGAGGCAACGCGTCGCGGCCGGATCCGTCGGCATTGCGGACCGACGCACCGGCCTTTATGCGCTGGCAAGTCCGGGCGGTTGGACGCTCATCGGACGCACGCCCTATCCGCTGTTCGATCCAAAAGCCGAGAAGCCGTTTCCGATCGAGGCGGGCATGCGAATTCGCTTCGTTGCGGCCGAACCCGATGTCTTCGGGCCATGAGCCTCACCATTCTGAAGGCCGGGCTGCAGACCACGATCCAGTCGCGGCCGCGTACTGGCCTGCGGCACCTGGGCGTGGCCGAGGGCGGTGCCGCCGACCGGCTGTCGCTGGCCTTGGCCAATCGCCTGCTGGGCAATTGCTGGGACGCGCCGGCGCTCGAGGCGACCCTGCTTGGACCCAGATTGCGTTTCGATGCCGACTGCGCCTTTGCGATCTCCGGTGCGCAGGCGCCGGCCATGTTGAATGGACGCGCCGTCGCGTATCACGAGACCCTGTTCGCCGAGGCCGGTGACGAGCTCGTTATCGGCGGCACTCGAACGGGCGCGCGAACCTATATCGCATTCGCCGGCGGCCTCCCGGCTGACGACGTTCTAGGTTCGAAATCCACTGACCTGTTGGCGGGGATCGGTGGCTACGAGGGGAGGGCGCTTCAGGATGGTGACAGACTTTCGCTCGACCCCGAACCGGTCGGCAATCGTCGAACACCCGAGAAATTCGTGCCGCCGATGTCCCCGAGCTGGGCGCTGCGCGCCTGCGAGTCGTTCGAGACCGGTGAACTGGAAAAACAGAGTCGAGCAGATCTCGTCGACAGCAACTGGACCGTGGGCAGGCGCGCCGATCGCATGGGAATGCAGCTCGATGGTCCGGTACTGGAGGTCGCGTCCACAGGCCGTATGCCCAGCGCGCCGGTGTTTCCCGGCACGGTGCAGTGTCCCGAAGACGGCAAGCCCTACCTGTTGTCTGTCGATGCGGGCTCGGTCGGCGGCTACCCCCGCGTTCTGCAGGTCGCACGCGTGGACCGGCATCTTCTTGGGCAGTTGCGGCCGGGAGATCGCTTAAGATTTCTGTGGCGTGAGCAACGCTCGGCGATCGTCGAACTGCGCGCCAAGCTGGATTACTGGCGTGAATGGCTGCCGGACATCGAGCAGATCATCTGATGCAGAGGGAAAGTGGTGGGCCCGCCAGGACTCGAACCTGGGACCAAGGGATTATGAGTCCCCTGCTCTAACCAACTGAGCTACAGGCCCTTTTTCCTGCCACGTAACCCTGGATGGGTTAACGCGTGGAGCGCGATTCTAGCAGAAAAAAGCCGGGCGACGCCCGGCTTTTCCGTTCTGATTCCGCGGCCCCGTCAGTCTTCGAGCAGAAAACTCCGCAGCTGATCGGAGCGCGTCGGGTGACGCAGTTTCCTCAGCGCCTTCGCTTCGATCTGACGGATGCGCTCGCGCGTCACGTCAAACTGCTTGCCGACCTCTTCGAGCGTGTGGTCCGTGTTCATGTCGATACCGAAGCGCATGCGCAGTACCTTGGCTTCGCGTGGCGTCAGTCCGGCGAGCACCGAATGCGTTGTTTCCTTCAAGCCGGACGTTGTCGCCGAATCGACGGGCGAGTGCACAGTCTGATCCTCGATGAAATCGCCGAGATGCGAATCCTCGTCGTCACCGATCGGGGTCTCCATCGAAATCGGTTCCTTGGCGATCTTGAGTACCTTGCGAACCTTGTCCTCCGGCATTTCCATGCGCTCGGCCAGCTCATCCGGCAGCGGCTCACGACCCATCTCCTGCAGCATCTGCCTTGAAATACGGTTCAGCTTGTTGATGGTCTCAATCATATGGACCGGGATGCGTATGGTGCGCGCCTGGTCGGCGATCGAACGCGTGATGGCCTGGCGAATCCACCAGGTCGCATAGGTAGAAAACTTGTAGCCGCGACGGTATTCGAACTTGTCGACTGCCTTCATCAGGCCGATGTTGCCTTCCTGGATCAGGTCCAGGAACTGCAGGCCACGATTGGTGTATTTCTTCGCAATCGAGATAACCAGTCGAAGGTTTGCCTCCACCATCTCTTTCTTTGCGCGGCGGGCTTTTGCCTCACCTATCGACATCTGGCGGTTGATCTCCTTGATCTGGCTGATCTTGAGCTGCGTCACTTCCTCAACGGCAATCAGCTTGCGCTGCGCGCGTGTGATGTCGTCCTTGAGCTTGGCGAGTACCGACGAGTGCTTGCGCTTGGCGCGAATATGCTTGTCGATCCATGCCAGGTCGGTCTCGCTCTTCGGGAAGCTCGAGAGGAAATCCTTGCGTGGCATACCCGCATCGCGAACGCAAAGCTGCATAACGAGGCGCTCCTGGCTGCGGATGATCGAAACGACATCACGAAGGTTGCGAACGAGCGCGTCGAACAGCTTCGGCGCAAGTTTCAACTCCATAATCTGATCGGCCATGTCGGCGTGCGCCTTGACCGTGCGCTTGTCTTTCAGGCCAGATTGATCGAGATATTTCATGGCGCGATTGTGGTGTCGACGAATGACCTTCACGCGGGCCTTCACTTCTTCGGGATCCGGGCCGGTATCGACGACTTCATCGTCGTCATCGGACTTCGGCGCCGGCGGCTTGATCTCGTCGGGTTCGTTGGGGTCGATAAAGCCCACGACGAAATCCTGCATGCGGGTCTCGCCGCCTATCACCTTGTCGGCGACCTCCAGCAGCGCTTCCACGGTCGGCGGGAAGTGCACCATGTGATACTTGACCTGGTTGAGACCATCTTCGATGCGCTTTGCTATCTCGATCTCGCCCTGCCGCGTCAGCAACTCGACCGTGCCCATTTCGCGCATGTACATGCGTACCGGATCGGTCGTGCGGCCAAACTCGGCGTCGACGCTCGCGAGCGCCGCCTCGGCTTCCTCGACGGCATCGTCATCGGTGGCCGCGGCGTCCGACAGGATCAGGGACTCGGCGTCCGGTGCCTTTTCGTGCACGACAATGCCCATATCGTTGATCATGTTGACGATGTCTTCGATCTGCTCTGGATCGACGATGCCGCTGGGTAAATGGTCGTTGACTTCGGAATAGGTCAGGTAGCCTTGTTCCTTGCCACGGGCAATCAGTTCTTTCAGCTGCTTGGCTTGTTTGCTAGCGCCTACTACTGCTTTTTTTGCTTTCAAGTCGAAACCCCTACGGGCAAAAGATACAAACGATTAATGTTACTCTCTAGGGAGATGGCAAGCTACCACTATTTCCCATCACTTGGACCGGCCGTGAGCGCTCGAAGTTCCGCTTTCTCGTCGTCCAACAGTCCGCTAGTCCTTTGTTTTTCAATGAGAAATTCAATTCTTTCCTTTCGCCCTCCGAGGGCCAGCCGATCGAGGCTTTCCTTGAGTTCCTCTACCGGGTCGAAATCCTCGTCAACGGGAAGTTGGGCGGCCGCGAGCTTGCCCAGGTGACGGCCCTCGGCGTCATGCCGCCAGCGTTCCAGCAAACCCGCCGTCGTTATATTGGGCTCGGCCTGCACGGTTTCAATGAGTGATCGCAACAAATCGGTTCCCGGGCGGCTGACATTGTCCAGCTTGCCGATGTCGAGCGACCGACCCGCCTCTGGGTGGTTGAGCAGTATGGTGATCGCGTGCCTTACCACAGACGGCCGGCCCGCTGCAGCGCGCTTCGCCGGCCTCTTGCCCGGACCCATGGCAGCCGGCGACATTGGGCGCCCCTGCGCGGCCTGACCAGCGATCATCTTTTCGAGCTTTGCCGCAGTCAGGCCGACGGCGCTTGCGAGGCTCTCGATCAGCAGTTCGCGATAGACGCCCGCGGGGATTTTGCCTATCAGCGGACGTGCCAGCTCGGCCAATCTCGCCCGGCCGTCAACCGTTTCCATGTCAACCTGGCTGGCGAGTTCCTGGATGAAGAACTCCGACAGGGCCAGTCCGTCATCGAGGGCCCCGACAAAAGCCTCCGCGCCCAGTTCGTTGACGAACGAGTCGGGGTCCTGTCCTTGGGGAAGGAACACGAACCGGATCTGCCTGCCCTCGCGAATTTGCGGCAGGGCGTTTTCCAGGGCGCGCCAGGCGGCGGCCTTGCCGGCGCGATCGCCATCAAAGGCAAAATAGACGTTTTCCGTGAGCCGAAACAGCTGGTTCAGGTGATCGCTCGTGGTAGCGGTGCCGAGCGTGGCAACCGCGAAATTGATGCCATGGCGCGCAAGCGCGATGACATCCATGTAGCCCTCGACGACGACGAGCCGCTCGATATTTCTGAGCGCCTGTCGGGCCTCGTACAGCCCGTAAAGTTCGCGCCCCTTGTGAAACAGCACGGTCTCCGGCGAATTCAGGTATTTCGGCTCGCCATCGCCCATCGTGCGTCCGCCGAATCCGATCGTCCGGCCGCGTCCATCACGAATCGGGAACATGATTCGGTCCCGAAACCGGTCATAGTGCTGGCCGTTGTCCTTGCGAATAATAAGGCCCGTCGCCAGCAGCCGTTCAACCGCTTCATCGGACTTGCCGAATTTGTCGAGCACCTTGCTCCAGCCGTCCGGCGCGTAGCCGATGCCATACCGTTTCGCTGTCGGGCCGTCGATGCCCCTTTGCTTCAGATAATCAACGGCCGCCGGCGCGTCCTTGATCGTGGCCTGCCAGTGTCGGGACACGCTGTCCATCAGCGAAAAAAGCTCGTCGTAGCGGCGAGCCGGTTTGTCGCTTTCGCTCCTTGGAACATCGACACCCATGGTGTTTGCGAGGCTCTCGATGGCCTCCACGAAGCTCATGTGATCGAATTCCATCAGGAAACCGACAGCCGTGCCGTGGGCGCCACAGCCAAAACAGTGGTAAAAGCCCTTTCCCGGGCTTACCGTGAATGACGGCGTTTTTTCGTCATGGAATGGACAGCAGGCCTTGAATTCCCGGCCCGCTTTCTTGAGTTGGACGCGGCGCCCGACGATCTCGACAATATCTGCCCTGGCGATCAGATCATCGATGAATTCCTGGGGAATCAGTCCGGACATAAGAGCTCTAACGTGGAGCCGGCGCCGCCGGGTCTCTGGCAGTGGTTACGGAGTCTGAACTGTTCAGTCAAAGGGCGCTAAGACGTTCCTTCACGGTGGCACTGAGTGCGCCCATATCGGCGCGGCCAGCAGCTTTGGCCTTGATCTGGGCCATGACCTTGCCCATGTCGCGAATGCCCTCGGCACCCGTCGACCTGATTACTTCGTCGACCATGGCCGCGAGTTCGTCACCGCCGAGCGGTTCGGGCAGGTATTTTTCGATCACGGCGATTTCGGCCCGTTCGATGGCAGCGAGGTCCTCGCGTTTGCCTTTCTCGAACTGATCGATGGAGTCGCGACGCTGTTTGACCATTTTGGCCAGCACGGCCAGCACACCGGTATCGTCGATCTCGACGCGTTTATCCACCTCGATCTGTTTGATGGCGGCGAGCATCAGGCGCACCACTTTCAGCCGGTCTTTGTCGCCGGCCTTCATGGCGGTTTTCATGTCTTCCGTTATTTGGCCTTTCAGGGACATGTGCAGGGCTGGTAGGCGAGTTGCTCCACGGACGCGAAGCTGAACGGATCTAGTAGAGACGCTTGCGCTTGGAATCGTCGCGAGAGCTGCGCTTCAGATGGCGCTTGACGGCCGCGGCTTTCTTGCGCTTGCGCTCCTGCGTTGGCTTCTCGTAGAACTCGCGACGGCGAAGCTCGGTCAGGATTCCGGCCTTTTCACAGGCACGCTTGAAGCGCCGCAGGGCAGCGTCAAAATACTCGTTCTCTTTTACGCGAACACTTGGCATTGATCAGGTATTCCGTCAGACATAAATAAACCCGGCACTGGGGCCGGGACTGAGCCGCGTATAATAACGCCGGTTTTTCCCGTTTGCAAAGGGTTCTGTGCCACAAGGCGGCGGCTTGGGCTATGATCCGCTGCCTATGAACATCCTCGGCATCGAAACCAGCTGCGACGAAACGGGCGTTGCCGTGTACAGCACGGAGCGCGGCCTCGTGGCACACGCACTGCACAGCCAGGTCGATCTGCACGCTGCCTACGGCGGCGTGGTGCCGGAAATCGCCTCCCGCGACCACATACGGAGGCTCCTGCCGCTGATTCGCAAGGTACTCGGCGATGCCGGCATCGAGCGACCCGACGCAATCGCCCACACGGCGGGACCGGGCCTGGTGGGCGCGCTGATGGTGGGCGGCGGCATGGCAAACGGGCTTGGGCTCGCCTGGGATTGTCCGGTGATACCGGTGCACCACATGGAAGGACACCTGCTGGCGCCAATGCTGGAAGACGACCCACCCGGGTTCCCGTTTCTGGCGCTGCTGGTATCTGGCGGTCACACCATGCTGGTCGCCGTGCGAGAGCTCGGCGATTACCGGGTCCTCGGCACCACGCTGGACGATGCCGTCGGCGAGGCGTTTGACAAGACGGCGAAGCTGCTGGGACTCGGCTATCCGGGCGGGCCCGCGCTGGCTGCTCTCGCGGAAGAGGGCAACGAAGAGGCCTTCGCTTTCCCGCGGCCGATGCTGCAAAAACCCGGATTCGACTTCAGTTTCAGCGGCCTGAAGACCGCCGTGATGCTGGAGATACGCAAAGCGGAAGCCGCAGGCACGCTGCGTCGAGCCGATGTCGCCGCGTCATTTCAACGAGCCGCAGTCGACACATTGATTGGCCGCGCCATCAAGGCCGCGAGGTCCGAGCAGCTGCAGCGCATCGTCGTGGCCGGAGGCGTCGGGGCCAACAAGCTGTTGCGACGCGATATTGCGGCGCGTTTCGAGGGATCGGTGTATTACCCCCGGATGGAGTTCTGCACAGACAACGGTGCGATGATTGCCGTAGCCGGGGCCCTGCGCCTGAGCGAGGCGGAGCGTAGCGGTGAAATAAAAGCACGGGCTCGCTGGTCTTTGGCTACGCTGGGCGTGCCGCAAGCGACTTAATGAGAAGGATAATCGATTGAGCTATGGATAAGATTTTTCTGAACGAACTGAAGGTCGACACGGTGATCGGCATCTGGGACTGGGAACGCAAGATTCGCCAGACCGTCGTCATCGACCTGGAAATGAGCGCCGATATCGCGAAGGCCGCAGCGTCAGATCGTGTCGAAGACACATTGAACTACAAGTCGGTCGCGAAGCGGATTCAATCGTTTGTGGCAGACTCGAGCTTTCAGCTGGTCGAAACGCTGGCCGAACGTATTGCCGAAATTGTCAGGGAAGAATTCGACGTGGCCTGGGTCAGGGTGCGTCTGAACAAACCGGGTGCGATTCGCGGCTCGAAAGACGTGGGGGTTCTCATCGAACGCGGTCAACGGTCCGATTGAACGCGTTTTCGGGAAGTATCGTGTCGCGCATCTTTCTTGGACTGGGCAGCAATATCGAGCCGGAAAAAAACCTCGGTATCGCAGTACGCGCGCTTCGCGAGACGTATGGTGAACTCGAAATGTCGTCGGTTTATCGCAGCGCCGCAATCGGCTTCAACGGCGACGACTTTCTTAATCTCGTCGTTGCCTTCCGCTCAGACGACGAACCGCTTGAGGTTTGTGACGAGATTGAGCGTTTACATAATCTGGTAGGCCGGGTTCGCGGCAGCCAAAAGTGGGCGGCGCGTCCCCTCGATATCGACTTGCTGCTTTACAATGACGCAGTGATCGACGAGCGTCCGGTGCGGGTGCCGCGCAGCGATATCCTGGAATACAGCTTTGTCCTGCGGCCCCTGGCCGAGCTTGCCCCCGACCTGGTGCACCCGGTGACAGGCAAGACGATGTTGATGCACTGGCAGGAATTCGATGCGGCCAGTCATCCCCTGGAGCTCGTACACGTTGATTTATAAAGGACACATCATGCGACTACCAATTACGCTGTTGGTCATCGTTTCGCTGGCGGCTTGCGGTGGCGGCAGCGGACGCGGGTTGACCGGATCCGAGACCGGCAGCGGCGAATGTGCAAACGACGGTCAAAAACAGTTTGTCCTGGACAATCTGTACGCCTGGTACCTGTGGAACGATCTGCTGCCGGCCGGCCTCAGCATCAACGATTACGCGACGCCCGAACAGCTGGTCACGCAGGTGACGAGAACCTACGGACCGCAAAAAGCCAACGGCGACCCGCTAGATCTGTTCAGTTCGGTGGGCTCGGCGCAGGCCGACGCCGAGTTCTTCGGCGAGGGCAAATACGAGGGATTCGGGTTTAGCTGGCGTTTCGTTGCAACGGATGACGCGCGACTTTCGCGGGTATTCTCCGGCAGCCCGGCAGCGCTCGGCGGTCTTGGCAGAGGGCAGCGAATCCTGGGACTCAACGGCCGTACGATCGCCGACATCAATGCCAACGAGGGCGTCGATGCGGTGCTGGACAATGAGACCGTCGAGTTCGAAATGCGCCGCCTCGATAACAGCGAATTCACGGTCTCGATCAAGAAGGCCATCGTCACGATCGACCCGATTCCCCAGTGGCGTGTTATTGACCGGGGTGCCGGCGTGCCTCCGGCCGGTTACATCGAGCTGGCAACGTTCATCAGCACGGCCGATCCGGTTTTTGACACGGTATTTTCCGAGTTTATTGCCGCGGGCGTTACCGACGTTGTAATCGACCTCCGCTACAACGGCGGTGGTCTTGTGAGCACGGCAAATCTGCTCGGCGATTACCTGGGCGCATTCGCGAACGACGGGCGGGTGTTTTCCGAGACACAGTTCAACGCCGATCGTGCGGCCGCGAACAACAGTATCGAGTTCTTTTCGCGCCTCGGGAATTCGATAAACCTGTCCAGGCTCGCGGTTATCGCGACGGAGGGCACGGCTTCCGCAAGCGAGTTGGTAACCAACAGCATGGGTGCCTGGTTTGACGTCGGCATTGTCGGCGCGAATACCTTTGGCAAGCCCGTTGGTCAGATTGGCCTCACATTCTGCGACAAGATCCTGCGCCCGACGTCGTTCAGGACGGTGAACGCGGCCGGCGAAGGCGACTACTTCGACGGGCTGCCGGTCGATTGCCCCGCGGTGGATGATCTGAACGTAGCCGTTGGCGACAGTACCGACCCCAACATGGTGGCTGCGCTGGCGTATCTGAACACGGGCGCCTGCCCGGGTGCCGCCGCACCGGGCGATCCGCAGAAGCCGCAGCCAGGATTCTTCTCGCGTCCCGAACTCAACGGACCGGCTCACCGGGAA
>JBFELT010000013.1:0-31886 GCA_041552015.1 Woeseiaceae bacterium
ACGACCTGAAGTTCACGGAGTTCGATATCGACGAAAAATTCCGCGACGAGTGGGAGCGATTTAAGATGTGGCGATACGAATCACACGTCAGAGAACCGGTTTCACGCGCCTACTCGATGGCAAGCTTCCCGCTGGAGAAAACAGTCGTCAAGCTAAACGTGCGAATTGCGACGCCGCCGCCGGGTGCCGACGACTCGGTGCCGCCGGGCATCATGTCTTCATTCATTTTTAACCTGAAACCGGGCGACCACGTCACGGTATCCGGCCCCTACGGCGAATTTTTCGCGAAGGAAACCGACAACGAGATGGTATTCATCGGCGGCGGTGCCGGCATGGCTCCAATGCGCGCGCATATCTTCGACCAGCTAAAGAGACGCCACAGCAAGCGCAAGATGTCCTTCTGGTACGGCGCGCGAAGCCTGAAGGAGATGTTTTACAAGGACGACTTCGACGAGCTTGCCAGGCTCAACGACAACTTCGAGTGGCACCTCGCCCTGTCCGAACCACAGCCGGAGGACAACTGGAACGGACTTACCGGGTTCATACACAAGGTACTGCACGATGAGTATTTGTCGAAGCATCCGGCGCCGGAAGACTGCGAGTACTACCTGTGTGGCCCGCCAATGATGAACGTGGCTGTCATCAAGATGCTGGACAGCCTCGGTGTTCCGAAAGAGAACATCCTGCTCGACGATTTCGGCGGATAGCCGAGGTGCCCCGTCTGCTGCAAGCCTGCCTGCTGCTCGCGACGCTGCTGCTCGCGGCCTGCGATCGCGCACCGCGATTGCCGGAGCTCGAACTCGGCGGCAACGCCCTCGGCACGAGCTTCAGCGTGCTGCTGGTAGCGCCGGGCGAGCATTTCTCCGGCGAACAGCTGCAGGCGCGCATTATCGAGACACTGGAGCGGATCGACGTCCTCGCCTCGACGTGGCGCGAGGACTCGGAGCTGTCGCGGTTCAATGCCAGTCGGCACAGTGACTGGATCGATACCTCAATTGAGTTCTGCCATGCCATCGAGAGCGCGCTCGAGATCAGTCGGGTGACCAACGGCGCTTTCGATATCACCGTCGGGCCGCTGGTAAATCTCTGGGGATTCGGCCCCGGTGGCGACGTTCGGCAGCCGCCGAGCGACGAAGCGCTGCGGGCCGTTATGGCCGAGGTTGGCTACGAAGGCCTGCAAACGCGCTGCGAAAGCCCCGCAGTCAGGAAGCTGAGCGGCGATATTTACGTTGACCTGTCGGGCTGGGCCAAGGGCTATGCGGTCGACCAGGTTGCCGCACTGCTCGACCGGAACGAACTGAGCAACTATCTTGTCGAAATAGGTGGTGAATTGCGCGTCCGCGGCCACAATGCCGAACGCCTGAAGTGGGCGATCGCGATCGAAACCCCGTCGACGACACGGCGCATGCCGCATTCGGTGTTGCGACTGACGGACACCGGCGTTGCCACTTCCGGCGACTACAGGAACTATTTTGAACACGACGGCCAGCTTTATTCGCACACGATCGACGCCCGCAGCGGCCGCCCGGTTTCGCACGCGCTCGCCGCGGTCACCGTCGTGAACCCGTCAGCCGCCTATGCCGATGCCATGGCGACCGCGCTGCTCGTGCTGGGCCCTGGCGAAGGACCGCAACGCGCCGAGGAGCTGGATATTGCCGCCTACTTCCTGATTCGTAACGACACGCGTTTCGAAACCGTAACTACCACTGCCTTCGAGCGATTGCTGTCATCATGAGCGTACTGATTCCCACTTTGCTGCTGAGTTTCGTCATTATCCTGCTGGTCATCGCCGGCATGAGCGTTGGTGTCCTGAACGGTCGCAAGGCCATCAGCGGCAGCTGCGGTGGCCTCGGCGGCGGCGGCTGCGAACTCTGCAGCGGCAACTGCAGGAACCGGCGCGAACAATCGTCACAGAACCCGGATGGAGAAAGCGTATGACTAGCAAGTCCTGCCTGGTCAAGGATTACATGGCGCGAACGCTTGTTACCTTCAAGCCGGACACGGACGTCCTCGATGCCGTTCACGTACTCGTGAACAAACGTATTGCCGGAGCGCCAGTCGTCGATGACGCCGGCAATCTTCTCGGCATGCTCTCGGAGCTCGACTGCATGAAGGTTGCGCTGGACGCCGGTTATCACGGCAACTGGGGCGGCCCCGTCAGCGACTTCATGAGCGAGGGCGTCAAAACGGTAGATGCTGACATGAGCATCATAGATCTTGCACAGGAGTTCGTCACCTCACGCTTCCGGCGTTTCCCGGTCATGGACGGCACACGGCTGGTCGGCCAGATCAGTCGGCGCGACGTGCTGCGCGCGCTGGAGTTTCTCGCAAAGGAGTAGACCGATTACCTGCGCGGGCGCGGTCGAATCCTGGCCAGCACCTGCCCGGTGATGTCTTCGTGCGAGACGACGACGTAATTCGCGTGCTCGAGTAGTGGCGATGCCCGCAATGTGAACCAGCGCAGTTCCCGAGTGCCGTGGCAGGGGTACTTGAGGTAAAACGATGACAGGCGGCCATCCATGACGGCTTCGATACCGTCGAGTGCCTTGAGGGCATTGGGGTCGGGATCTGCGGAACGGCAGACCTCCAGGTAATTGCAGCCGACACCGGCGCTCGTGTCATCGAGACCGTTTTCATCGGCGAACTTCCGCCAGCTGAGGTTGACCGACACGATTGTTCCTGCCGAATCCAGCACGGCAATGTGGGCAGACAGGGAATCGAGGATTGCCGACTGACGTGTCAGTTCCGAAACACCGTTTGCCCGATCTCGTGACACGTAGCAAGGGCCCCCTCTATATGTCATAGATGTAAGGGCATTTTCGAGAAGCGGAACTGCGTAGGAATACCTATAGACCCGCTGATTGCCAGGCCCGCGAGGATTCAGTGCGCGCCGCTTGTCCGCGGGTCAGCGAGCCTTCTGTTTGCTCTTGCTGACGAATCGCGCGCCCAGCGTCTTGCGCCGCAGGTAGGCATAGACTTCGAGCAGCGGCAGTTCCTTGGGACAGACGTCCGCGCAGGCCATCATGCCGACACAGGAGAACACACCTTGATCCCCGGCCACGACGTCGAACCAGTCGGCATCGGAACGCTGGTCGCGCGGGTCCATCATGAAGCGAGCCACGCGGTTCAGGCCGGCGGCTGCGAGGAACTCATCGTCGAGGTTCGCGACGCCGCAGGAGGCCACGCAGCAGCCGCACTCGATGCAGCGGTCACCCTCGTAGATGGCCTCGGCGATGTCGTCGCTCATGCGCTCCTCTTGTGCCTCAGGGTCGAACGGCTGGCGCTCGTGGATCCATGCCTCGGTACGTTCGGACATACCGCGAAACCAGCTTCCCGTATCGACAGACAGGTCTCCGACCAGCTTGAAAGCCGGCAGTGGATACAGCTGTATGTCTTCCGGCAAGTCCGAGGTTAGCGTACGGCAGGCGAGTGCCGGGCGACCGTTAACCATCATCCCGCAGGAGCCACAGGTCGCCGAACGGCAGACAAAGTCGAACTGCAGGCCCGGATCGTGTGTTTCACGGATCTTGTTGAGCGCGATGTACAGCGACATGAACGGTGTTTCTTCGATCTCGAACATGTCGGTGTGCGGCACCGAATTCTCGTCCTCAGGATTGAAACGAAAAATTTCGAATCGCAGCTGACGCGGGGCTTGTTTGTTGTCCTGGCTCATTAGTTTGTCTTCCCCGTTACTGCGCAGGCGATTGCCAGTCGCCGTGGCGCAAGCGGCTGCCCATGGCTTCGGCTGTGGTCAGCCGCCCCTGCCGCGTCTGCTCATCCAGCACCGCCGCGTTGTAGCTATCGATTGGCTGTGTCATCTCGATGCGCTTGTCACTTCCATAGCCACGATGCCCGGGCGGCAGATCGATGAGTCCGGTTGGCTCGTAGCTGAACGTCGGTTCGCCCTGCTCTGCCGCCCATCGAACCAGCGTCCGGTTCAGCCATTCCTCGTCATTGCGCAACGGGTAGTCCGTGCGGAAATGCGCGCCGCGGCTCTCGGTGCGCGCGCGAGCGCCCATCGCCACCGTCAGTGCCAGCCGCAACATGCCCTTCAATCGCAGCGCGAACGCCAGTTCCGGATTGACGCCAGGGTCCTTGCAGCGCAATACGGCGTCTTCACAGTTGGCGAGCAATGCCTGCAATTCACTGACAGCCTCATCCAGCTCGCTACCCGTACGGAAAATGCCCACCTTGTGCATCATCGTTTCGCCCATGGCATCGCGAATGTCGTAGACGCTTGGCCCATTGCCGTCCCGCGCCAGCCATTCCCCGGCGCGTTGTTCTGCGGCGGCAAGCGCATCGAAGGCGTAGCCGGTGTCCGCCCGTAGCGAAACACCGGAGGCATACTCACCGACTCGCCGGCCAACGAGACGCCCGGCCACGAGCGTTTCCGCCAGGCTGTTGCCGCCAAGGCGGTTGAAGCCGTGCATATCCCAGCAGGCCGCTTCGCCTACGGCAAAGAGACCCGCCAGGCCATAGGCCTCGCCATCCTTGTTCACACGCACGCCGCCCATCGAGTAATGCTGCGTCGGCCGCACCGGCACCAGTTTTTCGGCGGGATTCAATCCGGCAAAGTCGCGACAGATATCCCACACCTCGAGCAGCTTTGTGCGCAGGTGCTGTTCGCCAAGATGGCGGATATCGAGCCACAAATGCGGTCCGTAGGGCGAGTCGACACCCTTGCCGTCCCGCATGCACTGCGCCATGTGTCGCGACACGACATCGCGGCTCGCCAGCTCCTGTTTCTCCGGCTCCGCCTCGACCATGAAGCGATCCAGGTTCTTGTCCAGCAGGTAGCCACCGTCACCGCGGCAGCCCTCGGTCACGAGAATACCGCTCGGCGACAGCGTGGTCGGATGGAACTGCACCGCCTCCATGTTGCCCAGCGGCACGATGCCGGTATCCATGGCGACGATGGCGCCTGTGCCTTCGTTGATGGTTGCGTTGCTGGTGTACTGGCCGTAGATGCGCCCGTAGCCGCCGGTGGCAATGACGGTGGCCTTTGCCATCACCGTAAAATGCCGGCCGGTTCTGAGGCAGCGCACCACGGCACCGAGGCAGCGCGTGCCGTCGTGGATCAGTGATATCGCCTCGGTTCGATCCCGCACGGTGATACCGAGCCTCACGACCTCGCTATCGACCGCATACAGGGCCGCGTGCCCTGTGCCGGCCGCCGCGTAACAGGCACGCCACTTGGCGGTGCCACCGAAATCACGCTGCCCGATCAAGCCGTCGTTCTCCGGCGACTCGTCGATCTCGACGGCCTGCCCCTTGATGAAATAGTGGTTGCGTCCGCCTTTGACCCGGCTCCACGGCACGCCGAAGTGCGCCAGCTCGCGCACGGCGATGGGTGCCTCTTCGGCGAAGATCCTGGCGACCTCCTGATCGGCGCCCCAGTCCGAGCCGCGCACCGTATCCAGGAAATGCACCTTCGGACTGTCGCCCTCGGCTTTCACGCAGTTGGCCAGTGCCGCCTGCATGCCTCCCTGCGCCGCGCAGCTGTGGCTGCGACGCGGTGGCACCAGCGAAAGAATCATTGCCTCATGACCGGCGGCCGCCGCTTCGATAGCACAACGTTCGCCCGCCAGCCCGCCGCCGATTATGAGTACGTCGGTGGTTTCGAGACGCGCGTTCAAGTCGATGCACCTTCCAGCAGGAACCGGAGCGGTGGATCCAGCCAGCCGGCAAGCACAAGCAGCGTGACGCCACCGAGTCCGAGGACGACCCAGAAAATGAGCTGTTCGACGCGATGCAGGGTCTGGCGCGACATCCAGAGATCCGCACCCCACTTGATCGCGAGGCGATAGAGGCCGACGCTGGCGTGAAACTCAACGCACAGCAGCAGCACGGCATAGGGCAGCCAAAGCCCGGCGCTGACACGCGCCACCGATGTCTGCGATTCGATGCCGGCAATATCGCCGAACAGCGGCGTCAGGATATCGAGACCCAGAAGTACGAGGTGAAAGCTGCCGAGCACCAGCATGACCATGCCGGTACGAACCTGCCAGATCCACAGCATCGATTCGGTGTGCGGACGAAATGGCGAATGCTCGGTACGCGTCGCGACGTGCTCGCGACCCGAATTTTTCAGGCCGGACGCGAGCGCGATCATGCGTTTTCGCTCTCTGAGCTGTGCCGGGATCTTTCGCGATGCGAACACGGCATGCACAAGGAACAAAGTGAGAATAATGAACACAGTAGGCTGCGCGATGTAGTAGTCCTCGAGCATCGTCGCCATCCAGTCGAAACCGCGTTCGCCCGTCAGGATAGAGCCCACGAGTACAACGTGCCCCCACATGAACAGGGCCAGCAGCAGGCCCGTGCCGCCACTGATCAGCTCATAGATCAGCTGGCGACGGGCAGACGCTGACGCGCTTTTGTGCGTCCTGTGAACTGCCGATGCCTTGCTGTTCATCACTAGGGATTGAGCTGCGTCAGTATTGCCGGGTTTTCCTCTCGCTCGGCAAGAACCGTGTGACAGACGTCGCAATCGCGGGAAATCTGCTCACGCTCTGCGGTTCGCAATCGCTTGCCGTGGCAGCGATAGCAGCCGTCAGACCTTTCGTGACCGATGTGTTCCGGGTAGGTGTTCCACCAGACCTTCATCTGCGGAAAAACATTCACCGAGTAGATATCGCCCAGGGTTGTCGCCGCCTGCAGAATTGCGTCGGCCCTCTCAGTGGCGACATCCGGATAGTTTTCCTTATAGTATTCCGTCAGTTGTGCGCTTATGGCCTGCCGGGCTTCTTCATGCGAAGGGTACTCGGCATCGATGATTCGCAGCGCCTCTTTCCTGACGAACGGTAGCGTCCTGTCGATCAGTCCGTCGCGAATCGCGACGTCGATCTCGGAATCCGGCGCCTGGTAATTGTGGCTCGGGCGATTGTGGCAGTCGACGCAATCCATCTGCCGCCAGACGCCACCGTCTTCCGGCGCCTTTCTGTCCGCATAGGTCTTGGTGTTACCGCTTTCGTCGGTGTACTCGACTTCATAGATATCTTCGCGAGTCTCGTCGGACCGATAGCGAATGTCGACGCCCGGATCAACGTGCCAGTGGATTCCCGACGAGCGCTTGCCTGCCTCGCCGCCCACCTTCAACAGCAACGCGGTAATCAGTTCCGTATTGGCTTCATCTTCCGCGTAGTGTTTCTTGATCTTGAGCCTGTCGCCGACAAAGCGCGTAGGCCAGTGACACTGCTCGCAGGTATCTCGTGCCGGGCGCAAATCGTGCAGCGGCGTCGGGATGGGTCGGGGATACAGATCGAACGCCACGGAGACCAGCTGCCAGGCCCCATCGAGCTTCGATTTCACGAACCAGTCCGCGCCCGGGCCGATATGGCAGTCGGCGCAAGTTAGCCGGGAATGCGAGGAACGCTGGAACGCGGTGTGCTCGGGCTCCATCACCGAATGGCAGGCGAGGCCACAGAATTCCACCGACTCCATGATCTCGACGCCCTTGTAGGTCGCTCCGGCAACAATGACGATGTTGATCATCGTGGCGCCGGTCAGGATCAGGATCCAGTTGCGTGTCTTCGGCTTGTTGAGATCGAAGACAGGCAGCAAGGGTGTCGATTCGCCGCCGGGCATCTTGCGCAAACTGCGCCGGTACAGGAAGGACCCCAACGGTATCAGCAGCAGGCCGACAACGAAAATCATCGGCAGGATCAGGAAGGTCAGGATGCCGAGATACGGTCCGCCCTCGTAACCCATGTGCTGAATGAAAAACAGGCAGACGATCAGCACGAGGCTCGCGATTGCGAGCGCCGTGCCGAAAAGACTGAGCCCGTTCCGGGTAATCGACGACAAGAAGTTCCTGAACACAGCCTTCCCCTTATTCTCTTGTTTGCAGGCTGTCTTCTACCCTAGTGGGTGAGCAAAGCCCAGATAATTCCTATTGCCAGCAGCACACCAATGACCAGGAAGATCGTCCCGAAAATATACGCATCACGGCGCTGCCGTGGTGTCGGCGGATCCACCAGGTAGTCGTCCAGCTCATTGTTATCGACCAGCCGCTGGTATTCCAGCGGTCGTTCGGACTTGAATCGCTCCAGCGACATCTTGCCCGTGAAGATCACGAGATCCATCGGGAAACTTTCCGGACGCAGATGCGTGTGGAAGAAATGGAACACGAATATGAAGCTGGTGGCAAGCAATGCCTCGTCGCTGTGAATCACGTACGCCGCATTCAGTGTCCAGCCAGGCAGGAAGCTGGTAAAGAAATCCGGCCACCACAGGAACAGGCCCGAGATGCCGATGATGAGCACACCCCAGAATACCGCGAGATAGTCGAACTTCTCGAAGTAGGTCCAGCGATCACCGGGCGGACGTTCACCCAGATACAGGTAATATCGAATGTTCGCGAAGAAGTCCGAGAAATCCTTCGGCTGCGGTACGAGACTGTTCGGTCCCCAGAACATGCCCGGCTCGCGGCGAATTGCCCAGCGAATGAAGAGATCCGCGAGATGGAAGATCGCGTAGCCGAAGGTGCCAATCGCGCCGACGCGATGCAGGAAACGCGTCGAATCAACGCCGCCCAGAAGGTCGACGAGTTGCTGGGCCCACGCGGCGTCGGCGAACTTCAATGGCAGACCGGTCAGCGCCAGCAGCACGAAGGTCGTGACGATAATGACGTGTATACGCATGTTCGCACGCCGGAAGCGACGGATGTACTGGCCGCTCTCGGGTCCTTCCTTGAATTCGCCGCGCAGCACGCCGACCAGTGAGCGCTGCAGCCAGAGGGTGTCGTGAATCGCGAAGAACGCAATCACAGCGATCAACAGACCCGTCATGAACACCCAGACGACGTAGACTGCAAAAACGTCGTTCGGATTCGAGGGGTCGTTGTGCGGATCGAATGTCGCGAACGACGGCGTGATGCCTGCGTGGCAGTTGCCGCAGGTCGCAAGTAGATTATCCGGATGCACGCTCGATTCGGGATTGTCCGCCGGAAGGTTCTTGTGCGGCGTATGGCAGTCGGCGCATACGGCGCCGCCGGACATACCGAGGTGCGTGGCTTTGCCATGGAAGCTGTCGCGGAAAGTCGACATGAACTCCTCGTGACAACCGCCGCAATTGGCCGCAGAGGCATGTCTGCTGGCATCGGTCGTCGGGTCCGCGATCTTGTGTGACGAGTGACAATCAACGCATACCGGGCCGTCTTCACCGGCCTTCCAGGCAGAGCCGTGCGCACTGTGGTCCCGCCAGTCGTTCAGCAGCAAGGTATGGCATTCACCGCACATTTCCGGCGAGTGCGCATGCGAGGTCGCGGCACGATCTTTGTCGGCCTCGAGTATCTGGTGGTCGCCGTGACAATCGCTGCAGCTCGGCGCAGCGACCAGCCCGGACAGCAACAGCGCCCTGCCGTGTTCGCTGGTCAGATAGCCCTCGACGAGTTGCGGCGGATCATCGTGGCAGGCACCGCAATTCTTGATCTGGTTAACGGGCGAGACCGCGGATGCGAGATCCGACACCTCGTGAATCTCATGCGGAGCGCCGTGGCAGTCGCCACAAGCGGCTTCGCCGCCGTGAACGCTGCGTTTGACCGCTCGCTGCACGCTGCCATGGCACTCGTTGCAGCTCATCTCGTCCGTGAGCGGCTCGAGATCGTCACCTTCGTGTTCGGCGGTGACGTTGCTATGGCAATCCGAACACGCGAGATCGGGATGAGCCGTCGAGGAGACCACCACGTCTTCATGGCATTCGCCGCAGTTGTCGTCTGCAGCCAGTAGCTGTGAAGTACCCAGCGGGAGAACTACCAGCGCCACTATCGCCCGGAGCAGGCGGGCGCGATTCGCACCGTTCGTCATTGTTTTAGATCCCTGAATCCTGTGGCTTTAGTAAGTCAATCAGTGCCTTGTTGCTATCAGGGATTTCCGAGAGTACGGCTTCGCTGTAGCCCTAGTCGGAATACAGCGGACCGATGTCCATGTAAATCCTGTACTCGGCGATCAGGTCGCCGCGGTACTCGAAAACATCGGCAAATGGCAGTGTGATCTCGGTGCCATTGTGCCGCCGGTAGGTGACCTCTCCCTCGCAAACCAGTGTCGATCCGCTGCCCAGCGTGCGTGTCACATTGTGTGAACAACCGGCAATCGTGCCGAAGAAACCGTCGACTGCCTGCTGAATCGACGCTCGGCCGCGAACAGAGGGCGCGGATCCGAAACGAAAAACGGCGTCGTCGGTCAGAAAACCGACGAACGCCGCTGCGTCGTTCGCATCGATAGCCGCGAACAGGCCGCCGGTATCGTACCCGGCGGAAGCGCTATCGGTCATTGAATACTGCCGTAGTAGTGCACCAGTGCTTTCGCATCGTCGTCCGACAGCAAATCCATTTTCTCCTTCATCTTGCCGGGCTGTTCGCGCTCACCGGACTTGTAGTCGGCGAATGATTGCTCGAGATAGCCCATCATCTGGCCGCCAAGCATGCCCGCTTCGTCTTCGGCATTCGTGCCCGCGTCGGAGTGGCACTTGTCGCAATGCTCATTGTGCAGGGCTTCACCGGCGGCAGCGAGGCCGGCATCGAATTTCTGCTTGGCCTTGACGTACGGCAGTTCGGCATACGCGGCCGCGAGTGCGTCGATGTCGTCTTCGCTCAATTTCGCGGCGATGGCACACATCGTCGTTGCGGGCCGGCTGGTATCGCCCTGCCGATACTTGGATTCGGCACAAGGTCGATCTTCATCCTTGTAGACGTACAGCGCATCGACGTGCACGAACTCGGCGAGGCCGGCAATCGTCGGTACGTCCGTCCATTGGCTCACGCCGTTGTCGCCGTGGCAGTCGTTACAGCCCTTCATCATCGCCTCGATATCACCGGCATTCGCCGACGTAAACATCAGGCCGATCAGGGTCGCCGCAAGGTAGGTCGTTAGGCGTTTCATATCTTCTCCTGGCTAAGGCAAGGTGCCTTTCGAAATCATGGGTTAGTGTGGTCATTGCTGGCTGAATGGTCGCTGAATCGGGCCCAATGGCTTCGCCAGATAACGGCCCATTATCGACATATACCGGCGCGACGGCCAGTAAGTACATGCCGCGACGGAAAGCCAGTAGGTAGATGCCGCGATGCCATGGCCGGCGGTATTTGCTAAAAAAGCGAGGCAGAATCGTCCGTCTGTACGACGCGGGAAGACCCGACGCAACACCAAAGACCAAGAAGTAAGGGGAATGACATGTATCGCTTAACCTCCGGGACCTGGAATCTGGCCGCATTGCTGCTGTCGTCCGCTCTCCTGTTTGCCTGCAGCGGTGACACGGGGCCCGCTGGCCCGGCCGGCGGTCAGGGCACGGCCGGCCCGCCAGGACCGAGTGGTCCTCCCGGACCGCCGGGATCCGCTGCCGTACCGGTTGAGTCGGCGGAAAAAATAAACGTTTCGATTCAGAGCGTTATGGTCCCGGCCGGCGGCGGAGCGCCGACGGTCGAGCTGCGCCTGAGCGACGACCTGGGCTTCGGCCTTAGCGGACTCCCCGCCAACGCGATGAGTTTCACGCTGGCACAGCTGTCCCCTGGTCAGAACGGCGGTTCCAGCGAGTGGCAGTCCTACCTGACACGCTCCAGCGGCGGCATTGCCAACGCCCAGGCGACCACCGAATCGGCCAGCTCGGGTAGCTACTCGGACAATGGCGACGGCACTTATACCTACACATTTGCGCAAGCCTTGACCGCTTATGCGGGGGGACCAGCGTTCGACGCCGCCAAAACGCATCGACTCGGCGTGGAAATCCGTACCAACCGGTATCTTGCCGAGAATATACCGGCCAACAACGCGCCCTACGACTTCGTTCCCGCAGGCGGAGCGCCTGTCGAGACACGCCTGATCGTCAACAACGATGCCTGTAACGCCTGTCACGACAATCTCGAGTTTCATGGCGAAGCCCGTTTCGACGTCGAGTATTGCGTCACCTGCCACAACCCCTATTCGATCGACGGAGACACGGCGTCGGAGCCCTGGGGCGGCTCCGTGGACATGAAAGTCATGATCCACAAGATCCACTACGGCGTTAACCTCGCCAACGGCTACCGCGTCGTCGGCTTCGGCGGCACGACGCACGACTATTCGAATATTGTATTCACGCAGGATGTCAGGAACTGCCAGACCTGCCACCAGGAATCCAACGCAGCCGTTCCGCAGGCCAGCAACTGGCGTACGGTGCAGAATCGCGCCTCCTGCGGCACCTGCCACGATGACATCAACTGGGCGGCCGGCGGGCACCCCGGCGGCCTCGCCTTTACGGACGACACGCTGTGTGCCGGCTGCCACAACGAAACCTCGGGCCTCACAGCGGTGCATGTTCCGGTCGCGCATCGACAGCCGAATCGCGAAGCCAGCGAGCGCTTCCAGTTCAACATCGTCAGCGTCACCAATACGGGTATCGGCGAATCCCCCGTTGTTCAATACTCGGTAACGGACCCGACCAACGGAGATGCGCCCTACGATCTGCTGAACGATCCCGAGTGGACGGCCTGCGCCGGTGGCGCATCAAGGCTGGCTGTCGGAATTGCATGGGATACAAAGGACTACCACAACAACGATAGCGGCAACTCACCGGGTCTCGGCTTGTCCTTGAATGCAATCGGCTGTAGTGGCGGCTCGCCCACGGCTGTCGGTGGAGGCGTATTCAGCGTCACCTCACCGCTTGCGGTACCCGCGACGGCCGGCGGTTCCCTGGCCGTCACGATCGATGGGCATCCGGCGGTCGACATCGACGGCTCTTTGCAGAGAATCGCGGTCACGAACACCGTGGCCTATGCGCCCATCACCGACGCAACCGCAATGCCGAGGCGCAACGCGGTGGCGATTGACAAGTGCGATGACTGCCATAGTCAGCTGTCCATGCACGGCAACAACCGCACCGACAACATCGAGGTCTGCGTAACCTGCCACGCGCCGAACGTTACCGACGTCAACCGCCGCGGCGGCCAGTGCGAGATCGACCTCGGCCTTGACGACACGTCGGTCGACATGAAATACATGATCCACGCGATGCACGCATCCGGTGCGATCGGCGTGCCGTACGAGGTCTGCGGCTTCGGCAATTCGACCCATGTCTATGAGTTCGCCTACCCCGGCAAGCTGAACAACTGCGAGGGCTGCCACTTGCCAGGCGGCTACTACCCGGTCGACCCGGGCGCGGTGCTCGGCACCACGGTCGACAGCGGCGCGGATCGGACAACGCCGACGGACGACGTCGTCGTGTCGCCAAATACGGCGGTCTGCTCGAGCTGTCATACCAGCGATCTTGCGGCGAATCACATGGTTCAGAATGGCGGCGACTTCAATGCGACGAAGTCCGCAGACAGCAGCCTGATTTCATCGGGCGCGGAGACCTGCGGGCTGTGTCATGGCGAAGGACGTTCGGCCGATGTAGCCATTGTGCATGGCGTCGGTACGTTTGAGTCCAACTAATGTTACGAACTTCAAACGTGCTCCGGCGGAACGGTCTGCTGCTGCTGACGATGGCCCTCGTGGCCATCCCGGCAACAGCCGCCGTCGCGGCGGACGACGAGGCACCGAGCTACAGCAAGAAAGGCGCTGACACCTGTTTTCAGTGTCATGACGACCAGGTAACGCTCGCGGTTTTCCGCAGCAAGCATGCGGTACCGACGGATCCCGCGTCGCCCTTCGGTCACGGCCAGCTGCAGTGCGAAGCATGCCACGGCCCGGGTGGCGACCATGCCGGCCGCGTCAGGCGCGGTCAGGAAAGGCCGCCTGTCGTGCTGTTCGGCTCGGATTCCGGCACGCCGGTGCCTGAACAGAATGCCTACTGCATCGACTGCCACCTCAGCAACGCCGGCATCGCCTGGCACGGCAGCGCGCACGACATGAACACGGTGGCCTGCGCCGACTGCCACGCCAGCCACGTCGAGCGCGACCCGGTGCTAACCACTGCGACTCAGGCCGAGGTGTGTTTCGACTGTCACCAGCAACAACGCACGCAGTCGATGAAACCCTACGCGCATCCCGTCCGACACGGCAAGATGGATTGCAGCAGCTGCCACAGCAGTCACGGTGAAACGAGCGACGGCCTGCTGGCGAGGGCGACACTCAACGACACCTGCTACGAGTGCCACGCCGAAACGCGCGGGCCGTACCTGTGGGAGCATGCGCCGGTCGCCGAGGACTGCGCCAATTGCCACGATCCGCACGGCTCGAATTATCCGGGCATGCTGAGCCTGCGCGCGCCAACACTGTGCCAGGGCTGTCACTCGCAGGACGGTCATCCGAGTTTGCCGCAGGATGCACGCGGCCTGCCATCCGGTCTGCCGTCACAGTTCCTGTTGGGCCAGTCCTGCCTCAACTGCCACGACCAGGTGCACGGTTCAAACCACCCGTCGGGCTCGAAGCTAATGCGATAGGTTCGTGATGAAACGAGAAACGAGACATTTTTCCGCGGTGCTGGTCGCGCCATTGGCCCTGCTGGCCCCCGCGATTGCGCTTGCGCAGGTCGACACCAGCGACTGGAAATGCGAGTCCTGCCCGTTCGACGAAGGCTACCGCGCCGAAGTTGACGCGGGTGCCACCTACGTGGGCGAAGACGGCGCCATTCGCTTCGGCAATGGCACCGGCTATGACGACAAGGGCGGCTTCGCCAATGTGGACGGACAGGGTCGCTACGTGGATAACGGTTATCGACTCGACTGGACTGTCGAGGATCTCGGCCTCGAATCACGCGTCTTCGAAATGGACGGCGGCCGGCAAGGCACTTTTGGTTTCCATGTCGGGTACCGCGAGCTGCCTTACCGCCGCTTCGACACCACGAGGACGATCTTTGATCCATCCTCTTCGGACACCATCACCCTGCCTGCCTCCTGGGTTCGGGCCGGGCTGACGACGACGATGCCGCAACTGGCCGCGTCGCTGCGACCGCAAACGATCGAAAGCGACCGCCAGATCATCGACGCCGGCGCCGACTGGAAGCCGGCGAAAGCCTTTCGCGTTTACGCAGACTTCCGCCGCCAGTCTCGCGACGGCATCGACATCACCGGAGGTTCGAGCTACACGCAATCGTCGCTGCTACCCCGTTGGATCGACTACGAGACCGACCAGATTGACGCGGGTCTTCAGTACGGCACGGATCGTGCGAGCCTTACACTCGCGTATTACGGCTCCTACTTCAGCAATCAGAACCCGTCGCTGAGCTGGGACATACCGTTTACCGCGTCACCCGGTCAGGACCAGTACCGCATGGCCATGGCACCGGACAACGATTTCCAGCAGGTCTCGCTTTCGGGCGCCTACCGGCTCATGCAATGGGATACCGTTGTAGCCTTTACGCTGGCCTCGGGCCGCGGCGAACAGAATGAGCCTCTGCTGCCTTACACCAACAATTCCGCCATCGGCGCCGGAGCACTGCCGCGAAGCTCGCTGAATGGCGAGGTCGATACCGCCAATTACGCTCTTACCGTGACCTCCCGGCCGCTGCCGAAGGGACGCATCAAGTTCGCCTATCGATTCGACGAGCGTGACAACACCACACCGCAGGCAAGCTGGAATCGCGTTATCACGGACCTGTTCGTTTCCGGCGACGTCGAACAGAACGTGCCGTACAGCTTCGAGAGAACCAGTATCAGCCTCGGCGGTGAGCTCGTGGTCTGGAAAGACATTCGCGTTTCCGCCGGCGGCGAGCGCAAGGAGCTGAAGCGCGATTTCCAGGAAGTAGCGGAACAGACAATAGATTCCGGCTGGGGACAGGCACGCTGGCGTCCGCTCGCCTGGCTCGACCTGAAAATCAAAGGCGGCGCGGAAGAACGCGATATCGATCGTTACGACGAATCGGTCGCCGTCAGCCTGGGGCAGAACCCGCTGATGCGAAAGTACAACCTCGCGTACCGCTACCGCAGCTACGGAGAACTCGTTGCCTCCATCAACCCCGTTGATTCGCCGCTGTCCTTCAGCACCACGGTGCTGTACGCCGACGACCGTTACAACAAGTCGCAGCTCGGCATGACGGACAGCGAAGAAGTCCGCGCCACCGCGGATATCAGCTGGGCTGTCTCGGAAAATGCTTCCCTGTACCTGGTCTATGGCCATGAGAACATCGACGCCCTGCAGCTCGGCAGCGAACAGTTCGACGTCTACGACTGGAGCGCGAAACACGACGACACCTTCGATCATATCGGCGCGGGCCTGCACTGGCGCCAGGCGGATGGCAACTACGATATCCGCTTCGACTACAACCGAACCGACGGCGAAACCGCGATCGACGTCTTCAGTCTCAGCGGAGGCAACAGTCGCCTGCCGGATCTGACCTCGACGCTGGACTCCGCCCGTATCGAAGCCGCGTATCGCTGGACAGAACGCCTGCACGCAACGCTGGATCTCCGCTACGAGAAGTTCAAGGTCGAGGATTACACGCTGGTATCGCCCGACACGATTCCCACCGTATTGACGCTGGGGGCTCAGCCGTACGACTACAGCGTCTGGGCACTGGGCGTTGGTGTCCGGTACAGCTTCGGCGGCGGTGACATCGCACTCGCGAAATAATTCGTCAGAGATTCCCTAGCTTTTTCATCAGGAATTCACGGAACGGCTGCTTCATGGCCGGGTCGAGGATGTTGATGCCCTGCAGGCCGGTGAGCTTCTTTACCAGGTCCACGGCCGCCGAGGTCGTGGTCGCGGGACCGGTTACCAGGTCCGGCGTCACCCCGAACGCTTTCTGCACGCCCACCACCGCGTAGGGATCCGAGGCACACAGAATCGTGCACACGATGTTGTCGCCCAGCTCATCGAACAGCGCCTCACCGTTGTAGGGTTCCAGTGGCGAGGCACCCGCCTCCGCCACCAGCAGGTCCGGCTTGCGATCGTTGATGTGATTCAGGAGCGGTCGGATCGCCCGGCGATAGTCCTGCTCGGGAACGATGGTCGAGGGCAGGCCCACATCGACAAAGTCATAGATTTCGCTGGCGCCGTTCTTCAGGTAACTCAGGATGTCGCGATAGCGCCCTGCACCCGTAAGTTTCGCGCCAATGACGTACTTGCCGGCCCTGTCCAGCTCCTTGCAGACGCGCCGCCCGGTCGTGGTCTTGCCGGCCGACATCGACGAGCCGAAAAGCAGCAGGGTTGGCACGGCAAACGCGTGCGTCTCGGAGCGCAGCGCGAAATCGCGCATGCAGACCTTCTTGCCGCTGCGGCAGAGATGACCGCGATAGACAAGCGACATCGGATCCGGAAACAGAGTCGAGAACGAGGTGTAACGACCGATGAGCGCCGCACTGGTCATCGTATGCATGCGGCCATCCTCCGTGACATCGCGCCAGCCGCCGACGCCTTCCAGGGTTGCCGCCCGCTCGCCCAGCGCGCCGACAACCCAGTCCCCTGGCTCCACCTGGATCATGTGCCCGGTGCGATCTTCAATGCGATACAGCGCCGTTCGGGTGCCGACGACCTCGCCCTCGACATAGTCGCCGGTCGCCCAGGCAGAGCGATCCAGTGCCGTGACTTCGAAATTACTGTTCCTGAAGTCCGCTATTCGTGCGAGTGAGCCATACATCCGGGTGCTCATCGTGTGTCCCTGGTGTTCTCCTCGTGTGCTCCTGGTGCCCGTGTCCCGCTACATGCGTTGCAGGGCACTAGTCCCCTATTGGCGGCGCGAGCAGCAGCATCGTCAGCAATGCGGCCCGCTGCAGCGTTTTGTCGATTAGCAGGTGTTCGTGGACCGCGTGCGCACCATCGCCGACCGCGCCAAGTCCATCGAGCGTCGCCGTATACTGACTCGCCGTGTTGCCGTCCGAACCGCCCCCGGCTCGCGCCTGGTGCAGTTCCAGGCCAAGTTCTGCGCCTGCCCGCTGTGCCACTTCCCACAGGCGACGGTTGCGAGGCGTCGACTGCATCGCAGGCCGGCCAATGCTGCCTTCGATGTGCAGGCGAACATTCGGCGTCGTTGCCTGGAAGGCGTGGATCGTGCGCTCGATTTCGAGACCGTCCTCGACCGTCGGCACGCGCACATCCACAACAGCCTTGCTGTGCGGGGCGACCACATTCGGCTGAATGCCGCCGTCGATCGTGCCGACATTGACCGTGATGCCACGCTCGACGTCATTGAGGGCGAAAAATTTCTGAATGATGTGCGACAGCTCGAGTATCGCGCTCGCGCCGGCCTCCGGATCGAGACCCGCATGCGCGGCTTTGCCATACACCGTCACGGTGAAGCGCCCGATGCCCTTGCGTTCGGTCTTGATATCGCCGCGCTCGCCCAGCGCCGGCTCCAGGACGAGCGCCCGATCGGCGTGCTGCGCCAGCCAGCGCACGTAACGCGTCGATGTGCGGCTGCCGATTTCTTCATCGGCGTTGACGAAGACGATCGGGACGACGGCGGTTTCCAATCCGAGATTGTCAATCGCACCCAGCGCCAGCACCATCTGCGCAAGCCCGGCCTTCATGTCGAAAGTACCGGGACCGTGCATCGTATTGCCATCGACGGAAAACGGCCGGGCGGCCAGCGTCCCCACCGGCCAGACCGTGTCATGGTGACCCAGCAGCAATTGCGAGGGCCTGCCCCTGGGCCGCTTTGCCGGAACCGCAAACACATGCCTCGGTCGGTTCGGATAGCCGGTTTCGCGGGAGTCGTAGCCGACCTCGGCGAGCGCGAGCCGCAGCACGCGACGCACGTCGTCATGGCTCTCCGGATGGGCTGACGGTGACTCGGCATCGACCAGCGCCCTGGTCAGCTCGATGAATCGCGAGGACTGGTCGTTGACGTAATCGAGAATCCGTTTTGCGACTGGGGTGCCCATAGAAACGCTACTTCTTCATGGACTCCGGAAACGGGAACGCGTTCGAACGATCGATGGTCGCGAAACGCCCGGGCGAGAGGTACGCGAACAGCGGAGAATCATGAATCGTTTCCTGGTCGTCGGCTTCGGCGTGGCGCAGGAAGTCCTCATCCGCGTACGCGGCGATGATCTCACCGCTTATGAGGCAGTTTTCGCCGAAGCCCCCGACCGTCTTGTAGTGGCGGCATTCGAAAAACAGGTAGCCGTCTTCGATGAACTCACCGTCGATTTCCTTTGCCGGAAACGTATCGAAATAATCGATCACCGGCTTGTCCCCCTTCTTGAGACGCGGAGATGCCGCGAGGCTCGTCATCAGCACCTGCGACGGTTTCGGATAGCTGACCGTGAATACACCGCTGCGCTCGATATTGCTGCAGGTGGCGTGCCTGGGCGTACACACGAAACCGAAGTAGTTCTGCCACCCCATGGGCGTAACCATGTGTTTCGGCGCCAGGTCCAGCGAGCCATCTGCGTCAGTCGTACCGATCAGCACCAACGGCGCTACGGTAAAGAACTGGTCCCATACCGGCACGCTCGTGTCGACCTGGACCACAGTGTTTTGCGTTGACGATTCGTTCATGGCGGTTCTCGCGACAGGCAATCCCTCGTTTTCCAGCTTATCGCAGCGCTATCGCATTCAAATAGGTAGTTGCACCAGCCCTGTCAGCGCTTGGCGAAGCCCGCGCGGCGCGTCTGGTATAGTAATCCATCACTTACAGGAGCGATGAATATGACAGCGGCAAAATCCGGGGATACGGTCCGAATTCACTACACGGGGACACTGGGTGACGGCACCCAGTTCGACACGTCAGCCGGGCGCGACCCGCTGGAATTTGCGCTGGGCGGCGGCCAGGTCATCCCCGGCTTCGATGCCGCGGTAACGGGAATGTCGGTCGGCGACCAGAAGACCGTCACGATCGAGCCGGACGATGCCTACGGCCAGCGCCATGAGCAGCTGGTCCAGCAGGTACCCCGGAATACCCTGCCCGACAGTATCGATCCTGCTGTCGGTATGCAGCTGCAAAGCCAGAGCCCTGACGGGCAGACGATGAACCTCGTCGTCGTGGAGGTCGAAGAGGAGTCGATCACGCTGGACGCCAATCATCCCCTGTCGGGGCATGCCCTTACCTTCGATATCGAACTCGTGGAGATCGTGTAATACCGGTCAGGGCTGCGAAGGGCCGGGAGCAATGACTGGGCCAGACTGTGGAGGTCAGCAGATTCGCGGCAGCGGATCGTCCTCGAGTTCCTCGAGAAAACGCTGGCCTCCGAGCGGCGTCTCGAGGATCACCCGTTCTTGCGACGCGACGATGCGCCCGATCCTTGAGGCTCCCTCGCCCGCAGGATTCGCCCGCCAGATCGCCAGCGCAGCGTCGACCTGGTCGGGGGCGATGACGGCCACGACGCGGCCCTCGCAGGCAAGGTAGTAGGGGTCGTAGCCCAGCATGTCGCATACCGACTGTACCGGCTCCCGAACGGGAATCGTCGCCTCGAAGCGAACGCCCATACCGGTCGACTTGACGATCTCGTGACCGATCGAGGCGATCCCGCCACGCGTCGGGTCGCGCATGAATCGAAGTCCGTCGAGTGCCAGGAGCGGCTCTGTCAACGCCATGACCGGGCCGGCATCCGACAGCAGATCGCCCCGCAATCCGAATTCCTCTCGGGCGAGCATGACAGCGGTACCGTGATCGCCAACCGGTCCGCTGACGATCAGCACGTCACCGTCCTCGATCAGCCGCATTGATGGCCGCACGCCCGGAAGACGTACACCGACACCGGTCGTTGCGAGGTAGATACCGCCGCCCTCGCCGCGTCGCACGACCTTGGTGTCGCCCGCGCTGATCCGGACTCCGGCTTCCACGGCCGCCTCGTTGAGACTGGTGACGATGCGCTCCAGGCGCGCAATCTCGAATCCTTCTTCGATAAACGCATTCAGCGTCAGGTACATCGGACGCGCACCGGACACCGCGAGGTCGTTGGTGGTGCCGTGCACGGCAAGGGAACCGATGTTTCCGCCGGGGAACTCGATGGGCTGTACCGTAAAACCGTCCGTCGTAATCATGACCTCGCCGTCGCCGAGATCGATCGCAACGGCATCGGCCTGCACGTCAATCCTGCTGGCCGCGAGCCGGCGCGCAAACACGTCCTCGATGAGTTCGCGCATGAAGCGGCCACCGTTGCCGTGAGCCAGTGAGATACGGTCGTCTTCCATCAACGCTTTCCTTCTTCCTTCATTCGGGCCTCACGCGCGGCGACTTCCGCCGCCTGGCCGAAACTCAGGGCGGCGTCATTGCACGGCAGTTTTACGGGCAGGTGCACATCGAAACCGCCGCTTCGCAAGAGATCGATGACCTGCCCGGTCAGTACGCGGTTCTGAAAAACGCCGCCGCAAAGACCGACATGGTCGAACACATGGTGCTCCCGGAGCGCTTCGGCCTGCCTCAGGATTGCCGTCGCGATACTGGAATGAAAAATCTCGGCACGCTCCGCCGCGTCGCGTCGCCTGTCGGAAAGAAGCTCGAGCAATGGCTGCCAGTCGCTGCGCAACACGCCGGCGGCGTCCTCAGCCAGCGGCAGTTCGACCGGCGGCGCGGCACCGCGGCACAGCGATTCCAGGATCATCGGGCCCTGCGCCTCGAAACTGGTCACCGGCACGCCACAAATCAATGCCGCTGCCGCGTCGAACAGGCGTCCGGCGGCGCTGGTTTCGGGGCTGTTGATGCGATTCCGCCAGGCCGCTTCCGCGAGGCCGTCCGGGTCTGGGCATTCAGGCCAGCTTAGCCCGCACTCCCAGTGCAATGCCGCGGCGCTGCGCCAGGGTTCGCGCCCGGCACGCTCGCCGCCCGGCAGGCGGAAGGTCCTCAGGCTCGCGACCCGATGCCAGTCACCGGCGCCGCCGCACAGCGCTTCGCCGCCCCACAGCGTTTCGTCTTCGCCGAGGCCGACACCGTCCCAGGCAAACATCAGCCAGCGTCCGGGGCGATCGAACTCGGCTGCGACCGCGCTTGCGTGTGCCTGGTGATGCCAGACGCGCTCGACCGGTATCGGATCCTGGCGGTACGCCCAGCGGTGCGTCGTGTAGCCCGGGTGCGCGTCGCAGACTATGCGTTCGGCGCGCACGCCGTAGAGCCGCTGCAGGTCCGCGGCGACCTGCTCGAACACGGCAAGGCTACGCGGGCTGTCCATCTCGCCGATGTGCGGCGAAACGACGACGCGGCGGTCCCAGCTCAGGGCTAGCGTGCCCTTCATGTGACCGCCGACCGCCAGCAGCGGCGTCTGCTGTCGCCAGGGCAGATCGAGCTCGAGAGGCGCGTTGCCGCGACCGATACGGAAGGGCCGCATTTTTGCGGCGAGGCGGCGATAGACGGGATCGTCAGCGGGCCTGACGATGGGCCGGTCGTGCTGAAGAAACGCGTCGGCGATGTTGCCGAGTCGCTCGGACGCCTCGGCATTGTCCGTCAGCACGGGCTCGCCGCTGACGTTGCCCGATGTCGCAACGACAGGTCCGCCAAACTCGTCGAGCAGCCGCTGGTGCAGCGGGCTGTAGGGCAGAAACACGCCGACCTCGGCGAGCCCGGGCGCGACGTTGTCGGCGAGCCTGCTACCGGCTTTTTTCGTGCTTAGCACGATGGGCCGGACCGGACCGGCAACCAGCGCCGCTTCGGGCTCTTCGAGCGTCACCTCGCGACGCAGGAAATCCAGGCCGTCGCTGCCCTCGACCGGAAACATGACCGCCAGCGGCTTGTCAGGGCGACGCTTCCGTCGTCGCAGCTCGTCCACCGCCCGGGCATCGCAGGCGTCGCACAGCAGGTGGTAGCCACCGATACCTTTCACGGCAACGACGCCGCCTTCGCGAATCGCCGCAACCGCCGCCTGCAGCGCGCCGTCCGTGTCTTCGATCGGCGGAAGACCGGCCGCTTCGAAAGACAGCGATGGTCCGCATTGCGGACAGGCGACCGGCTCGGCATGGAAGCGGCGATCGGCGGGATCGGCGTAGTCGCGCGCGCAGGTCGCGCACAGCGGAAAGCCGGCCATGCTGGTATTGGCGCGGTCGTAGGGCAGGGCTTCAATCAGCGTGTAGCGAGGCCCGCACTGGGTGCAATTGATGAAGGGGTACCGATAGCGACGGTCCGACGGATCCTCGAGCTCGGAGCGGCAGTCGTCGCACATGAAGTAGTCCGGCGGCACGAATACCTGTGCGTCCGCTGCGGCAGAGCTTGCGACGATCTCGAACGTTGCGGCCGTCGGGGCATCGATCGCATCGAAAGACTTGATCGAAGGACGAGCAAGCGGTGGTGCCCTGGTGATCAGATCGTTTCTGAACTGCGCCAGTGCAGCCCGCTGGCCAATCGCGACGACTTCAACCTCGCCGAGCCGGTTTTGCACGGACCCGAGCAAACCGTAATCGCTGGCGAGTCGAAAAACGAAGGGACGAAAGCCGACGCCCTGGACATGGCCCGTGAGGGTTATGCGCTCGGCCGCGATCTCGTCTTTGAGGCGTTCTGCCACATCAGCCAACGGCACTCCCCTTCTCACGACCCTGCCATTCATTGTCGCGGTAACCGGCCGACCACCATATTCTACAAGCGCCCTCGTCGGACACCATGCACGGTCCGATCGGCTTCCTTGGCGTGCATGCGGCGCCATACAGGCGGCACTGGTTGGGGTAAATCTTGCCCAGCACGACCTTGGCGCAATCGCATCCGGGCGGCATTTCGCCGACGCGTTTCCTGGACTCGTCGGCGTAGGAGCGGAAGCGTTTGCGTGCATCGTGCGCCGCGTACGCTTCGCGAAGCGCAAAGCCGGACTTCGGAATGATGCCGATACCGCGCCAGTTGGCATCCACGACGTCCATGACCTCATTGAGCTGCCGGCGCGCCTCGACGTTGCCGCCAGGCCGAACGACCTCCGGGTAACAGTTGTCGAGGAAATGACGCTTCTCTCCGAGTTGTCGCAGCACCGAATACATCGCGGCCAGCAGTGATTTCGGTGTGAAACCGGCAACGGCCGCCGGGATGTCGTGCTTTTCGACGACGAATTCCCATTCCTCCGGCCCCATCACGGTCGACACATGGCCCGGCGCTATGAGTGCATCGAAGCCCGGCGTACCGGAATCGAGCAGCATGGCGACGGCGGGCCAGGTAAGCCGGCCGGACAACAGCACGAGCAGGTTGTCCGGCACACCTTCGGCCAGCATCGAGGCGACCGGCGCTGTCGTTGTCTCGAAACCCGCCGCGAAAAAGACGACCAGCCTCGCGGGGTCCGCATTGGCGATGCGAACCGCGTCGATGGGTGATGCGATCGGTCGAATATCCGCGCCGGCTGCCTTGGCCTGCTCCAGCGAGCGCGGTTCGCGCTTCGGCGCATTTACCGGCACCCTCAGCATGTCGCCGAAAGCAACCAGCGTGATGTCCTCGTGCAGCGCCAGCTGAATCGCCTCGTAGACATCTTCTTCGGGGCAGATACAGACCGGACAACCGGGACCAGGAACCAGCTCGACGTTCTTCGGCAGAACACTGCGCAGTCCGGCAACGGAGATCGAGCGCTCGTGGCCACCGCAGACATTCATGATGCGCACAGATCGATCCGTCGGCAGCCCGCGCAGCGCCTGCAGTCGCTCCGCGGCACTCGTGTTCACGCGACGACTCCGCTTGTTTTCATGGCCGATGCTGACGACTCCCTGATACCGGCAAGCGCATCCCGAATCCACGCGAGCCACTGATCGACGCCCTCGCCGGAGCGCGCCGAGACCGTCAGTACCGGTGCCTGGCTCGCGAGCTGCCGCAGACAGCGCGTCGCGTAATCAGGATCGAAATCGTCCAGCACCTGCAGCAGGTCGGCCTTCGTGATGAGCACAAGATCGGCCGCGCGAAACATCACCGGGTATTTCGCGGGCTTGTCCTGTCCCTCCGGCGTGGACAGCAGGGTCACGTTGAGATGCTGACCGAGATCGAAGCTGGCCGGGCAGACGAGGTTGCCGACGTTCTCGATAAAAACGACGTCGATGTCGTCGAGATCCAGTTCGTGCAGCGCGGTGTGAACCATGTGCGCGTCCAGGTGACAGGCACTGCCGGTGCTGATCTGCACGGCCGGGACGCCCTTGCTGCGAATGCGCTCCGCGTCGTTCTCCGTTTCGAGATCGCCTTCGACAACCGCCACCCGCAGTCCGCCACCCAGTGCCTCTATCGTCGCCTCCAGCAAAGCGGTCTTGCCCGCGCCGGGCGATGACATGAGATTGACGGCCAAGACGTTATGGCGCGCAAAGTGTTCGCGGTTGTGTACAGCCTGGTGATCATTCGCGTCCAAAAGGCCCTTCAGCACCTCGACCGATTCGTGGCCGGCCGAGGTCGTCGCCAGGTGTCCGCCGGCCGCCACGAGATGTTCATTACCCGGAGTTACATTACAGCCGCAGGTATCACACATCGTCTTATCCTCGTGTAAGGGGTGCGGAGATCAGGCTTCGGCCGCCAGCATCTCGTCGAACAGCGCCCAGGAATCGGCCGCATCCTGCTCGGAGACTTTTTGAATCGCATAGCCGACGTGCACCAGTATGTGGTCGCCGGGTTCGAGGGTCTCGTCCTGCATCATGAAGAGACTGACCTCGCGCTCGATCCCCTTGGCCTCGCAGGTACATTGAAAGCCGTCTATTCTTGTTATTCGCATCGGTACAGCCAGGCACATAGGTGTACTCCGACATTGCATATGACTTGCCGCTAATATACTAAGTAACTGTCCCAGGTGGGAGCGTGGGATGCATCGAAGGCGTAGGTAATTACGCCTACTTCAGGAGCCGGGAGAGGACGACATGCGACACCAAGCCATAATGAAATCAAGCACTTCCACGGCGGCCCGCGGCTGGCCGCGTTACCCTGCCGTCGTATGGCTGTTGCTGCTGGCTTGCCCGGCCCTGTCCGTTGCCAATGAGACCGAAACGGCAAATATCGGCGCGGCCGCAACGCTCACCAGCGGCTGTGCGGATTGCCACGGCGTCGACGGCCTCGCCCGCGAAAACCTGGATGCGCCGGTCATCGCCGGCATGCCCGCGACACATATCGAAGAAGCCATCTATGCCTATCGCGACGGCGCGCGGCAGTGTCGCTATGAGCCGCTCATGTGTGAGACGGTGCTGCATACCAGCGACGAACGCATCGCCGATCTCGCCGAACACTACGCCGCTCAGCGTCGCGGCCCCTCCAACGAACCTTACGACGCCGCGCTCGCCGCCAGGGGCGCGCAGATTCACAACGCGCATTGCGCCAAGTGCCACGTAAGGCCCGAAGACCCGGCCGCCGCCGATGCCCTGGGAATCCCGCTGCATGGTCAGCGCGGCGTCTATTTGCGCTACGCCCTGAAGTCCTACAAGGATGGCCGCCGCAAGAACCTGCTGGACGCTATGGCTGAAAAGCTCAAACAGGTAGACTCGGACGATATCGAAGCACTGGTTAATTACTACGCCAGCTACTAGACGCGGTCTCAGAAAACTCGCGGCCGCTTTTGTAGACCGCCACCAGGGAGTTACCCATGCCACACCGATTAGTCGGCCTCGCGGCCGTTTTGCTGTTCTTTGCGCCCGTTTCCTGGGCTGCCGAAGGTCTTACGCTGATCCATGCGGGTGAACTGCTTGCCGTTCCCGGCGAAGCACCGAAGCGAAACCAGACCGTCGTTATCGAGGGTGATCGTATCGTCGACGTTCGGAGCGGATTCGCCGATCCCGCCAGCTTCGGCAGCGGCGCAGAGGTCATCGATCTCCGTAACAAGTTCGTGATGCCGGGACTCATGGACATGCACGTGCATTTGCAGGGAGAGCTGGGGCCGAACAACGACCGCGATGCCCTGAAGATGTCCGATCAGCTGATGCAGATGCGTAGCCTGCATTACGCCATGAACACGCTCATGGCGGGCTTCACCACGGTCCGCGATGTCGGATCGTCGCCGCAGGAAATGTACGCCATGCGTGACGCCATCAACAACGGCTGGATCGACGGTCCGCGCATCATTGCCGCCGGGGGCGTCGGTATCACGGGAGGCCACGCGGACATCAGCGGCGTCAGTCCGGACCTCATGGAAATCTATACATCGCCGAACGTGTGCGACGGCCCCTACGACTGCCGGCGCGCGGCGCGCAACGCCATCAAGTACGGTGCCGACCTCGTCAAGATCACATCGACCGGCGGCGTGATGACGGACCGGGCTACCGGCACCGGGCAGCAGATGGAAATGGACGAACTGCGGGAAGTCGTGCAGGCCGCCGCCCGCATGGGGCGCAAGGTGGCCTCGCACGCGCATCACGAAGACGGCATCGTCGCCGCACTCGAGGCCGGCGTCGCGAGCATCGAGCACGGCTCCTACACCGGGCCGCGCGCGATCAAGCTTTTCAAGGAGACCGGTGCCTACCTGGTGCCGACCCTGCTGGCCGGCAAGACCGTCGCCGCTATGGCGGTCGAGGCCGATTTCATGAGCGACGCGGTCAAGGAAAAAGCCATACGCGTTGGCAATGACATGGCCGGCAGTTTCGAAAAGGCCCACAAGGCGGGCGTGAATATTGCCTACGGCACCGACAGCGGAATCTCGAAACACGGCACCAATGCCCAGGAAGCCGTGTTGATGGTCGAGGCCGGCATGTCCGAAATGAACGTCATCGTGTCCGCGACCGTGAACGCGGCCGACCTTATCGACATGTCGGATTCGATCGGCACGATCGAGGGTGGCAAGTTCGCCGACATCATCGCCGTCGGCCGCTCGCCGCTGGATAATATCGAGGAACTGCTCGACGTCGACTTCGTCATGAAGGGCGGCAAGGTGTACAGGCAATAGCCATGAAGCCCAGCACGCTGCGTATCGGCTACCGATACCGGCCGAAACGACTCGCGCCCGACTACGACGCTATCGTCATCGGCTCCGGTATGGGCGGGCTGACCACGGCCGCGCTGCTCAGCGAACTCGGCTGGAAAGTCTGCGTGCTCGAACAGCACTACACGGCCGGCGGCTACACACACTCCTACGAGCGCAACGGCTACGAGTGGGATGTCGGCGTGCACTACATCGGCGACGTCGGCGCGCCGACCCAGACGCGGCGCATGTTCGATTTTCTCTCCTCCGGTGAGCTCAAGTGGGCGCCGATGGACGCCGAATACGACCGTTTCTACATCGGTGACAAGGTATTCAATGCCGTGGCCGGCAAACAGGCGTTCCGGGACAACCTGCTTCGACAGTTCCCGAACGAGCAACAGGCGATCGACGACTACCTGCAAATCCTGTCAGGCACGGGCAGCGCCCTGTCGGCATTCGGCATGGGCCGGGCGCTGAAGCCCTGGCAACGGGCGCTGGCGAAACCCTATCTCAAGTGGAAAACGCCGGCGGTGTTTTTCCGCACGACCTACGAGGTGCTCAGCGAACTTACCGGCGACCAGGAGCTTATCGCGGTGCTGTGCGGCCAGTGGGGCGATATGGGTTTGCCGCCGAAACAGTCGACCTTCATGGTGCACGCGATGATCGCGCGCCACTATCTCCATGGCGGCTTTTACCCGATCGGTGGTGCCTGGAAAATCGCGGACAGCATTATTCCGAAGATTCAGAAAGCTGGCGGCGAGGTTTTTACCTACGCGGAGGTCAGCGACATCCTGGTCGAGGACGGCCGGGTCCGTGGCGTGCGAATGAAAGACGGCCATCGCATCGACTGCGAGTGCGTTATTTCTTCGGCCGGCGTCGACAATACCTTCAGGCACCTGTTGTCGAAGGACGTCGTCGACAACAGCGGCTACAGCACAAAGCTCGACCACGTTCAACCCAGTTTCGCGCATCTCGGCGTCTACATCGGTCTCAAGGGAACGGCTGTCGAGCTCGGTTTGCCCAAGACCAACTTCTGGATCTATCCAGGCGCCGACTACGACGCGGCCGTGGAGGCATTCCTCGCAGACCCGAAAGCGCCCTTTCCCGTCGTCTACATCTCGTTCCCCTCGGCCAAGGATCCCGATTACCTCAACCGTCATCCCGGCACCTCGACGATCGAAATCGTCGCGCCGGCCCCTTACGACTGGTTCGCGCAATGGCAGGACACGACCTGGGGCAAGCGCGGTGACGACTACGACGCGTTCAAGACGGAACTCGGCGAAAGGCTGATGGCGCACCTGTACGAGAAGCTGCCGCAGCTTCGCGACAAGGTCGACTATTACGAGGTTTCCACGCCGCTCTCCACCAACTGGTTCGGCGGTTACCACCAGGGCGAACTCTACGGCCTCGCTCACACCGCCGAGTGCATGCAGCAGGAATGGTTGTCTCCGCAGACCAGGATACCGGGGCTGTGGCTAACTGGTCAGGACACGCTGACCTGCGGTGTAAGCGGCGCCATGATGGCCGGCATGCTGACGACGATGAGCCTGGTCGGCCCGCGAAAGATGGCGCCGCTCATGAAACGCATCTACGGCTAGCGGCCTGTCCGCGCGAAACGTCGATCAAGGACTCAGCGAGAGCGCGTCGGCCCGCATTCCGTAGCGGTGATATAGCCGGGCTATGCGTGCACGACCAGTACGTCGCAAGGCAAGTGATCGAGCGTCCTTGCCGCCGTGCTACCGACGATGCGTTGCTGCAAACCCGAACGAGCAATTGCGCCCATGACGATCAGGTCGGCGCCTTTGGCACGCGCAAACGTCGGCAGTAATTCGTGCGTCCTGCCGGGCAGCTGATGCACGGACTGCGCATCGATACCGAATTCCTTCGCCAGTCCGTCGAGGGCCTCGCGATGCTCCGCGCGAATCTTCTCGTCCAGCTTGTCGACGGCAAAAACCTCTGGCTTGATTCGCCAGGTTACCCGCGAGCCGATTTCTTCTAGTCGTTGGTAGCTGTGAAACAGCATCACCTTGCCACCGCACTTGTCCGCCAGTTTCTTGGCGCTCCTGATGATCTCGTGGTCCAGTTTGGCGTCCTTGTCGTGGCTGTGTACGGGATCGACAGCGGCGACTACGCGCGGTGCGTCATGCCACTCTTTGCCTTTTACGAACCACAGCGGCTGCGGCAGGTCGCGAATAAGCTGCCAGTCGGTATGGGCGAGCGTCGCGCGTTCCAGCGGCTTGTGGTAGTGAGTGCCTTTGACAACGAAATACGCGTCACAGGCCTGCGCTCTGGAGACGATCATCTCGGCCTCGGGTCGCTCGGTCGACAGACTCATACGGACCTTGACCCCCTGCTCTTCCGCGGAACTGGCGAGGCGTTCCATTAGGGCTTCCTGCTCGGCCCTGACCGAATCTGCCAGCTGCTGCGTCTCGAGGAGATAGACGAAACTCTCGCCGAGATAGTTCCTGACCGGTTCACTGAGAACCAGCTCGAGGTCGCGAGCGAAGAGCTTGGCGAGCCACGCCGCCCTTGCGACAACCCCATGGGGATCGTTTTCGAGCTCGACGATGCAAAGAATCGGATTTTTCATGACCGTCTCCTTCCAGGACGTATCTGCAGGGTAGCCGGCGCATCGCGACAGGTCACTTCGTAGAACTACTACTTTTCACCGGTGCCGCGGTCCTGGAAAAGGCCACCGCGTATGCTTGTTGATGGTATTTTGAGGGCTGACCGTGACCGAGCCACGAAACATGCCACAGCAGCAGCGAACCGTGTTCGCCGTCGTCCTTGCGGCGGGCACCTCGTCGCGATTTGGCGAGACCAAGCAGGCCGCTGAAATCGACGGCGCTCCCCTGGCGCGAAGGGCGCTCGATACCGCGACCCGGGTTTGCGGTGACCGAGTGATTGCAGTCATCGGGCATGATGCAGCGACCGTCGTTCGATCCATGCAGGCAAACTCGGGTTTCCTCGTCGTCAACGAGGACTTTGAGTCCGGCTTGGGGAGTAGCATCGCTGTGGCGGCGCGTGCCTGTCCGCCACAAACCGATGCACTGCTGCTGATGCTGGCCGACCAGCCGCTGCTAACAGCCGACCACCTGGACGCGCTGCTTCGGCGGTGGTCTGGCGCGGCCAACGAAATCGTCGCGACGGCTTACGCCGATACCGAGGGCCCCCCAGTGCTCATGCCCAGCGCAACATTTGACGAGCTGCGCGGATTGACGGGAGATACCGGTGCCCGGGCACTGTTTCGGGACGCCCGTTTCAGCCTGAAGACGGTTCGATTCGAAGACGCGGCCGTCGATATCGATACGCCCTCCGACCTTCGCCGCATCTTGCGCCGGCGCATCAAGCGCTCCGAATAAGAGCAGCCCTGCAACGCCGTGCCTGTACGAGCGGCCCCGGGCCGCCGTATCTGCAGGCGAAGCCCTGAACCGCCGTGCCTGTAGGAGCGGCCCCGGGGCCGCGACATTACCGCCGCGCCCGACGACCCGCAGTAGCGCTTGCCCGGATACTCAGGTATTGCTGCATCTCGGCAACGATGGACACTGCGATCGGTCCGGGCCCGCGACCACCGAGGTCGATTCCGGCCGGCCCGTGCAGGCGGCCTTGCAGCGCCTCACCGGCGTCGCCCAGTTCACCGAGCAGGCGGTCGCGCCGTCCCCTCGGGCCCAGCAATCCAATGTAGCCGATGCCGGATGCGGCCAGCTGCCGCAGGTATTCTCGATCGCTCGCCAGGTGATGACTCATCACGACCGCCACGTCGACGCTGTCCAGCGAGACATGCCGCTCGAGTTCGCCAGCGGGGAAACAGAGCGCAGCGCAGCGCTCGGGCAGTCGGCGGCTCTCGATATAGGCCGGCCGATGGTCGCAGACGGTGCAGCGCCAACCGAGTTCGCCGGCGATCCTCAGCAGAGGCTCCGCATCCAGGCCCGCGCCCAACACCAGCAACGCCGGCGGCGGCAGGATGCGCATGAACAAGACAACGCAGCTGCCGTCAGGGGTTTCGATCTCGAGCGACGAGCCGGTCTCGCTGTCGGTGAAGCGACGCTCGATGGCATTGGCCAGGTCTTCGCTGGCCCCGAAACACCGTCGGCCATCCGGCTGCAGCAGCAGCGATGCGCCGACACTGATGCCTGGTGATTTGGCGTCTGTCACGATTGCCAGGTTCGCCGCCTCTCCGGTGGTGAAATCCGCCTGCGCCCAGAAACCTGATAAAATGGTAATCTCGCTGCCGGCAAATAAAAAGACCAGCTTACACAGGAGGCGCTGCAATGCTCGATGATCT
>JBFELT010000014.1:0-30772 GCA_041552015.1 Woeseiaceae bacterium
GGCCGACTTCTGGTTGCAGGCGTTGGTCAGCGCATTCAGTGTCAATGGATACAGATCCGGTGTGAGGATCGACTTTTCGATCAGACAAGCCAGGATCCTGGTTTCTTTTTCGTCGAGTACTGGCAGCACTGGCAGACGCCTCTTGGCGATTCGGGGATGGGAAAGGCCGTACTTTGGCGCATTGGTCGCTGAGGGGCAAGTCAGATAGCTAATTGACTATTGCGTGACTAATCACGTACCTGTTATGCTTTACTCATGAATACCCCCACCAGCAAAAGCCGCATCAGCAACGAACAGAATCTCGCACTGGCATTCGCGAGCGCCTGGAGTCGCGTTGAACGTCGACTGGACAGCAGCCTCGGCGCTATACGCGGTATCAGCCTGGCGGAATACAGGCTGCTAAAAGCACTCGGTGACGCACCCGGCGCCCAGGCGAGTCGCGTCGATCTGGCCGATACCGTCGGTCTGACCCCGTCCGGGGTTACCCGTGCGCTGCGGCCCATGGAAAAACTGGGCATCGTGACAACGCTGAAGAGCAAGCGGGACGCCCGTCTTGCGATTGCCGCGCTCACACCGGCCGGCCGGGAACTCCTGAGCGACGCCTCGGGTGTGGTTGATGACACGATGAAGACGCTGATGAAACGATCCACCAGGGCGGCGGCCAGCCTGGACGAGTTCATCGACCTGCTTCGCGATCTCGGCGCGTAGCCGGCGGGCCGACGACACTGATCACCGCCTCTTTCTTGCTTGCACTTGCAGCCGCCGGCACGGCGAACCTGCAATCGGTGCTCGACGAACACCGGGCGTCGCAGCATGTGCCTGGTATCAGCGCCGTCGTCGTTCGCCACGGCGAGACCGTGTTCGCCGGTGCGTCCGGATTTGCCGACATGGAATCGGGAGCTCCCATGAGCGTCGACAGCGTGCTGTACATCGGCTCCGTCAGCAAGGTCCTGACGGCGGTGCTCGTCCTTCAGCTTGTCGACGAGGAGCGGCTCTCGCTCACTGACGCGGCCGCGGCAGTCGGGCAGCGCCGCGCCGACAGTAAACCGCCGATTACGATCGCGCACTTGTTGACGCACACATCCGGGCTCGAGCGAGAAGGCGATTTCGGCTACTGGTCCACGGCTGATTTTCCCGACGACGCGGCGCTCTTGCGATACCTCGAGTCCCAGGAACCGCGAGGCCCTCCGGGTACGTCTCTGCACTACTCCAATATCGGCTACGCCCTGCTCGGCCGGATAGTCCAGGATGCAACGGGGACAAACTACAGCGAAGCGCTCGGCAAGCGCGTTTTGCGGCCCCTGGAAATGCGCGCATCGGGCGGCCGCGGACCGGCCGTCAGTCCGGCGATGGGCTATACGCCCGTCGATCGCCTCCTGCCCTCGGAGGCCCGCCCATTCGCCGGCGTCGGCAAGCGTGTCGGCAGGCGGCATGAACGGAGCTATCACGATGCGCGCGCGATGAGTCCGGCCTTTGGCGCCTACAGCACTGCCAGTGATATGGGCAGGCTCGCAGGCTTCCTGCTCGGGGCCGGCAGCGAAGGTGTCCTGTCTGAAACCCTTCGCACCGGCATGCTCACGCCCCACGCCTCGGGATGGGGGCTGGGCCTGAAGATACGGCAGCTCGATGGCCGAACTGTCGCCCGTCACGACGGCTGGTTTGCCGCGCATCGATCGCATCTACTGCTGGACATCGAGAACGGAATCGGAGTGGTCGTACTGGCGAACAGCGACAACGCCGAGCCGGGGGAGATTGCCGAGGCGCTGCTGGACGCGGCGCTCAGTTCTTGCTGCGATAGACGCCAAAGTAGACGAACGGGTGGCTGGCACGCTGACCCGGCTGAACTTCATCGGGCACGCGATGCTCAACCGGCTCCACGCTCCTCAGGTAACTGACGATCGCGCTTGCGTCCTCGTCAGAGATTCTCGCGTAACCTCGCCACGGCATGGTGGCGAGCCGGCGGCTGCCGTGGCGGCCAATGCCCGCCCTGATGGCATTCTCGATCTGCGTGTCCGTCCAGTCGCCGATCCCGGTCTTGCGATCTGGCGTTATGTTGGAAGGATAGATAACGCCAGGATTCTTCTCGCCAAGCGGACTGGTGTAAGCGATGCCGGTCTGCGATCCGCCGAGAGACCTGTCAAAATCCGGATCGCCGACGAGTGCGCCGTCGGTGTGGCAGGAGCCGCAGCCGAGCAGCTCGACCAGGTACTCACCGCGCTCAACGAGCGCCCTGTTATGTGGCGCAAACCTGCCGGGTTTCGCGCTCGGTGCATCCAGAATCGTCGTGGCGTCCACCTCTTCGTAGTCGTCGAGAGGACTATTCGGCGCTTCGGCTGCACACGCCCCTAGCAGGACCGCCGAAATCAGCAAATATCCTGTGCGCCGCATATCCTCTCCTCATTCCCCTTGTCGCTCATAATATAACGACCCGCACAGCGTGCACACAGTTCCCCTGGTTGAACGCCCGAAGTGCGTCGTCAATCCCGCACCGAATTTGCGCCGGCCGTGCCCGGCAACAGCGCCTTGTGCTCGGAGGAGAGCAGCAGGTATACCGCGGGAACGACGAACAGCGTGAACAGCGTACCTACGCCAAGCCCGGTGGCGATCACGAGACCGATGTCGAAGCGGCTGACCGCGCCGGGTCCGCTGGCCAGCAACAAGGGAACCATCGCAACGATCATCGCGACGGTCGTCATGAGTATCGGGCGCAGGCGGATCGCGGCCGCTTTTTCGATTGCCTCACGCCGCTCGAGCCCGTCGCGTTCACGCAGCTGATTTGCAAATTCGACGATCAGTATGCCGTTCTTTGAGATCAGTCCGATCAGCGTGATGAGGCCAACCTGCGTGTAGATATTCACGGTCGCGAGTCCCAGGGTCATGAATATCAGCGCTCCGGCAATCGACATCGGCACCGAGATCAGGATGATGACCGGGTCCCGCCAGCTCTCGAACTGGGCTGCCAGCACCAGGTAAATCACGACCAGCGCAAGAAAAAACGTGATCACCAGTGCCGCGCCCTGCTCCGCGTACTGGCGCGACTCACCGTCGTAGTCGTAGGTGACACCGCTGGGGAAATTCTCGGCAGCCTGCTGCTCCAGGTAGCCCAGGGCCTGGCCCAGCGAAACGCCGGGCGCCATCGAACCCTGCACGGTGACCGCGTTCAGCTGCTGGAACTGGGTTCGCTGGCTGGGTTCCACGGAGCGTTCCGGCCTGACCAGCGAGGCCAACGGCACCTGCCCGCCGCCGGCGGAGGGCAAATAGTAGTCATTGAGCATTCCGGCCGTGAGCCGGAACTCGCGCTCGAGCTGCGGAATAACCTTGTAGCTGCGACCATCGAGGTTGAAACGATTGACGTAGCCCTCGCCGAGCAGCGTGGAGAGCGTACGCGCAATCTCCTCCATGCTGATACCGAGATCGCCGGCGCGATCGCGATCGACGACCCAGGTTGTGCGCGGGCGCGAAAACTCGATGCTCTTCTGCAGGAAGCCGAACTGTCCGCTTTGCATCGCCGCGGCGATCAGGTCGTCGGCCGCGCGGTCGAGAACGCCGAAATCCTGGTTCGACTGGATCACGAACTGCACCGGCAGCCCGCCGCGATTACCCGGCAGGCTGGGCCGCGGAAAGGCGGCAAGCTGCATGCCGGCGATGCCGCTCAACCTGGCCTGCAGGTCGGGCAATACCTCGAGGATGAAGCGCTCGCGCTGTGAGGGCGGTGACATCTTGAAGCCGCCAAACACGGTATTGGTCCCGCCCATGCCCATGAACAGGAAACTCGAGTGGTCCTCGGGCATCGTGCCCAGCGCTTTGACGAGCTCGCCGGTGTAGAGCCGGTTGTATTCGATGGTCGCGGTCTGCGGCATTCGGCCTTGCATGAACAGGATGCTCTGATCCTCGACGGGTGCCAGCTCATTGGGCGTGGTGACGAACATAAAATAGATACTGACCAGGACAATGGCGGCGAATGTCATGGTCACGGGCAGGTAATCCAGGGTGTCGTGCAGCGTCCGCTGGTAGCGGGCCGCGAGCCGCTCGAAGAAATGCTCCACGGCCACCTCGAAGCGGCCGGGCTCTCCCTTGCGATGCAGCACCTTGCCGGACAACATCGGCGACAGCGTCAGCGCGACAACGCCGGAAACCAGGACCGCACCCGCGAGCGCAAAGGCGAATTCCGTGAACAGGGTACCGACGAGTCCTTCCATGAAAGCGATCGGCGCGTACACGGCGATCAGGGTCGTCGTCATCGCAATAATCGGCATGCCGATTTCGCGAGCGCCATCGATGGCCGCCTGGAAACGGGTCTTGCCCATCTCGACATGCCGGTGCACGTTTTCGACGACGATAATCGCGTCGTCAACGACAAGGCCGATGGCAAGCACCAGCGCGAGCAGCGTGAGCAGATTGATCGAAAAACCCATCAGCAGCATGAGAAAAGCGCCGCCGACCAGGGACAGTGGAACGGCAAGTGCCGGTACGATCGCCGCACGCATCGAACCCAGGGACAGGTAAATGACAACGAGGACAATAGCCAGCGCTTCGAAGAGCGTCTTGAATACCTCACTGATCGAATCTTCTATGTAGGCGCTGGCGTCGTAGGCCACGTTCGCCGTCAGCACCGACGGCAACTGGCTCTTGACCTCGTCCATTTCGTCGCGAACGCGTTGCGCGACGGTCAGAGGATTCGCACCCGGCGCTGGTTCGATAGCGATCACCGTACCCGGCGCGCCGTTGAACCAGCTGACGGTATCGTAGCTCTCCGAACCCAGTTCGACGCGGGCGACGTCCTCCAGCCGAACCAGCGCATCGGCGTCCTTGCGGACGATGAGGCGACGGAAGTCGCTCTCGGTCGAGATATCCGTCGTCGCCGACATGTTGGTCAGCACGTAGCTACCCCTGGACTGACCCACGGCCGCAAGAAAATTATTGGCGCGCAATACGTCCGAGACGTCCAGGGCGGAAACTCCAAGTGCGGTCATGCGTTCCGGATCCAGCCAGACGCGCATCGCGAAAGAGCCGCTGCCAAACGGCTGCGCCTTGGCGACGCCCGGGATCGCCTGCAGCTTCGGCTGCACCACGCGCAGCAGGTAGTCGGTCGTCTGAGGCGGGCTCATTTGCTCGCTGTAGAAAACGATATACATCAACGCCGTCTGGTCACCGGTCGTGGCGTCGATGACCGGGTCCTCGGATTCGCCGGGCAGAATGCCTCGCTGGCTCGCTACTTTTGCTTGGATTTCGGCGACGGCGGCATTCGGATCGTAGTCCAGCTCCATGTGCGCCTCGATCACCGAGACGCCCTGCGAACTTCGCGAAATGAGAAAATCGATTCCGCTGGCTTCGGCGATCGCCTGCTGCAATGGCGTCGTGATGAAGCCCTGGATCAGCTCGCTGCTGGCACCGGGATAGACGGTCGTAACCGAGACGACGGTGTTGCTGATCTCCGGAAACTCGCGCAGCTCGAGCACGGTTATTGCGCGCAGCCCGGTAACCAGTATCAGCAAGCTGATGACACTGGCCAGCACCGGGCGCCTGATAAACAGGTCAGTGAATTTCATGCACGCGGGTCCAGGGCATCCGGATCCACGGAATTGTCGATGACGACAGACTGCCCGTTCCGCAACTTGTTGTGGCCGTCACTCACGACCTCGGCGCCGGCCTCGAGGCCACGCAGTATTTCAACACGACCTTTGCTCACTTCGCCTGTTTCGATCTGCACCAGCCGGACCGTACGGCCGCCCTCGGCCTCCTCCACGACGAATACGGCATCACCGTAGGTATTGAAGGTTACCGCCCTCTCGGGCAGCGTCAGCACCTGATCCCGAAGCGGCAGCAGGGTCTCCACCTCGGCGAACATCCCGGGGCGCAGCTGGCGATCGGGATTGGCGAGCAGCGCGCGCACCAAAACGCTTCTGGAATCAACGAGCACGTTGGGACTGATCGCATGAATCTTGCCCTCGAAGATTCGATCCGGATACGACTGTACGCGTACGGTGACCGACTGACCGGGCGCCAGGTCACCCAAGTATCGCTCAGGCAACGGGTATTCGGCATATAGAGGATCCAGTTCGGCGAGCTCCGAGATGGCGTCACCGGCTGCCAGGTACTGTCCCGGATTGACCCGCCGGACGCCGACCTCTCCGCCAAACGGGGCACGCACCGACTTCTTGCGAATCATCGCCTCCTTGGCGGCAATTTCGGCATCGACGCGATCGAGCGACGCCTGCGCCTGATCGAGGTCCGAACGCGACCCCAGGTTCTCGGCAGAAATTCTTGCGAATCGATCCCGGGTAATCTCGGCGAGACGGCGATCCGCACGCAGGGCAGCAAGCTCGGCCAGGTCGACTTCGGCGTCCAGTTCGACCATGAGTTCACCGGCCTGCACCCGGTCGCCGGTATCGAAGTGTATCTTTCGAATTACGCCTGGCACTTCTGCCGAGACAATGACGCCACGCACGACCGCGATACTGCCCACGGCCTTCAGCGTCGGTTGCCAGCTCTCGAGCAGGACCTCGCGGGTCGAGACCACGGCGGGCGGCGGGCCACCACGGTTCGCCATTTCATTCTGCATCCGCAGGTACTTCGAGCCGAATATGGCGCCAAAAAACACTGCAAGAAGAAGCAGTACCAGTACTAGTCTCTTGATCACATTAATCTCTTGGATTGGTAGCGCGAATACTCGCGTCGTGCGGGGACAATCGCGCCAGGCAGTGTTTTCCCCGGGACGCCGGCCGTATGGTAACAGCGTCCCGTCGCCGCAGTCGCAGGAATTTGAGCGTCGGAAGCATCAGGAGTGTGGAGCGGGTGAAGGGAATCGAACCCTCATTCTCAGCTTGGGAAGCTGATGTCCTACCATTGAACGACACCCGCGACGTTAGAGGATTTCGACGCTATTCCTCTTGGACTGAGCGTACAAGTGAGTTGCCACAAAGCGCAAGCTCTTGTAGGCCTCCTGCATGATGCGAACTCGCGCCCGGCGTCGCGAGTTATCCAGTCACTAACTTCTCCGCTACTCCTTGTGCGGCAAAGGCTCACGCGCCCAGAGCCTCGCAATGTCAGAACTATCGCCCGTCATTTCCCAGTGCAGCAGCGAGAGCGGCAGCCTGCCCGCGCGCATGAGCTGGTCGTGAAACGCCCTGAGATCAAACTCGCTGCCGAGCTGGCGTTTGCGGGCAGCGAGCAGGGCCTGCATCTGGATCATGCCCGCCGTGTAGCCGAGCCCGTATCCCGGTGGCCGGCGCAAGTAAATTTCTGCGTCGACTCGCGCGACGTCGCGATCGAGGTATGGCACGTTCTCAATCCAGAAGTCTGCAACCTGCTCGGCAGTCATGACGTTAAGCTGCAGCCACACGTCGGCAGGCATGCGCGCGGCGCGAAATATACCAAAAAGATAGATCAACTCACGTACTCGCGGTTTCTCCTCCAGCAGACCCGCATACATCATCGCCTCTTCAAGATACACCCCCCAGCCCTCGACGCGGGCGTCGTCGCTTAATCGACCACGAACCGGGTGCGAGTTGTTGCGTTCCACGACCGCGTCGAAGCGGTGCCCGGGGATGACTGCATGCAGGTGATCAGGGGTCGGGTCGCGGTATTGGATCTGTTCCCAGAAATTCGGGCCATTGTCGCGGACTATCCAGGGCACATTGGTATCCAGCGTGCCGATGTAATCCGGTATCGTGATGATCTCTTCATCAACCAGGAACCGGCGAATAGCTCGGTCGGTCGTATCGATACGCGCCTGGTACTCGTCTGCCGATACCGGCAATTCGATCTCGGGCAGGTCGCGATTCTTGTGACGTTCCAGTGCGTATTGAGCCCACAGCCGATTCAGTTCGCGGAGGCCCAGGCTGACGATTTCGTCGCTCGAGAAAGGCATGAGTTTGACGTGCTTCAGGTACCAGTCGAATGCCGCTTTTCCGACGCCGGCATCCGCCGTCATCTCCGGGCGCCTGGCGACGAGCCAGTCTCGAAACGACACAACCGCCGTCCGGGCCAATTCGATGCGTTCAATGAGTCCGGGCTGTTGTTGCCGCGCTCGCTCAAGCAGGTCGTCGTACCAGCCGACAACCCCCGGCGGCGGCGTAGCCCGATACGGGTAGCCGTGGCCCACGCCATCGGAATTCGACAGCCGGAAGATCGCCAGGTCTGCGTAGTCAGAGGCGACGTCATTGAGGTTTTCTTTGCCCTGCGCGACCAGTGCCGGAATGGCATCCAGTTGCCGTTCGATCTCCTCGAGCGCGGCGTTCTCAACAGGAAGCTCGGTGAATGTGAGGCGTATCATGCGATCGACGTAGAAACCCGGATCGCGCGACCAGGGTCGTGATATTCGAAGCGTAAACTCCTCCTGGTCGAGTTTCGCGCGCACGGCAAGAAACTCGACCTGCTTGTCGAGGGTCCACTGGTGAACGGCGAACTCATCAAGTCGTGCCTGAAAACTGCGCAGCTCGGAAAGCCGGGCAGCCATGGCGTCGGCGCCGAAATCCGGATAGACGTCTGTCTCGAGCCCGGCGACATCCGCAAGCGGTTGCGTCTTCTTTGCGGTCGTCGGGTCCTGCCAGAGCAGGAATGCATCCCAGAGCTCGAGGAACTCAGGATAAGCCGATTCACCCCTCGGCATGCCCTGGAATAACTCGGCGTCGACCGCTTGCGCGGCGGCAGCGCTACAGAAGAACGGCACCGTGAGCACTGCAAGCGTTGCGAGGAAAAAATTTCTCAAAATCACGCGGGAGACTCCGTCATAGTTGAGTTTTGTGGGACCTTCGGTCGGATAGCAAGCCTCAGCTGATTGGCGTGACGCAGGAAGGCTCTTGGCTTCCCTAGTGTCCTTTCTGCAGCTGTTGCAGGAAGTCACGGTAATGATCCGCCGTCTGCGCCGGGCGCTCCGCCATCGGGACATGTCCGGTCTCTTTCATGATCACGACTTTCGCCTGCGGCAGCAGCGGTCGCATGACATCGACCGAACTGACGTCAATGATACGATCGAATTCGCCCCACAGAATCAGGACCGGCTGCGTGATGTCAGGCAGTAGCGGTTCGAGCGCGACATCGCGATCGCTCATGAGCGTATCGAAGATGTAACGATTGAAGTCCGAGTTCTCGACGGCTCGCTGCGCCAGCACACTCTTGGCAGGCCAGGGAATAAAAGGTTTCTTGTGCGAGGCGAATGCCAGCATCCTGTCGAAATCTTCTGCTGCGCTGATGATCAGCGGGTTCTCGCCTCGGCTTACCGCCGACCACATATCAGACATCTCCGGTGCATTGATGCCGCCATTGTTGAAAAGGGCTAGCGACAGTACCTGGTCCGGATACCGGTGCGTATACAGCGCCGCCAGGTGCCCGCCCATGGAATTGCCGCCGAGATGGAACTGGTCGAGATCCAGCGCATCTGCGAAACCGCGAACGCGATCGCGCTGCGCGCCCAGCGAGTAGTCCCAGCCAGCGTGCCTCGCCGATTCACCGAATCCGGGCAGGTCGGGCGCGATGACCCGGAAATGCCCGGTCAGCGAGTTCGAAAAGCGGGTCCAGTGATCCCGGTCACCGCCGAAACCATGCAACAGCACGATTACAGGAGCATCGACGGGCCCACCATCTAGGTAGTGCCAGGTCTCGCCATCAACGGTCGCTGTCTTGTCGGCCAGGCCGCTTCGAAAGCGCTCCACGGAAAACGCAACGCGTGTCGCGTCTTCCGGGAATGTCGCCATCAGGCCTGCGAGGCCCGCCAGCAAAAGCAAGGCGATGATCGCGGCTTTCTTCATGTGCACCCCTGATGTCGCGCCGGCGACATTGGCCGATTGAACAGACTACTTGGGTGTGAGCTTGAGCAGGCGGCCACCGGAACCATCCTCCAGCAGCCAGAGGGCACCCTCGGGTCCCTGCCTGACCGCGCGAATTCGTCTTCCCATCGGGTAGCGTTCCGCCTCGCTCGCGTTCTCGCCGTCAAACGCGATCCTCACCAGCGCCTGCGCCGACAGCCCGGCGACGAATCCATCGCCCTGCCAATCCGGGAACATCTCGCCCGAATAGATGATGAAGTCGCCCGGCGAGATCACCGGGGTCCACCAGGCCTTCGGCGCCTCGAATTCCGGCCTCGTGTCGTGATCAGGGATGTCCCTGCCGTCATAGTGCCGGCCATTCGAGACTGTCGGATAGCCGTAGTTCGCGCCCCGCAGCACGCGATTCAGCTCGTCGCCCCCGCGCGGACCCATCTCGACATTCCAGAGCTGCCCGTCGGCGTCAAAAGCGATGCCAAGCGGATTTCGGTGGCCGAGTGACCAGATCTGTGCGGTGACGCCACCGCGCTTCGCGAACGGATTGTCGTCCGGGATCGAGCCGTCATCGTTGAGTCGCACTATCTTGCCGAGGTTACCCTGCATGTCCTGCGCCGGATCGAATTTCTGCCGCTCGCCGGATGAGATGAACAGGTAGCCGTCGTCTGAAAACAACAGTCGATGCCCGTAGTGCCCGCGGCCGGTGACCTTGGGGTCCTGACGCCAGATCACGTCGACATCGTCCAGGGTTTCATTCCCCGGCGTCAGATCGAGGCTTGCGCGAACGACCACCGCGCCGCGCGTGTCGTTGTCCCCTGCCTCCACGTAGCTCAGATAGACCTGTCGGTTGTCGGCAAAATCGGGATGCAGCGCGACGTCGCCGAAACCGCCCTGCCCGCCATAGTCAAGCGTCGGTACGCCGCTGACAGGCACGACAGCGCCTCCGTCCGGCGTGACGATCAGCAGTCGGCCTTTTTTCTCCGTGACCAGCAATCGGCCGTCGGGAAGAAAGGTCATGGCCCATGGCTCGTCGAACTCGGCAAGCACGTCAACCTGGAAGGGATTGTCCTTGGCATTACTCGCGCAGGCCGAGGTCATCGTGAGCAACACGGCAAGAACTATTCGAGAAACAGGTAAACGAAACATGGGAACTCCTTTATTCTTGAGCACGGCATGGTATCTCGTTTGCATCCGCATCGTCGACATCCGCAGGAGTAACGGCGACAGGCGCTGGCTTGCCGCGCGTCGGCTCCTCGCCGCAGCAGGACTGGTAGACTCCCCATCCATGTCAGTCCCGCTCACCATTGGCGAACCGCTCGCCGCCACTTTCTAAGGTGCTGAACCTGTCGAATATCAGCCTTCGGCGCGGCCCGAAAGTGCTTTTCAGCAACGCCAGCCTGCAGGTGCACGCCGGCCAGCGCCTCGGCCTGATCGGCGCGAACGGCAGCGGCAAGTCCTCGCTGTTCGCCATGTTGCTTGGCGAACTCGAGCCCGATGACGGTGGGTTTGGATGGCGCGCGGAGGATCGCATCGCCCATGTCGCACAGGAAAGCCCGCACGGGAGTGGCACCGCGATCGACTACGTCATGGACGGCGATGAGGAGCTGCGCGAGCTGCAGGCTGCGATTGCCCGCAGCGAAGAGAATAACGAAACAGGGGCTCTGCACAGCCTGTATGAGCGCATGGAGACGATCGATGGCTTCAGTGCCGAGGCACGTGCCGCGCGACTGCTCCACGGCCTGGGCTTCGCCAGCGACGAGCTATTGCAGCCTGTCAGCAGCTTCTCCGGCGGCTGGCGGATGCGCCTCAACCTCGCGCGGGCGCTGATGTGCCGTTCGGACATGCTGCTGCTGGACGAACCAACCAATCATCTCGACCTGCCCGCGATCCTGTGGCTGGAGCGCTGGCTGAAGAGCTACGCAGGAATCCTGCTGATCGTCTCACACGACCGTGATTTCCTCGATGAAGTTTGCACCCGCATTGCACAGATCGAGCACCAGGAAATTCGGCTGTTTACCGGTAACTACAGCCAGTTCGAGGCGCAGCGTGCGGAGCAATTGGCGCAGCAACAGGCCATGTACGCGCGCCAGCAAAAAGACATCAGCCACATCCAGAGCTACGTTGATCGATTTCGTTACAAGGCGTCAAAAGCACGCCAGGCACAAAGCCGCCTGAAAATGCTGGAACGCATGCAGCTCATCGCCCCCGCGCATGTCGATTCGCCATTCCGTTTCCATTTCTTCGAGCCGAAAAAACAGCCACAGCACCTGCTCGGGCTCAGGGACGCGGCGCTCGGGTATGCGGACGATGACAAGGGGCCGATACTCCGCGACGTCAATCTGAACCTGTCGGCCGGCGACCGCATCGGACTGCTGGGAGTTAACGGCGCGGGCAAATCGACGCTCGTCAAGGCGCTTGCCACGGGAAGCACACTGCTCGATGGCGATCGCGAGATCAGCAAGGACACCAGGATTGGCTACTTCGCGCAGCATCAGCTGGATTTGCTCGATCCCGAGCGCAGCCCGATCGAGCACCTGCGTGATTACGCAGCGGACGATCGCGAGCAGGAACATCGCAACTACCTCGGCCGCTTCGGTTTCGCCGGCGAGCGCATTTTCGAACCGCTTGCGCCATTCTCCGGCGGCGAGAAAGCGCGCCTCGTCCTCGCGCTGATGATTCGCCAGGAGCCCAACCTGCTATTGCTGGACGAACCGACGAATCACCTCGATCTCGAGATGCGCCAGGCGTTGAGTGTCGCGCTGATCGAATACAGCGGCGCACTGGTTGTGATCTCGCACGACCGGCATTTGCTAAGGAGCGTCTGTGACGAACTGTTGATCGTGCACGACGGTATCGTTGATCGCTTCACCCGCAGCCTCGACGAGTACCCGGCCTGGCTTAGGGAGCGTGAACTCGAACAGGGCGCCGTCGCCAACGACGCCGCGCAAGCAAAATCCGCGGAGCCGCAACCAAGCAGGAAAGAACAGCGACAGTCACAGGCAGAACGCCGGCGACGGCTGAAGCCGCTGCTGGACAAGGTTCGCAACATCGAGTCCCGACTGGCGCAATTGCGCTCGGAGCTCGATGCGCTCGACGAGCGTCTCGCCGACACGAGCCTTTACACCGATGGCGGGAGTGCGGAAGAGCTGCAGCAGCTGCTGAGGAACCAGGCAGAGCGCAAGGCACAGATCCAGGCGCTCGAATGCGACTGGCTGGACGCCAGCGAGGCGCTGGAAGACGCGGACCGGGGCGACTAGGGAATTCAGCCCGGAGGTATCATCGGCGGGCGCCTCGCATCGGCAGAGGATTGCGCAATGACGCGTCGGCCCGCACTCCGTAGCGATGGAGTATCAGGACTATACTTCGTTGCGGATAGTCGTGTGCCAGGCCTGGTCTTCGGCCGACAGGACGTACAGCTCTGTCGCAACGCGCTCGAGTTCGTCGGCGGTGCGTGCCCAGTCCCTCCCCGCTGTCAGGCCTCGACTGGTGCGCGACTCCGGATCCCGAATCTGCTCTGCACCGAGTTGCCATTTCAGCGCGAAGTGGCGCGCGGCATCACGCGGCGTCGCGCAGGTACTGGCATCGATGCAGTCGGTCGGGACTTCGCCGGCAATGATCCAGAACTCCCTGTGGTGCCGCCCGGTATCGCGAATCTGGCCAATGACGATCCTCTGAGGCAGGGTCCACGCGACTCGCGCATCAAAGGTAATTCCCTCGAATATGCCCGTTTTCGAGGCGCTTACCAGCGCCTCATCCAGGCACTTCCTGGCCCAGGCGACGGCTTCTTTGTCCGCATTGCCACCGGCATTATCTGTCATCTTGCCTGCTCCGACTCAATCGGGAGCCGGCATTATAGCAACGAGCTGGGCTAGACTTTGACTTATGTAGTCAGTCAGGATCGCAAGCGATGAAGATCTGGGTGGACGCCGACGCCTGTCCGGTGGTGATCAAGGAAATCCTCTACCGTGCAGCCGAACGGACTGGCGTAAAGCTGATCCTCGTTGCCAATCAGCCGCTGAATACGCCGAACTCGGAATTCATCAGCACGCTTCAGGTAGCGCGCGGCTTCGATGTCGCGGACGATGAAATAGTCCGACGAAGTAATGCGGGCGACCTCGTAATCACCAGCGACATACCGCTGGCCGCCGAAGTGATCGAGAAAGGTGGCCACGCGCTCAGTCCGCGCGGCGAAATGCATACGACGGAAAACATTCGAGCCCGACTGAACATGCGTGACTTCCTGGACACGATGCGCGCCAGCGGCGTCGATACCGGCGGGCCACCGCCGCTCAGCCAGCGCGACAAACAGGATTTCGCCAACAATCTCGACCGCTTCCTGACGAAGTTCCTGGGCTAGCCCGAATATTTCACCAGTTGGCGCGTAAGATCGGTCAAGGATTTGATTGGCTGGGAAATTTTCCGAGCGAGCGAAATAACGGTGTCTATTGCCGAGGGAGGAAACTACTCAGGCAATCAAAGACTCAGCGAAAGCGCGTCATACTGATGAAATATTCGGGCTAGAAGCGAATCGAATACTCCAGCCCAAACTGGCGCGGCCTGCTCGGCCATGCGATGTCGGCCGGCAGACCGATGAAGCGCGCTGCAAAAAACCATTCGATATATTCTTCATCGAACAGGTTGTCGACAAACAGACGTGTCGACCACCTGTCGCTCTGTAGCGAGAGGCTCATGTTGGTGAGATCGTAGGACGGCTGCGTATCGAGGTTGTCGAGCGTCCAGTAGGTCTTGTCGCGGTGTTCGTAGTCGAATCGGGTTACGAGGTCCAGTGCAGATGTAAGAGACGTCGTGTGTTGCAACGCGAGATTCGCCGTCCAGGTCGGCGCGCCCGGCACCTTTCGGCCAATGATAGAACTCGCCGGTACCAGTACGCCCGGAACCGCTTCATAGTCCTTGATTTCACTGTCCGTGAAACCGAAGCCGAAATCGACTCGCAGTTGGTCGAGGGGCAGTGCGGTAATTTCCAGTTCGCCGCCCGTGATCTCGCTTTTCCTGACGTTGATGTTTGCCTGCGTGCCCGTCTGGTCGAACAGGAAATACTGCTGGTCGTCGTAGTCGATAAAGAACAGCGACAGACCTGCTCGCAGGCGTCCGTCCAGGCCTGAGCCCTTGAGACCCGCCTCGTAGCTGAGCAGCGATTCCTTGTCGAAACCGGGCTGGAAATTGCTGCCCGGCGCGAGGTTGTTGAATCCGCCCGCGCGAAAGCCTTTGCCCACGGTTACGTATCCCAACAGTCCTTCACGGAAGCGATAGGCGAGGCTCGCCTTTGGCTGCAGCTCCGTGAACGTCTCGCTTCGTCCCTGTGTCGTATCCTCTGGCGTCTCCTCGTCGTAACGAAAAGCAAGCGTCAACTCGGTCTTCTCGCCGAGTTCGTAGCTCAGGCTGCCGAACGCCGCTATGTCCTCGAGTTCAAGATCCTGCGCGGCGGGCGGCACCGGGGTGCCGAGGAAGGTGGTCGCCAGCGAGCGAAAGCGATCCTGCGTGAAATAGCTGATGCCACCGACCCAGTGCACGGCGCCGTCGTCGTTCGACGCCAGCCTTATCTCCTGCGCGACGGTCTCCGATTTGTCGACGACGACGATATCGATAGCCTCGAACAGGGTCTGGTCGAGGTCCTGGTCGTTGCCGGAGTCGACGTCGGTAAATGACGTTATCGACGTCAGTGTGCCCCAGCCCAGGTCGTAGTCGATCTTCACCGAGGTCTCCCAGGATTCCACGAAAGACCTGCCGATGCGATTCGACTGGATCTCGTAGGTCGGATTACCGAAAAGGATGGGCGCCGCTGGCGGTGGCAGCGGCAGGAAGCCCTCGCTCCCGGGCATGAAGTAGCCCGAGCCGCCATCCTGATCGAGGTACTGTGCCCTCAGGTCGATACTGAGCTTATCCGTCGGCTTGAACATCAGGCGACCCCGGAAAGCGGAAGACTCCTTGTAATCGACGTAGCGGTTGTCGAGGTAAGCGTTCTTCAACTGCCCTTCTCGATCCTGCACACGAAAGGACGCCCTGTAGAGCGTGCCGGTATCGCCGATCGCACCCGAGGCGCTGCCAGCCACGGTGTAATCCTGGCCCTGTGCGGCGGCGAAACGCAGACGATACTCGGGCTCGGCCGTGGGCTGGCGTGTCGATATCAGGATGGCGCCACCAATGGCGTTGCGGCCATACAGCGCACCCTGCGGTCCACGCAGGACATCCACGCTCTGGATATCGAACAGTTCCTGCGTCGTCAGCAGATTGTTGGTAGCGCTGACACCGTCAATACGAAACGAAACCGGCGGCTGGCCGGTGCCGCGGTTTTGCCGAATGCCACGGATGACGAGCGTGCTTACGCCAACCTCCTGGTCGTCGGAAAAACGCAGGTTAGGCGTCAGCGACGCAACGCGATTGATGCGCTCGATCCGGTATCGCTCTATCGCCTCCATCGTGAAGGCCGTTATGGAGTCAGGCACATCCGAAAGCTTCTCGGACCTGTAACGGGAGGTCACGACGATCTCTTCAATGCCAGCATCGTCCTGCGATTCGGACCGGGCCGAATCGACAGGGAGAAAAGCGAAGCACAAGGGCAGCAGCGACGCGGCACACCGGGTGCGCGGCGATAAATCAGGCAATGTATTTTCCTTTGTTGTTGCTTGTTCGGGGCCTGCGCAGGCCAGCGCCCCTGTTCGAGTCGCGATTATGCCCAATTACCTTCGTCACGCAACTCTCATCGCGATCAGGCCCAGGTCATCAGGCCGATAACGCCGAACCAGAGCAGGTAAATCGCAACGATTCCGTGCAAGAACGCCGCAACGCTGGAATACCAGTAGTTGAAACGATTCATCGCGGCGTGGCGCTCGCGAATTGCCGTCGAGACCCCGAGACCGGCAAAAACGGCGAACAGCAGGCTCGACACCATGATGCCAATCGCCGTTGGCGACGGCGTGCCCAGCCGCCGGAACGGATCGGCCATGCCGTTCACGAAGAAACCGACCAGCGCCACGACCGACAGGCCCGCCAACAGCGGCCAGACCCGTATCCGAATCGTCGCGCCGGCGGGAATCCTGCCACGCAGCTTGCGTATTCCCCACACCAGGAAGTAGAGAAACGACGTCACGATGGCGAGACCCCAGAGCAGCGCAACGCCGAGCTGGCCGTACACGAGCAGCGGTGACGCCGGTTTCAAAACCGTTGTGCCGGCGTGCACGACCGGCCCGGCTAGCGGATCTACGGTTCTGACGAGCGAAATGGCACCTGTCTCCACCGACCGATATTGCGTTGGCGTCAGCGCGGCGTACGCATCGGTCTCCCGTCCCAGCAGCGGCCTCCGCCGCAGCTGGTTGCCCTCGAAGGAAAGCCGCTGAACATTGAATACGCGATCCAGGAAAAAACTGATCTGCTGGCGCGAATTAATCGGGTAATACAGGCCCGCAATGTCCCTGTGCCCGGCCTCGATTTCCGACGTTTGATCGAAAGCTTTTGGCTCGAGCTTGCGTGTCTCGTAATTGCGCACAAGCTCGGAGATCTTCCGGAACGACGCGAAGTCATCGGAGTTGATCATGATTGCATGACCAAAGCGCCCCTCGGGAAGATAGGCCAACTCCGTTATGCCGCCGTTGACGCCTCCGTCATGGGCCCGGTAGATCCAGCTTTCGTGCGCCGACGAATAGTTGTTCAATCCGTAGCCGATCTCCTGGCCCGCCCGGGCCGCGCTCGTCGACTCTACGCGTTCCATGCGCTCGAGGGATTGGCGGGAAACAAGCTGCCGGCCGTCGACGGCGCCGCGGTTGAGGAATAAGGCCACCATCCTGGCCATGTCTCTTGGCGAGGCGTTGATGGACCCGGAGGGGCGAACGGCGATGTGCCAGTAATCCTGCGGCTTGTTGCCGTTGGCGTAAGAGGTAACGCCCTTGTCCTCGACTCCTTCTGTCCGGCGATAGGTCGCCTGCGTCATGCCGATCGGTTCGAAAAAATGCTCGCGCACGTAGCCCTCGAATTCCTGGCCGGTGATTTTCTGCACGATAAAGGCGGCGACGGGAGGACCTGCATTGCAATAGGACATGCGAGAACCCGGCTTCCAGCGAGAGCTTCGCGAATGCGGGTGAAGATCGAGGCCTTCTTTCAGGCTCAACGGACTCGGATCGTTGCTGGCGTATTCGGGAAGGTGGATGTCGTCCCAGCCGGTCGTGTGCTCCAGCAAATGCACGACGCGTACGGGATCTGATTCCTCCCATTGATTCTTGAATTCAATTTCGGGCGCCAGCTCGGCGAGTCGGTCGTCTAGGCTCAGTTTACCCTCTTCCACGAGTTTCAGGACGGACAAGGCTACGAACATTTTCGACGTCGAGCCGATTCGATACAGGGAATACTCGTCCGCGTCGATGCCATTCTCGAGGCTGGCTTTGCCTATGGCGCCGACCCACACGGGTCCTGTCTCGTCGACCATGGCAATACCGACAGACGGCACGTCGTTCTCTTCCAGCACCTTTGCGACGGCGGCCTTGAGCTCGTCGAGCGTCTCAGGCCTGAGCCCATCCACTTCGACAGCCGGCGCCGGCGCACAAAGTAGAACGCTGAAGATCAGGCCAAGCAGCCTGGCGAAGCCATGCATCGGGATTCTCGTTTTGCCTGCCATGCATCAAGTATACGTGCCGCAGCGACCAGGGCCGGGGACGGCGTGCTGGCGACTAGTCGAGGTTCGGCAGGCCTTCCAGAACCAGCAGATAGTAGCTCACCATGCCGATAATCCTGTCGTTCTCGACAACCGGCGCATGGCTGATGCCGAAATTCTCGAACAGGCGCGCGCAATAGCGAATCTCCATGTCGGGGCGGACCGTCAATACCGGTTTTGCCATGATCTCGTAAACGTTGACTCTCTCCGGCGCGCGGTTCTTGGCAATGACCTGTTTCGCGATATCGGAAAATAGCAGCATGCCATATTCGTCATGTTCGTCACGACGCTTGACGATCAGGCTGGTGACCTTCTCCTTTTTCATTATCTTGAGTGCCGAAAGAACATCGATGGCGCCATCGACTTCCGTTACCTGCCTGCGCATACAATCGCGCACGGGACCCCAATTTCGAATGGTCATAGGTTTTCCTCCACTGCTTCAACGAGCTCTTGTGCCTGATGTGCAATACCCACTGCGTCCTCAACGTCGATCAGAACCGCGATACCCGTACCAGGTGTCTCATCGAATTCCCCGACCTCGCCAATGTGCTCCAGGATATGCCGGCTCAGGTGTTGCTCGACCAGCAACAGCACAACGTCTCTTTGCGAAGAGAGCGTCAGTCCGAAAAAGGTCTTGCTTTCCTCGATACCTTCGCCGCGAGCGTTGTTGATCACCGTACAGCCGGTTGCTCCCGCATCGCGGGCGGCCTGCATGATTTCCTCGGTCTTGGAGTCCTCGACGAAGGCTAGTATCAGCTTAAAGTGCATGGTCTTATTCCTCTTGTAGTTCTGCTTTCTTGGGCACCGGTTTGTCCGCTCCTTGCCGCAGCACTGCCAGCTGGCCGTAGGCCAGCACCGAGATTATCGGAAATAGGCTCGCGAATGCCACCAGCCCGAACCCGTCCAGTAAGGGGCTGCGCCCGGGCACCGCCTCTGCGAGCCCCAGGCCAAGCGCCGTAATCAGCGGCACGGTTACGGTGGATGTCGTGACGCCGCCGGAATCATAGGCCAGGGGGATGATCATTTTTGGCGCTACTACCGTTTGCGCGATAACGACAACGTAGCCGGCCGCGATGAAATGCTGTAGCGGCAGGCCAGTGATAATGCGGTAACAGCCCAGGCTGACACCGACGCCCACGCCGATCGCGACGGCCACCCTGAGTCCCCACACGCCCACCGCGCCGCCCGACACCTCGTTGGCCTTGATCGACACGGCCATCAGCGCCGGTTCCGCGAGCGTCGTACTGAAACCGACGGCCGCTGCAAAAAGATAAACCCAGTAGAAATCCCGCCACACCAGTGCGCCGGCCGCACTCAGTCGCATCTCGCGCAGGAAATCGGGATCTGTCAGCTGCTGCGCCATCAACCGACCCAGTGGAAACAGCGTATGCTCCAGTCCTTCGAGAAACAGGCCAAGCCCAACGATTACGAAAACGAAGCCAACAAGAACCCGGCGGAGATTGGGCAGCCTCCCGCGGATCACAAGGATCTGGAACGCAAACAGGAATACGACGATGGGGAGAACGTCGAATGCACTGCCGGCGACAAACTTCGATGTTTCCAGTATCAGATCCATTCGAGCACGGTCCCGTAGAGGAGCACGAAGAGAATCGGAGTCAGTGATGCGAATGCGATCAGGCCAAAGCCGTCGCTCATCGCGTTGCGACCTTTGAGCGAACTTGCGAGGCCTACACCCAGCGCGGTGACGAGCGGCACCGTAACGGTCGAAGTCGTCACACCGCCGGAGTCGTAGGCTACACCGACGATTTCGGCTGGCGCGATCGTCGTCACCAGCACGACAAGAACATAGCCGCCGATAATCATGACCGGCAGCGACCAGTTGGCCAGGATGCGAAAAACACCGATGAGCAGTGCGACCCCGACGGACAGGGCAACGACCAGTCGAAGTCCCAGGGCATAGTTGGCCTGGGCCTCCTCCGTCGCGGCAATGGCGCCGGCATCAACGGCCACCTCGGAGGCCTCCGCCGCCACGGCAAGCAGGGCAGGTTCCGCGATCGTCGTCCCGAATCCGAGTACAAAAGCGAACGTGAACAGCCAGAAGGCGCTGCCTTTCCTTGCCAGCGAGTGCGCGAGGCCTTCGCCGATCGGAAACAGCGCAAGGCGAAGGCCGAAGATGAAGAACGCCAGTCCGGCGACAACGAGGAGAGCGCCAATCGCGAGCGACAGGAGTCCATCGACCGGCTGCCTGATGACGAAGACCTGGAAAACGCCGATAACGAGGACGATCGGCAGCAGATCGCGCAGGCTGAATAGCGCGTCCCGGCCAAGTGCAATCAGCCCATTCTTCAAACCCGCAGAACCCTTTCGGTCAGTCGATCGTCAATGTCGATTCGGGCGAAATTCTTTAGAAACCCGACTACTAGTGTTGCACCTTGTATACGAACGCGTAATAGAGGACAGGTATAACAACCAGCGTCAGTACAGTCGATACGAGAATACCGAAAATCAGCGTAACGGCGAGACCGTTGAAAATAGGATCATCGAGAATGAAGAACGCACCCAGCATCGCCGCCAGTGCCGTCAGCGCGATTGGCTTGGCGCGCACGGCGCCTGCACGAATGACCGCCTCCTGAAGCTCCGTACCGGCGGCAATTTCCTGTCGCACGAAATCGACGAGCAATATCGAATTGCGGACGATAATGCCCGCGAGGGCAATCATGCCGATCATCGAGGTTGCCGTAAACTGCGCCCCCAGCAGTGCATGACCTGGCATTACGCCGATAATCGTCAGCGGGATGGGTGCCATGATAATCAGCGGCACCGTGTAGGAGCGAAACTGGCCCACGACCAGGAGATAGATCAGTATCAGGCCGACCGAGTAGGCGATGCCCATATCGCGAAACGTCTCGTAGGTGATCTGCCACTCGCCATCCCACTTCAGGCTGTAGTCGTAAGGGTTGTCGGGCTGGCTGATAAAGCGCTGCTGAAGTTTTCGGTCAATGCTCATTTCGTCGTTTATCTTGCCCACCATATCGAACATGCCATAAAGCGGGGAATCGAAACGCCCGGCCATGTCGCCCGTAACGAAGACAACCGGCAACAGGTCCTTGTGATAGATGGTCGATTCCCAGCTGGCTTCGCGAACGTCGACGATCTCGGTAAGAGGAGCGAGATTGCCGTCGCGCCCGGCCACTCGAATCATGAGCAGGCTGTCCAGGTCCGATTTGTCCGATACGGGCAGCTCGAGGCGCACGGGTACCGGGTACTTCTGGTAGCCGTCTCGCACGTAGGTGACGTCTTCGCCCTGCAGGGCCGTCTGCAAGGCCTGCGCAACGCTGGCTTGCGAGACGCCGAGCAATGCCGCCCGGGTCCTGTCGACCGATACCACGAAGCGTGGCGCCGAGGCTTCCACGCTATCGTCGATATCGACGATATCCTGCGTCGACGCGAACAGCTGCCGCAGCTCGGCCGCGATGGCCTGCTGGCCGGCGTAGTCCGGGCCGTAAACCTCGGCAACCAGCGGCGACTGCACCGGTGGGCCCGGGGGCACTTCGACAATCTTCACGGAGCCGCCGTAACGCGTCCCGATCTCATCCAGCTGCGCTCGTACCGATGCCGCGATTTCATGGCTCTTGCGGTCGCGCTGCGACTTGTCGACCAGATTAACCTGAATATCACCGACATTGGCGCCTTCCCGCAGGTAGTACTGGCGCACCAGCCCGTTGAAATTTATCGGTGCCGCGGTACCGACATAGATCTGAAAATCGGTGACCTCAGGCAGTTCGCCGAGGTACGCGGCCATTTCATCGAGGACGCGACCGGTCTGTTCGACAGCGGTACCCTCCGGCATGTCCAGTACCACCTGGAATTCCGACTTGTTGTCGAACGGCAGCATTTTCATCACGACGGCCTGTACTACGACCAGGCCCATCGCCAACATGATCGTCACGAGTACGCTGCCGAGCAGCCATCGGCGGGCTCGCCGACCGGCGGCGCCGCGCAGGAAGGGCCCTACCAGCCGTCGAAACAGGCGATCGAGCCATTGCGCCGAGGCGTCAGCTTCCTTGTCCGCATGCGTGCCGTGCAACAGCTTCTGGCTGGCCCATGGAGTGATAATCAGCGCGACTGCCAGCGACAGTAGCATGCCGATACTCGCGTTAATCGGAATCGGACTCATGTACGGGCCCATGAGACCGGTAACAAATGCCATCGGCAGCAGTGCCGCGATCACGGTAAACGTCGCCAGGATGGTCGGGCCGCCGACTTCATCGACGGCCGGGGGTATTGCTTCGAGCAGCGTCTTGCCTCCCATCGACATGTGCCGGTGGATATTCTCAACGACGACGATTGCATCATCGACGAGGATGCCAATCGAGAAAATAAGCGCGAAAAGAGAAACACGATTGATCGTGAATCCCCATGCCCAGGAGGCGAAAAGCGTCAGCATCAGTGTAACGACAACCGCCAAGCCGACGACGACGGCTTCACGCCACCCAAGCGACAGCATGATCAGCAGAATGACGGAGACCGTCGCGAACGCGAGTTTCTGAATCAGCTTCTTCGCCTTGTCATCCGCCGTCTTCCCGTAGTCCCGGGTTACGGTGTACTCAACCCCATCGGGAATAAAGATGCCGCGCAGCTCGCCGAGCCGGTCGATGATCTGCTCGGCCATGCGCGCCGCGTTGGTGCCGGGTTTCTTGGAGATTGCAAGGGTAACGGCCGGTGCGCCGATGCCCGGCTGCAGGCCAATCGAATCGGCGGCCGCGCCGCTCCCAAAAACTACGTACTGTTCAGGTTGATCGGGACCGGCGGAAACGTCCGCAACGTCTTCCAGGTAGATGGCTTTGCCGTCGTTTACCCCGACGACCAGTTCGGCAACGTCGTCGCGGCCGGCGAGAAAGGTGCCCACCGTTACCGGGACGTTCCTGTTTTCGGAGACCAGTGTGCCCGCATGCGACACGACATTGCTCACCTTGAGCGCGTAGCGCAGCGCGTCCAGTGACAAGCCGTAAGCGGCAAGACGCTGCGGATCGAGCTTGACGTGCACTACCTGGTCGGGACCGCCAACCGTGTAGACGTCACGGGTACCGGGAACCCGTTTTATTTCGGCTTCAATGGAGTGCGCAATGCGCTGCAGTTCATGCGCTCCGCGCTCCGGGTCCGCTGTCCACAGGGTCACGGTAACGGTCGGCACATCGTCTATACCTTTTGGCTGTATGAGCGGTTGCAGAACGCCGCTTCCCGGTGGCTGCCAGTCCTGGTTCGAATAGACCGCGTTATACAGGCGCACGATCGCATCGGTCCGGTCTTCACCCACCTCGAACTGGATCGTCAACACGGCCAGGCCCGGCCTCGATACCGAGTAGGTGTGCTTGACACCTTCGATTTCGGCGAGCACCTGCTCCATCGGCACCGCAACCTGGTTTTCGACTTCAACCGCGCTGGCACCCGGGAATGCCACGAAGATGTTGGCAAACGTGACGTTGATCTGCGGTTCCTCCTCGCGCGGCGTCACCGCGACCGCAAACACGCCCATCAGCAGGCCCGTTATGGCCAGCAGCGGTGTGATCTTCGAGTCCTGGAACTTTTTCGCCAGCGAGCCGGAGAAACCGAGTTTCCTGTTGACGTCGGACACCTAATGCCCCCCTGACTGCTCTTTAAGATAGATACCCGCGGCAACCGGCTCGATCGCAACATGTTCGCCTTCGCTCAAGCCCGCCAGTACCTCGATGAATTCGCCGTAGCGCCGTCCCAGGCGGACCTGCCTGAGCGTTACCCTGTCCTCGTCGGCGACATACACTGCACTGAGCTCGCTGCGCCGGACGACAGCGTCCGCCGGGACAAGCAGGCGCTTCGTCTCACCGACGACGAAACCAACCTTGACGATCATCCCGGGATACAGCGTTGCACTGCCATCCGGAAGATCGACGCGCACCCGGAAGGTGTTCGCCGCGACGTCGGCGACCGGATAAAACGTCAGCTCAGTCCCGGCAATACGCTGATCATCGATATAGACAAACGCCTTGCCGATGGTCCGGATCGGATGAAACATGCTTTGCGGCACGTCAACGTTGACGCGCAGCGATTGCAGCGACAGGCCCGTGATCAGCGGCTGGCCCGGCGAGACCAGTTCGCCGAGCTCGACGTGTCGCTTGGCGACGATGCCCGCGTACGGGGCCCGCACCACGGTGTACTCCAGCTGCTCATTGGCCGTATCCACGCCTGAGCGAGCGGCGTTCAGGCGCGCCTGCGCGGCGTCGCGATTGGCCCGCGCCTGGTCGTATCGCGCCCTGGACACGGTACCGTTCTCGAACATGCTCGAGACCCGCTCAAACTCCTGCGCTGCTTCGGCAAGTCGGGCACGGCTTTCTTCGAGCGCTGCCTGTGCGCGCCTGACGGCCGAACGCTGCTCCGTATCCGTAAAACGCATGATGACTTCTCCCGCGTCCACGAAGTCGTTCACGTCAAAAGGCAGCTCGGCGATGCGGCCCGACGTCTGCGCCGATACCGTGGCCTGGTTGACGGCTTCGATTCGGCCGTCCCAGACGCGCTCGCGCGGCGCGACTTCGTAGGCAACACGGAAGGTCTCGAATGGAACCGATTCCTGTGCAGTCGCCGCCATGGACGTCGTCAGCACGAAGCTGACGGATAGCATTGAGATGGCTTCCCGTATTCTCATAATCGCCCTACTCCTCTGGCGAGTTCGTACAACGCCAGCTTGGCGTCGTAGTCTGCATTGTCGTAATTGTTGCGGCTCAGGCTTCGCAACACCTCTGCATCGAGTACCTCCGTATTCGTGCCTTCGCCATTCCGGTAGCGATCCCGCACAACCCTCAGGTTTTCCTCCGCCTGTTCCACCGCACGTTCGGTGAGGCGCTTGCGCTCTGCCGTGTCGTTCAGCCGCAGCCAGGCCTGCCTCACCTGCAGCTCGATCATCGATCGCAGGTTAATTCGTTCCAGCTGCATGGCCTCTGCCCTGAACGAAAAGGAGTCCGCCTTCTTGCGCGCCTGTCCACCGTCGAACAGATTCCATTGCACACCTACGCCCACCATCCAGAATTCATCACGGTTAAGGAATTCGTTCTGCAGGGCCACGTAAGCGCCCGTCAGGCCCAGCTGAGGGCGTGCGCTGGCCCGGGCGGAACGCGCCTGGTAGCGATAGGCCTCGGCTGCCGCATGCAAGCCCTCGAGTTCATCGCGGTGCAGCAGCGCCATGTCGGTCAGCGCGATGAGCGACGTGAGATCCAGGTCGGCATCGATGCCCGGGAGCTCGCTGTCCAGGGTGACGGGCGCATCGAGCGGCCGACTCAGTGACCTGTTGTAGGCCGCGGTTGCAAGATCGAGACGATTGCGGGCCTGCAGGCGACGCTGCTCTGCGTCCGCCAGGGTTACGGCCGCTGCCAGGTAATCGTTGCGCGCGATTGCACCGGACTTGAACATGTCATCGACGTCACGGACATGTGCCGCGAGACTCTTGACGTTGCTATCGGCGACGTCCAGTGCACTTTGCGCGCGCAGCACATCAATGTAGTGGCCGGCAACGGCAAGCTTGATGTCCTGAATAGTCGACGTCGACTGCGACCGGCGGACACTGACCCCGGCTTCCGCAGCACTTACGGCGCTACTGACCTGGCCGCCGGTATAGAGCGGCACTGTGACGCGAGCGTCCGCCATTTTCATTGACTCACCGCCGAACAGCGGCAATATCGCCGGCACCCCGGCGCCGCTGAAATCGAACGCGGGCGCTTCGTCAAACTGCGTTATTCCGGCGCCCGCTGTCACAGCCGGCAATCGCGCCGCTTTCGCCGCGAGCAGCTCCGCGCCTGCCGCAGACACCTGGCGCAGGGAGGCACTGATCATCGGGTCGTTTTCCAGGGCTTCGTCCCATGCCTGGCGCAGATCCTCCGCCACTACCGGTTGTGTGGCCAGAACCAGGGCCGGGGTCAACACGGAGAAAAGTTGTTTAAGTAATTGATTCAATTCAGTATCCCTACGAAGAAAGCCGCCTGGCTCGACGGCTATACATTAGAATATACTTAATTATAGTTTACTAATATTTAATATACCAGACCCGAGCAAGACAGGCTTTCAGGTGCCGACCTTTTCCAGCGATCTCGCATGGCGCGGGGCCGAACGCAGGCTCACGAGATCAGCATCGTTCCTGATCCAGTCTGCGCTGACGGTTCCTTTTTCGACGGCGCGTTCGAGGCAGTCCAGCGCCTCGTCGCATCCATTCTTCCTCGATTGCCGGTCGAAGCGTTTGTTGCGCGAACTCCAAAGCGAAGTAACCAAGGCGATGAAGAAATTGCCGGCCGTAGATTTAGAATTCACACGCATGCACTTCGCGGGTTGGCGTTTTCTTGATCGGCGTCAACGTATGCAGCAACGACTCCGTGAGGCTGGTAGCAAACTCGTCCTCGATCGCGAATATGTCCTCGAGCCTTCGGCGGCGTAGCATTCAGGTAAAGGAACCGGACGAAAACGAACGATTTTTGTCGCGCATCGCAACACCGCCTTGCGATTCCAGTTTACGCCTTGTTGGCGAAAATTGGGCCGTATCGGCAGCGCCTGCGTCTTATACGTACTTGAAGCGATTCACGGCGAAAGCCGCCAGGGCATCGCCCGTAAGCACACCAGGCAAGGCAGCCTTTCCCTCAGTACCTGCGATACTGCCAGGCAACAATCCCGACGACGAACAAGAATCTGCCCACGCAGCCAGGTTCGTGGCCCCTCATTTCAGTCCGAACAGCGGCCGCAGAAAGCGGATCCTGCGAATGACAAACTCATGCAACACGAAGCACCCGCCGATCGTGGCGATAAGCACCAACGCGGGCTCAGCGATCGGTCCGAGTTGCAGAACCGACAGATTGTAGCCAACCACCACGATGATGGTCTGGTGCAATATGTACCACGGGTAAACGGCCTCGGTTGCGTACGGCAACCATTTCATGGGCTTGTTCAACAGGTGGTGGCCCCAACCCAGGACGGCAACGATCCAGAGCCAGCGATTGAGATAGGTGATCAGGCCGCTCAACTGGTTTTGCCAGTAGGCGGTCTCGTCGGGCAGAAAATCACCGCTGACCATGTAGATACCGAAGAAGACGACGGCGAGCGCCAGCGTGACTTTGCGAAGTCGGGTTAATTCCTGCCAGCAACCCTCATTGCGGCCAATGAGAAAACCGTACAGGAAAAACGTGAAATACATGGCATGTGCGTACCAGTCGTCGAAGAACGCATGCGTGACCCCCTGGAAATACGGAAACACGACGTTGTAGTACACCATTAACGGCATAACCGGTATGAGCACGATCCAGATGCCGCGAAGCGCCTGGAACTTCTGCCTGATTCCATGGCCCGGGCCGTCGATGAATGCGGCTACCGGAATCAACAGCAGGGTGTAGAAAAAAAGGTAGGGCAGATACCAGAGATGATTCCACGTCCAGACGATTTGTTCCTCGCCGCCCCAGGCCTCGCCCGGAAAATCCTGAAACGTCAGGTACTGTCCCATGAACCGCAGAAAACCGGGTTCGATCAGGCCTTTGTTCAGTGCCTCGTAGTAGCATTGCGGCGAAACAATGAACGCCATGCCGAACAGCAGCGGGATCAGCAGGCGTTTCGCGCGCCTGGCCGCAAACTGACCGGTCGGGTATTTCCCCCAGATGAAACTCACGGCAAGCCCTGAAATCAGGAAGATGAGCGGCATGCGCCACTGGTTGGTCAGCATCATCAGTGGCTGCAACCACGCCGCCTGGTAGCTCGACTTGACGTGCCAGCCCCAGTCGGCGACGTAGAACATGCCGACGTGGTACAGAATCAGGAGACCGAAGGCGAAGACACGCAGGGCATCGACGTCGTAGCGCCGCCCGTGCACGCTGACCGATATTGCCGCGCCGTCTGTCGCCATGAGCTCCCCCCCCCTTGTCTGCAAGCCTGATGATGCCCTAACTCATCCCTGGCCGGGCGCGGGAAGTACTCGCATCGCTGGGCCGCGGGCCGGCACGCGTTGGTTTGACGCGATGCAGGCGGAAAGCCTGAGCGGGGCCCAAAAAAAGCAAGATTCCCAGCCAAGCGGGTCTTTCTTGGAAAAATGGTGCCGGATAGGTGATTCGAACACCTGACCCCATCATTACGAATGATGTGCTCTACCGACTGAGCTAATCCGGCACAGATAAGCGGCGCGAAGTATAGCCTCGCGGGGACGGTGCGAAAAGGGCTCTCGCCAATTAATCGCGCCGGCTGCGGACCTTGATGAAAACCTCGACAGACTCGCTTTCCGTGCCCTCCGGCAAGTCCGGCAACGCGCTGAAACGCACATCGTGCTGGTCGATGTCGGTCAATTCGCAGGTGTCGACGTTATAAAAGTGATGGTGCGGAGAATTCGAGGAATCGTAATAGCGCCTCTCTGGGTCCACGCTGATCTCCCTCACCAGACCGCGTTCCCCAAACAAATTCAGGGTGTTATAGACGGTCGCCTTGGACACCGCCCCGCCGGAGACGCGCAGCCGGTCGAGGATCTGCTCGGCTGACAGGTGCTGCGGTTTCGCGAGCAGGATCTCTGCGATCCTGAGGCGTTGCGGGGTCGGCGTAATGCCGTAGCGGTCGAATTTCTCGAGGATATCGGAGCGCGCCATGCTGTACGTCCTTTGAATCCGGAACTGGCGCTCAGGATATCACGCCCGGTGGCCGTCGCGTCAGGCCGAAGAAGGCCTTTCTGAGAACTCTGCCGACTTTCAGACGATGCCGGGCGCCCCTGGAGTACGAGACAATCCGTTCGGGACAGGGAGGTCCACTATGCGTCGTCCGCCGCGCGGCTACTCGCTCTACGAACTGTTATTCACAACTGCGCTGATCGCCGTGCTGCTGACGATCGGTATACCGTCTTTCGGATCACTGCTGGCGCGGCAGCGCCAGCTTGTCGAGGTGAATGCCCTGTTCCACGCCATTCACCTGGCGCGCAAGGAGTCGATCATGCGCCGCAAGGTGGTGTCAGTCTGCCCGACTCAGGACGGCTCGCAGTGTCTGCCCAGCAAGGACTGGTCCGGCGGCTGGCTCATGTTCGAAAACGCAGATCGGGACTCCCCACCGCAGGTTGATCCGGGCGAACCCGTCCTCCTTCGCCACCAGGTGAACGGGGCGGTACACATCAGGTCAAACCGACTCGCCTTCACGCTACGCGCCACTTTCCTGCACGCAACCAACGGCACTCTCGTGGTTTGCGACGCGGCTGATCGCATCGCACCCAAAGGCCTGGTTGTCAGCTACACGGGGCGGCCGAGAGTCGCCTTATCAACCCCCGCCGGTAAGCCCTACAGCTGCGCGGATTAGGTTAAATGCATCCAGGAGAAATCGACCGTTTGTCGGTCTCACCGGCCCGCTTGTCGGATAGTTGCACAACGTCCGCGGCCGCTCTTTATAGTGGCCGCCATGAACAAGACATCCCTGAAGGGCTTTACGCTCTACGAATTGATGATTACCGTTGCAATCATCGCCGTGGTTTCGGCAATAGGCATCCCCAACATGATTGCCTATAGCCAGAACAGCCGCATGACCGGTACTGCCAACGATTTCCATGCGGCGTTCCACTTCGCGCGCAGCGAAGCGTCGCGGGCGAAGACGTTTATCACGATCTGCGCAAGCGCCGACTCGATGAGCGCGGCGCCGACCTGCAGCGGCGACTGGAAAGACGGCTACATCGTGTTCCTGGACCAGGACGGCGACATTACCACTGACGCTGGCGACACCATACTTCGCAAGGTTCCGGCTTTGCCGGATGATGTCACGATGCATTTCATCAATGACGCCAAGTTCTTTGGCTTCGCCGGAACCGGGCTCGGTCGAGGCGACGTGCTTGGCAATGCTCCCGTTTCCCAGGTTGTCATGTGCGATGACCGCGGCAACGTAACGGCCGCGGGCGGCAATTCCGCCGCGCGCCTGTTCGTGGCCACGCCGCTGGGACGCGCAACCATCCAGCGCGACATAGACATGATCCAGGACGTACTGGATGACAACAACCTAACCTGCCCGTAGTGCCGGCTGACCCGTCGCACAAACGCTTAGGACAAAAGCAATGACACGAAAGAACAGACATTTCCCCACGATTCGAACCCGGGCCGGCTTTTCGCTGGTCGAGGTGCTGATCGCCCTGGTCATCATGTCAGTTGGCATGCTGGGAATAGCCGGACTCTACGTAGAGGGCATGAAGGCAGGACGCACCTCCACGTTCCGACACCACGCGGTGACCATCGCAAGCGACGTGGCCGACCGCATCCGTGCAAACCCCCTGGGCGCCGTCGAATACGAGGGTGTCGGCGGCGATAACAACTGCGTGCTGGGTAACGTCGATTGCAACCCCTCGCAGATGGCGGCCAATGATATCTGGCTTTGGGAA
>JBFELT010000015.1:0-29686 GCA_041552015.1 Woeseiaceae bacterium
GAAGAACCGTCAAGTCAAGCAACAGAAACCTGAAGAACCATATGACGATGAAGAAACTGACCCTGCCGGCCAGGAGCGAGGCATTACCGGGCCGTCAGACGCCCGTATCGGTGCCGGAACATCACTTCGTCAACGGCTCGCCGCTGCGCGGCCCGTTTCCCGGGCACCTGCGCGAGGCCGTTTTCGCGCTGGGGTGTTTCTGGGGCGCCGAGCGCGCCTTCTGGCAACTGGGCGGCGTGTTCGTCACGTCGGTCGGCTATGCCGGCGGTATCACCCCGAACCCCACGTACCAGGAAGTCTGTTCCGGCAATACAGGACACACGGAAGCCGTGCGTGTGATTTTCGATCCTGCCGAAATCAGCTACGCCGAATTATTGACGCGATTCTGGGAAAGTCACGACCCAACCCAGGGCATGCGGCAGGGCAACGACATTGGCACGCAGTACCGTTCAGCGATCTTCACGCTGGATGACGCCCAGCAAGCCGAAGCGCGCCGCTCACTTGATGCTTATCAGCACGCGTTGAGCAAGGCGGGGCTCGGCACGATTACGACCGAAGTACTGCCGCTCGATACGTACTATTTCGCCGAAGACTACCATCAGCAATACCTTGCGAAAAATCCTGGCGGCTATTGTGGTCTCGGCGGGACGGGCGTGAGTTGCCCGGTTGGCCTCAACCCCGACAAGAAGTCAGCGTAGGCGACGACAACGTTCATCGACGAGGAAGCAGCATTGGCAACCAGCAATAAGAAGCAAGCGAAGCCGCGCAAACCAAGCCGAAAGCAGGCCGAAGAGGCGGTGCGAACGCTGCTGCTCTGGGCCGGAGAGGATACGCGCCGCGAGGGTCTCCTCGATACGCCGAAGCGGGTGGCCAAGGCCTATGAAGACTGGTTTAGCGGATACAAAAGCAACCCGGTTGACTATCTCAAGCGCACTTTCGAAGAGGTCGAAGGCTACGACGAGATGATTGTGCTGCGCGATATCGAATTCGAATCACATTGTGAACACCACATGGCGCCGATCATCGGCAAAGCGCATGTTGGTTATCTGCCCAGTAACAAGGTTGTCGGTATCAGCAAACTGGCGCGCGTCGTCGAGGCCTTTGCGCGGCGATTCCAGGTGCAGGAGAAGATGACGGCGCAGATCGCAAATTGTATTCAGGATGTCTTGCAGCCCAAGGGCGTCGCGGTCGTTATCGAAGCGGCGCATCAGTGCATGACGACTCGAGGCGTGCACAAATCGGACGTTTCGATGGTAACCAGTCAAATGGTCGGCACGTTTCGCAAGGACGCAAGAACGCGATCGGAGTTCCTGCGAATCATCGACGCCAAACGCTAGACAGCCAGCGAGGGCGATGAGATACGGGCTTGCAACGACCGGATTCCTGCTCGGCCTTGCCGTGCTTTACCTGCTGCTCTGGCCGGTGCCGATCCAGCCCGTCAGCTGGAATGCGCCGATCGACCGCGGCCTGGTAGACCCTTACGAACTGAATGATTTGCTGCAGGCCGCTTTTCCCGTCGATCTTCAGGCGTTCGAAGGGCCGGAAGATGCCACGGTTGGAATTGACGGCGCCATCTACGCGACGACGCTAAGCGGCCACGTTATTCAGCTGCGAAATGGCCGCGTTAACTCGTTTTCGTTTCCTGGCGGCAGGCCACTCGGGATAGAGGCGCTGCCCGACGGCTCCCTCGTCATCGCCAACGCGTTCCTGGGCTTACAGCATATAGACCGCAACGGTTCTGTAACGACTTTACTCGATGAAGTCGATGGCAAGCCTCTGATCTACACCAACAACCTCGCCGTGGGTCCTGACGGGATCATTTACTTCAGTGAGTCGAGCAGCAAGTTTGGCGCCGAGTCGTCGAACGGCACCTACGAGGCGAGTCTCCTTGACCTGATGGAGCATGGCGGGCATGGACGGGTTTTCGCGTTTGACCCGGCGAGCGGCAATGTCGAGGTTCTTCTCGATCAACTCAATTTCGCGAACGGCGTTGCCGTCAGCGAGGATGGCAGTTTCCTGCTTGTGAGCGAGACCGGTCACTATCGTGTATTGAAATACTGGCTGGCGGGCGAAAACCAGGGAATCACGGAAGTCCTGCTCGAGAACCTGCCGGGATTCCCGGACAACCTCAAGAGGGGCCTGCAAGGCCGCTTCTGGCTGGGCCTTGCGGCGCCGCGCAACACCTTGCTGGACCGGATTTCCGACGAGCCCTTCATTCGCAAGGTCGTGCAACGGCTACCGGCGTCCGCCCGGCCGAAAGCACTTCCATCGTCGCACGTCATCGCTTTCAACGGCGACGGGGAGGTGCTGATGAACCTGCACGACCCGCAGGCAAGGTTTCCAACGCTGACGGGCGTTGTTGAGACCAGGCGTTCCCTGTACCTGACGACCTTGTTTGGCAAAGCGCTGCCGCGCGTCGACAAGCGCAATCTTTGATCGTCGATTCCCGCCGACGCCGTATTTGACGGCGACTAAGGACGCGAGACGCTGGCCGTCAGGCGACAATACCTTGCGTCGGCCGCCCGTCTTCCTGACGAATCGACTATCTGGGCAGCAGCGCTGCATCCGGGTCATAGTCATCACCCAGCATCTGCCGGCGTAGCAGCGGTATCGGTGGCGATCCGTAGCTCAGGAACTCGTCGTGAAACCGGCCCCAGGCCTCGCGGCCGCCGCGCCCGGCTGTCCAGTCGTCGCGCAGCTTGTTGATCATGAGCTTGCCCAGCGTGTAGTTCAGGTAGCCGGGATCGTAGGTACCACGAAAGGCCTGCTGGCTCGCATTGCCAAAGTCCTGGAAGGCTTTCTCCTCGAACATCGCCTGGCTCTCTTCAACGGTCATTCCGCCGGTGTGCAGCCCGATGGCCGACAGGTAGCGGACATTTCGAAGCAGGGCATTCAGCAACTGACCGATGCGGGTCTCGGGATCGCCGTCGTCGAGGCCGGCATCGACCATCATCTGCTCGGTGTAGTGAGCCCAGCCTTCGACGAAGGTGTAGGTACCGAAATGCTGACCCACGTTGTTTTCGGCCCGGTTTGCATGCAGAAACTGCAGAAAGTGTCCGGGCCAGACTTCGTGCACCGATGTCGCGAGCAGGTCTTTCTCACCCGGTATGTAGGCGAACTGGTCTTCTTCAGACCAGTTCGGATCCGGTGGCGCAATATAGTAAACGGACGGCAGGCCGGATTCGAAAGGCCCGGGAATCTCTATGTAGGCGAAATTCCAGCGCCTGTGCGGCGGCGCCTCGGCTACCAGGGCCTCTTCGCTGCCGGGTATGCTCACCAGGCTGTTGTCCTCGACGAACTTGCGCAGGTCCGGAAGCTGGCGTGCGGCGCCGGCAACAGCGCCTTGTGCCGGTTTGCGGTTCTGCACCTTCAGCACGCAGTCCTCGGTGCTCTCGCCGGGCGCGAATTCGGCACAGGCTTCGTGCAACAGTTCCAGATTCTGTTTAAGGTTCAGTTCGCCGGCGGCCTTGAGTTCGGCGAGTGTTATATCCACGCCCTCGGTGGCACTGAGCATCTGCAGAAAGGTCTTCTCGCCCAGGGCGAAGTCGTCGGTCGCCGTCGCCTTCTGCCGGTCTAGCCAGTCTGCTGCATCTCGCGCCGCTTTCGCGGCCACCGAATTCACGGCCGCGAACTGGCGCTGCAGCTGCTCATCCTCGACGGCCGAAAACAGGCCAGGCACGGTATTTTCCATGTAGTCGGACAGGCCGGCGAATATACCGTGCGCGGTTTCGACGTAGGGCGCCGGTAGCGGCGGCTCCAGGTTTTCGCGCATTTTTCTCAGCGCAGTTGGAATCTGCGACGCGTATTTCGTGTAGGCAACGATGCGCTGATCGAGGGGCGCATAGTCGCGATCGACATAGACATCGAGACCGATATTAAATGCGTAGACGACGGGGTTATTGGTGAGGAATCCGGATTCGCGAATCCAGAAGCGATCGCCTCGCAACGCGTTGACCAGGTAGTCGCGCTCGAAGGCCTGCATACCGGTGAGATCCCGGTACGATTCGGCCTCTGCAATGGTCGTATCGATCCAGCTTGCATAGTCCTCGGCGGCAGCAAGGCTGACATCGCTCATCTCGCCATCGTATTCATGCAGCCCGACATACACGGCGGCTTCGGGATTTTGCCGGTAATACTCGTCGATCGTGGTCGCCGCGAACGCTGCCCAGGGCTGCTTCGCAAGCTCTGTCGATACCGTCTGTTGCGGTTTTTCGCCGCAGGCTGCCAGCGTCAATACCGCGATAACCAGGATGAGTGCTTTTGATTTCATTGTAATACTCGACCAGCTCGTTTTATTGGATGCCCAGGGCGACTACGCCCTGCCGAAACGTAATATCTACCGGTATCCGTGCACTGGTAAGCCGGTCCAGATCGGATTGCAGCTGCGCCGAAATATTCCCCTTGTCGCGCGTCAGCCCGGCGGCACCCTCGTAGTCGCCGTCGCCCTGCAGCGTCAGCAACAAGCGTGACAGGCCGGTCATTGCCGTTTCCATCCGTGCATAATCGACCCGGTATCGCCCGCTCTCGGGATCGCGTACAAACGCGCCCTCGTCGAGGAAATAATTGAAACGAACCATATTCGCCTTGCCGTGCGCACTGCTGGCGCCGAAGCGGATGGAACGGAACACGCTGGTCATGAATGTCGTGTAGTAGTCGCGCAGGTCGACATCACCGAGCTCGCCGGCTTTGTGCAGTTCCGTAATCATGTACAGGCCAAGGATGTCTGCCTTGCCCTCCTCCATGCTGGACGCGAGATCGAGCATCGCCTCGCGCACGGTGCCTTTGCCGTCAATCGTGTTCTTTATGCCCAGACCGTGCGCAACCTCGTGGAACATGGTGTTGGCGAAAAAGGCGTCGAAGGTGATGTGTTTGCGCTGCGTTTCGTCGATCAAGTGGTCCGCAATGGGCTCGAGAATCTTCTCGAACTTGGCCCGCATCGCGTTTTTTAGCTGCAGTCGACGCGTGCCCTTGTCGAGCTGAACCTCCTCGTCGTTGGGAAGATTGATCGCGATGGTCTTCGAGCCCGCGTTGCTGTGTCCCGCGTAATAGACGACGTCATAGGCATTCAGATCCGAATCGGTTCCCGGCGTTTCCCACTTGTACTCGTCAGCTACCGGCAGACCGGCCTGGAGATCAGGCAGGAAAGCGGCGAAGCGGCTCAGTCGATCGCTCCATTCCAGATCCTTGATCAGCACGTAGGCCTCATAGGCAGCGCGATAGCCGAACAGGCGATCCTCGTAGGTTTCGATGGGACCGATGACGAGGTCGATTTCGTTATCCTTGACATCCATCCAGTATCGGTCGCTGATCTGAAACTCGTCGCTGATAAGCGCGGCGGCACGCAGCTTCAGGTAGGTCGCGAAATCCGCGCTTCTTGACAGCTTTGCGGCCTCCCGAAGCAGGCCGGCAGCCTCGCTCAGTTCTTCTGCGTAGGCGACGTGATAGGGCACGAGAATCAGCCCGCCGGCCTCGTCGCGGCGCACGAGTGAGTACAGCCCTTTCTTGCCCGGCAGATAGGCCTCGTCAAACTCTTCTTTGCTCATGTCCTCCGGATAAAAGCGTGCGCCCAGCGGTTTCGGGCCCGCGCCGTCCATGAAGGGCTTGTCGTCGTCGAGCCGATCCCACGGGCCGTAGTTCAGCTCCGCGAAGCGGCGCGTGGTGTCATCCTGAATGGCGTTGAGCCATTCCTGGTATCCCTCGCCATAGCTCTGCCGCCAGAACAGATCATCCATGATCTTCGCTGCATCGATGAGGATGCGAATCATCTGGATCTGCTCGGCACTGAGACTGCCAAGATCAGCCGTCAGCGTGAAGTCCGCATAGATCTCAGGACGTGGCGCTACCGTCTGCTGCGGCTGAATGATCGTCTCCGGTGGCGCCTCGGCACCGCAGGACAGAAGCAACGCGCACAGAATGAGTGCGCCCGAAAAGCGCGTGGCAAATTGAGGATTCACGGTTTCCCCCTGAAAGGCTGATCCTGCATTATTGCACAGGCCTGACGATCGGGCCGACCGGCTACAGGTCTACGATCTCGACATCGCTGTGATGCAGCGGCTGCCCGAGAAACTGGCCACCGACGCGCGCGAAGCGGGTCGCACCATCGGTGGCAAGGAACCTCGTTGTTCCTGCCTCTCGTCTCTTTGCGCGAAGCCCGGCAGATAGCAGCGCGCGCGCGACCACCGCCGCGGTGGTGCTCGCCGAGTCCACGATCAATACCTCTTCGGTCGCCACCGCCTGGATGGCGTCCTTGAGCAGGGGGAAGTGCGTGCACCCGAGGATAATCGTGTCGGCACGAAAGGTACTGTCAGCGGCGGCATGCAGATAGCGCTCGACGATCGCGTTTGCGATGCTGCCGTCCGTCCAGCCCTCCTCGGCAAGCGCAACCAGCAGTTCGCAGGCGCTTTCACGGACTCTTGCATCCGGGTCGATAGCCTCGACCGCCTTGCGGTAGGCGCCGAGGCGCACGGTCGCCTCGGTTGCGAGAACGAGGTGGGCTCCGCCGGGGCGTGCCGCGACCGCAGCCTGCGCGCCGGGCTCTACCACGCCTATCACGGTCAGCGGTCGCATCTGCTCGCGCAAGGCCTCGAGCGCCACCGCCGATGCCGTGTTGCAGGCAACCACGAGAAGCTTGATGCCCCGCTCTTTCAACTGCGCCGCCGCCTGCGTGGCGTACCTGGCAATCGACAGTGGACTCTTGGTCCCGTAGGGCAAGCGTGCGGTGTCGCCGAGGTAAACGAGATTTTCCCCCGGCAATTCGGATCGAATCGCCTTAAGGACCGTCAGGCCGCCTACCCCCGAGTCGAAGATTCCGATCGGCAGATCGGGATTGATGGAGTCACTCATCGCCACATTGTGCCGAAGGATGAGCAACTGTGGAATAATTCCGTCCACTCTTTGCTGCCTCCGGAAATGGAAACGTGCAGAAACTGCTCTACGCCGTAATTGCTTTTGTCGCTCTGCTCGTGATTATTGGCTATTCGTTGCCGCGCACCCACCGCGTTGCGGTGTCGACGGAGATCGATGCGCACCCGGCTACCGTATTCGCCCAGCTCAACGATTTTCGTCGTTACTCGCTGTGGGCGCCGCTGCTCGAAACCGACCCGAATGTGCGAATCCGGTATTCCGGCGACCCGAGAGGCGTTGGCGCCACCATGACTTGGGAAGGCGCCATCGTCGGCAGCGGCACGCAAACCATCGTTGAAAGCAAGCCGTTCGAGCGCATCGGCATGCGCATCAATCCCGGTGAGCCCGGCGAGGCAAAGGCGCACTTCACGCTTGCCCCCGGTAGCGGTACGACCATCGTTACCTGGGACTTCGAGGCGGACCACGGCATGAACTTCGTTGGCCGTTATTTCGCATGGATGCTCGGCAGCATAGTCGCGCGTGACTACGAAAAAGGCCTGAGAAACCTCAAGGCGCTGGCAGAAAGCCTGCCGGCCGCAGATTTCAGTGACCTTGCGATCGAACAAATTGCGGTCAAGGCCATGGACATCGCCTATGTGTCGACGAGTTCACGACGCGATTCAGCCGCCATGTCCGAGGCGATGGGCGAAGCCTATTTCCAGGTTTTGAAGTTCATTGACGAAACCGGACTGGAAGTTGCCGGCGCCCCACTGTCGATAACGCGAAGATTCAGCGGCGCGGAGCTGGTTTTTGACGCGGCGATTCCAGTGCGGGGCGCATCGGGGCCGGTCGGCAGCAGCGGTCACGGTGTTGCGCTGGGAAAAACCTATGAAGGCCCGGTCGTTCGCGTCAGGCACGCAGGCTCCTATCGCGGCCTGGCGGATACCCACCGCAAGATTTCAGCCTACCTTGCTGCATACGGCATCGAGCGCAATGGCGCCGCATGGGAATCCTATGTCAGTGATCCGGCCGAGGTCCCCGAGGATGAACTGCTGACCTACGTGTATTATCCGGTCAAACCGACTTGATCAGGAATGGCGGAACGCGCGGCGTCTCGCCGTCGCCCAGTTGTATTGCCACCGGGTTCTCGTCGTCGCCGAGTCTCGACAGCTCACTAAAGAGCGCCACGACATGTGCCGCACACTCTGTCGCATCCTCCGGCGACATCTTGCGGACCGATGCGCAAATCGCACTCTCGCCGCGCAACGGAGCGACCTGATGCATGGACTGGCGCAGATCGACGAACGCCTGCTTCATGGCGATCGGTAGCTCATCCTCATCGATTCCATCGAGGTGCTCTTCGTAAGCTTTGATAAGTCGTTGTTTTATATGGCCATGACCGGCGAGCACGGTAAGTGCCGCGTAGAAGCGTTCGACGTGGTTCGTCATTGCGACTCCAGCGTTTCGTAGTATTAGCCGCCCGTGTCCTCCCGGCGGATTGTTTACGCTTTTCTTGTTCTTGGAGCTGGCCACCTCCTGTAGCCCGTTCGGCCCCTGCAAGGCCTGGCAAGTCCATTCGGCTCCTGATCTTTCAGAATGTTGCGCAGCTTTCTTATAGCAGAGTTTTCGAATCGCACGCAAGTAGAGTTCGCCAACTGTCGCTATTTCGAGATTTCGATCTGCCAGTGCTCCTCGCCGAGTCGTCGGTCGCCGACGTAAAGCGGCTTTTTCTGCCCGACCTGCCAATTCGTCGCGAGGGTCTCATTCATGACGTAGTCCCTGTGGGTCGCCAGTGCCGTTTCAACCCCCGCGGAGCCGGACAGGCCCAGCGTAATGCGATCGGATACCTCGAGTCCGGCCTGCTTTCGGGCATCCTGGACGGAGCGGACAATCTCGCGGGCAAGACCCTCGCTGATGAGTTCGTCGGTCAGCGTGGTATCGAGCGCCGTCAGGAAGCCGGCATCTTCGCCGCAGGCGTATCCTTCCGCCGAGCTGGTCTCGATCAGCACATCGTCTGCTTCCAGCGTAATGGTCTCGTCGCCAGCCGCCAGGTCGAATGACTCGCCGTTCGCCGACGCCGCGGCAATGGTCGCGCCATCGGCCTGCTCGAGCGCCTTTCGGATGACCGGGATCAGCTTGCCGTAGCGCTTGCCGATACGCGGCAGATTCGGCTTGATGCGATAGCTGACCAGGCCGGCATCCCGTGCGATAAACTCGATCGACTTCACGTTCAGCTCCTCGAGTATCTGATCCTGGTGGCTGCCAAGCGCGCGCGCGGAGGCGTCGTCCGGCGCACGCACCAGCAGTCTCGACAAGGGCTGCCGCGTCCTGACACCGGACTGGCCGCGTGCCGCACGGGCGAGACCGACGACCTTTTGCACGACATCGATATCGAACAACAGGGCGTCGTTCTTCCAGGACGGGTCGGCGTCCGGCCAGTTGCCCATGTGCACGGAGACGGGCGCGTCTTTGTCAACGCTGCGCACCAGGTTCTGATAGACATTCTCGGCCAGGAAGGGCACGAATGGCGCCATCAGCTCATGGACCCCCTTGAGACATTCGTAAAGGGTCAGGTAGGCAGCCTGGGTATCTTCCGGATCGGAGGACTTCCAGAAACGCCGCCGGTTACGTCGGACATACCAGTTGCTAAGCTGATCGACGAACGCCTCGATCGCTTCGCCCGCCGTCCTGGCATCGTAGTGATCGAGAGACGCCGTAACCGTCGTAATCGTCTTGTGCAACAGCGCGAGCGCCCAGCGGTCGATTTCCGGCCGTTTGTCGACCGGGATGTCCCGACCGAGATCGACCTCGTCGAGTCGCGCATAAAGCACGAAAAAGCTGTAGGTGTTCCAGAACGTGTTGATGAAGGAGCTGGCAACATCGGCAACGATGTCAACGGAGACTCGCTTGGGCGCATCGGGCGAAAGCCGGGCCAGGAAATACCAGCGCAGCGCGTCAGCCCCGACAGTGTCGAAGACGTCATAGGGATCGATGATATTGCCCACTGATTTCGACATCTTCTTGCCGTCTTTGTCGACAATGAGATTCAGGCATATACAGTTCCTGAACGCCACGCTGTCCGAAACCAGCGTAGCGATCGCGTGCAGCGTGTAAAACCAGCCGCGCGTCTGGTCAATGGCCTCGCAAATGTAGTCGGCGGGAAAATGCTTGTCGAACTTGTCCTGGTTTTCGAACGGGTAATGCCACTGGGCGTAGGACATCGCGCCCGAGTCGAACCAGCAGTCGATGACTTCGGGAACCCGCTGCCAGGTCTTGCCGTCTTTCTGGAAACTGATCTCGTCGACAGCGGGTCGATGCAGGTCGAGTTCCCCGAGTTCCCGGCCGGTCAGCGATTCCAGTTCGGCCACGGATCCGACGCACAGGTAGTTGTCGTCGCCATCGGTCCAGACCGGCAGCGGCGTCCCCCAGAAGCGCTCCCGAGACAGCGCCCAGTCCACGTTGTTCTCCAGCCAGTTGCCGAAGCGCCCGTCGCGTATGTGCTCAGGCACCCAGTTGATCGTCTTGTTGAGTTCCGCCATGCGATCGCGGAACTGCGAGGTGCGTATGTACCAGGCGTTTTTCGCGTAGTACAGAATCGGATCGCCCGTGCGCCAACCGAACGGATAGTTGTGAGTGTATCGCTCGGAGCGGAACATGATGCCGCGCTCTTTCAGCAGGCGGATGAGTATCTTGTCTGCATCCTTGAAGAACAGGCCCGCGACCGGCTCGACTGCTTCGACGAAATGTCCGTCGAGACCGACCCCGTGAACGACGGGCAGCTCGTACGCCTGTCCAAGCGCAAGATCGTCAACGCCATAGGCGGGCGCCGTGTGCACGATACCGGTGCCATCCTCGGTGCTGACGAAATCCGCCGCGAGGACGGTGAATGCGTTCGGCGCATCGCATTCGAGGTAGTCGAACATCTGCTCGTAGCGCGTGCCGACGAGTTCAGCGCCTTTCACCGTGTTGACGACTTCGTGCTCGACGTCCCGGAACACCGCTTCACGTAACGCCTCCGCAACGATCAGCGTCTGGCCATGCGACTCGCAGTAGCTGTAGTCGATGTCTTCGCCGACGGCCAGTGCCAGGTTCGACGGCAAGGTCCAGGGGGTGGTTGTCCAGACCAGGAAGTAGCTGTCGTCTTCGTCGGCGAGCTTGAAGCGTACCGTGATCGACGGATCGTCGACCTCCTTGTAGCCGAGCGCCAGCTCATGCGAAGACAGCGTCGCCCCGATGCGGGGATCGTAGGGAACGACTTTGTAACCCCGGTAGATGAGATCCTTGTCCCAGATCTTCGACAGCAGGTTCCAGACGGATTCGATATAGCTGTTGTTGAGGGTGTAGTAGGCTTCGTCCAGGTTGACCCAGAAACCCATGCGCTCGGTCATCTTCTCCCAGTCGCCGATATAGCGCATGACGGATTCACGACAGCGCCTTGTGAATTCGGCAATACCGACTTTTTCCTCGATTTCCTGCTTGTCGAAAATCCCCAGCTCTTTCTCGACCTCGTGCTCCACCGGCAGGCCGTGCGTATCCCAGCCCGCCTTCCGCGGCACGTGGTAGCCGCGCATCGTCTTGTAGCGCGGAAAGACGTCCTTGAAACTACGCGCCAGCACGTGATGAATACCAGGCTTGCCGTTCGCGGTAGGCGGCCCCTCGTTGAAGCTGAATTGCGGGCCGTCTTTCGTTGCCTGCAGCGTCTTCGCGAAGACGTCGTGCGCCCGCCAGAAGTCGAGAACCTCGCTCTCGAGTTCCGGACCGTTGTAACGACCGTTCACTTCCCTAAACACCGCTTTGTTCGCTGCCAAAATAGGATCCTCAAATACAAAAACGCCCCGGGCGCATCAACTGCACCCGGGGCGATCACTGTTCATCGCGGTACCACCCGGTTTCGCGGCTCACATCGACTGCCGCCTCGGGGACCTTTGGCCAGAAGCCAGGGTCCGTCGCTCGTCTCGTGAGCCACTCGGCCGCACTTACTCGGAAGGTCCTTTCGGGCGGCGACTCCGGGGTGATATTCGGCAGACTTGAGCCCGGAGCTCTCACCATCCTCCGGTCGCTTTGGCCCGAGCGGGCTGCCTGTTTGTCCCCTTCAGCGTCTTGCCGGGGAAATTACTTGCCAGCGCCGCAAAACACAAGGGAAACCACGGAAAAAGCTGGAGAAAGCCGCCGCTATCGTTCTGAGCGACTCGCGCAGTCAACGCAGAGCAGCACCGTCGGATCGACGTCCAGGCGCTTTTGATTGATGGGCTCTGCGCATCCACGGCAGACGCCATACTCGCCGTCGTCGATACGCCGGAGTGCCGCGGCGATCCCCTGCAGGGCCGCCTCGCGCCGCTGCGCCGACGCCTTGGCCATTGCCTGGGCCTGCATCGCATCCATCCGCGACAAACGGCCCACCGCTGACTGATCGAGTTCGACGATATCGGCCGATCCTTCGGCCGATTCCGCTTCCGCCTTGAGCGCAGAACGCAGTTGCAGCAGCCGCCGACGCATGTCCTGCATCTATTGCTTCCTTTCGCGTTTCATCACGTCGGAATACTCAAGCACCGTCACCGCTGTCCCTTTCTTTTGGATTTTTCGCCAATCCTGTCAGACTGCCAGGCATGTTTCCCGATCCCCGCTTCGTCGACACCAACGGCATCCGCATGGCCGTCTATGAACAGGGTGACGGGCCTGCCGTCATCCTGCTACACGGTTTTCCCGAACTGGCTTTCTCATGGCGCCACCAGCTGCCCGCGCTGGCCGCCGCCGGTTTTCGCGCAATTGCACCTGATCAGCGCGGCTACGGATACACCAGCGTACCACCGCAAGTATCGGATTACCGGGTCGACGAACTGATCGGTGACATGCACGGCCTGCTGGATGCGCTGGGACTCGCCAGCGCCACCTTCGTGGGCCACGACTGGGGCGCATTGTTGCTATGGCAGATGGCGATGCTCGCGCCTGCGCGAATCGAACGTCTCGTCATATTGAATATCCCGCATTATCCGAGGTCGAGCGAGGATCCGGTTTCGATCTGGCGGAAACGCTACGGCAGCGATTTCTACATCGTCCACTTCCAGGACTCCGACGAAGCCGACCGGGCCTTCGCCAGCGACCCGGCGCGCTTCTTCGACGTTACGATGCGGCGAAACCAGATCACGAGGAGACGCTTCGACAAGCTACCCGCCAGAGCAAAGGTGCCTAGCCTGGTCAATGCACTGTCGAAGAACGAGCATGGCGGCGAGAGACTCCTCACGGACGCTGAGCGCGCCTACTACGCGTCGGCTTTCACGGTGAGCGGTTTTACCGGGCCAATCAACTGGTACCGAAACTGGACGCGCAACTGGCAGCGACTGCAGGGCGTGGATCATACGATACGCATTCCCACCCTGTTTATTGGTGCCGACAACGACGTGCTGATCGCTCCCGAACACATCGCCGGCATGATACCGCTGGTGCCCGACCTGGAAATTCACATGCTGAAGGACTGTGGCCACTGGAGCCAGCAGGAGCAGCCGGATGAAGTCAATCGCCTTATGGTGGAGTGGCTAATGAAGAGCCGGTGATACCAGCGCATCGTTGCCCTCGCCGAACATCGCCTGGTCGAACGCATTGACGAACGTTTCGGTGCCCTGGGCGCCAACCACCAGCAATCGTCGGTTCAGCAGAAAGCCGGGAACCCCGGCAATGCCGCTGCCCCGCACCTGCCGTTCGCGACTGAGGACGATCTGGCGAACCTCATCGGTCTCGAGCGCCTCGTCGAGCTCGGCGGGCGAGATGGCGTGCCTGCCGGCGATTTGGATCAGCTCTTCCCTGTCCCCGGTGTTGCGGCCCTGCTCGAAAAACGCAGACAGCAGATCTTCGGCAAGCGCCGACTGATCGAGCTGCTTCGTCTCGGCCAGGTACATGAGCTGGTGTATGGACAGCGTATTGGGAACGTGTCGAATCTCGTCAAAACGAAAATCGATGCCAACCCCCCGGCCCTCTTTCGTCAGGTGGTCGAGCACCGGCTGCACGTTCGCCAGGCTGCCAAAACGGCGCGTCAGGTAGTCATCGAAAGGCAGGCCTTCCGGGGGAATTTCGGGGTTGAGCTGAAACGGATACCAGCTCACTTCCGAAGGCCCTCTTACGGCCTTCAGCGCCGCCTCGAATCGTCGTTTCCCGATGAAACAGAACGGGCACACGAAATCGGCAATCACCTCGACGCTCAATAACGCCGCTGACGTGATTCGATCGTCGCTTCGAACTGTGTTGGAAAGTCGTTCACCCACCGGTTCAATCCTCCTCATCAAGCGCTTACGTTGGGGCTATGGCGACAATATCAAGCTTAGCGGCTCGGGCTTGAACCCGGCATGAACGGCGCCCTCATCACTGTTTGACGCCCTGAGCGACCGAAAAGTTTGGCGATTGCAGTGACAATTCGACGAAGTTTTCACAAATTGTCGCTAATTTCGCTTAACTTCGCGTAACTATTCCAGAATCAGGCCAAAAGGCAGAAACGCACAGGACAAGCGCAGTGCTTTCCGGATTCCTCATTTATCGACATTTTAAAGGATTTTAAATACTTTTAAGGAATATTTTCGACATTTTACGGGTTTTGGCGATGACTTCGCGTGGTTTTTTGGCCTGACGGCGGCAGAGCATCCGCCTTCCCTCGTAGTCAATCAGATCATTGGTCATTTTTCAGGATTTTGACGTCTTTTTGATCAAATTAATCACAACTTATGGCCTTTTAGCTGATTGACACCCCGCACCCAGGCGAAGTAGGCGACACCGCCAGAGATCAGGAAATTCCATATCTCAGGCGCCGTGATCAGCCCACTGCCGGTCTCCAACACCTGGTCCGAGACCAGCAGCGTCCGCATGCCCATGCTGATAATCAGCGCGGACAGCGTGACAATCGACTCGAAAGCGCCAATCAGGACGGTCCACGCCGGGCGCCAGAGCATGAGGCCGAGACAGACGAAGCAGACGCCGTAATAGGCCAGCCGCGCCACCGGATGCGGCTGCAGAAACGCGACACGCACGTTGAAACCCAGGTAAAAGTCCAGCAGCAGGAAGACGACCGTTGCGCCGTAGTACAGCAGGAGGACCCGGCTCGGATCGGAGATGATGCGGGGTTTGACGTCAGCACTCCCGTTAACACGAGTCCCAAGAATCACCCCGGGCGCCGAAATGTGCAATATTTGCTGTGAAAGTCCGGTCCTAGTATCGGAGTGTTTATCTGGGAGATGTTGCGTGTTGATAAAGAAGCCGTCGGACATTCGTCCGTCCGAGATTACGAGCAAAGAGAACTACCTCGATCGTCGAACCTTCATGCAGGCGGGCGCGGCTATCGGCGGCTCGCTGCTGGGCGCGTCGGCACTGGGCGCCGTCGTCCCGGCCGTGCGTCGCGCAAAATTGCCTGACGTCGGCACGAGTCGTTTCAGCACCGACGAAGCGGCAAACAGCTATGAGGACATAACTACTTATAACAACTACTACGAATTCGGCACGGGTAAGGCCGACCCGTTCGAAAACTCGCAGGAATTCCAACCACGGCCCTGGTCGATTGCCGTGGAGGGAGAATGCGAGAAAACGGGCACTTTCGACTTCGAGGATTTCGTCAAGCCCTTCGATCTCGAAGAGCGAATCTATCGCATGCGCTGTGTCGAAGCATGGTCCATGGTCATTCCCTGGGTCGGCATATCCCTGGCCGACGTTGTTAAGCATTTCAAGCCGACGTCCAAAGCAAACTATGTCGCATTCGAGACCCTGAACGACGCGTCACGCATGCCGGGCCTTCGCCGCCGCTCACTCGACTGGCCCTATCGCGAGGGCCTGACGATCGCCGAAGCGACGAATCCACTTAGCATCCTCGCCGTGGGGCTCTATGGCGAAGTCCTGCCGAATCAGAACGGCGCGCCAATACGCCTGGTGGTTCCGTGGAAGTACGGATTCAAGGGTATCAAGGGCATTGTTCGCATGCGTTTTACCCAACGCCGCCCGGAAACCAGCTGGAATATGGCGCAGCCGCGGGAGTACGGCTTTTACGCTAACGTCAACCCGGAGGTCGATCATCCGCGCTGGAGCCAGGCGCGCGAGCGTCGTATCGGTGCCGGACTGTTCGCTGCCAAGCAGCCAACGCTGATGTTTAACGGCTATGGCGAGCAGGTCGCACATCTCTACAAAGACCTCGACCTGCGCCGCAACTTCTAGCCATTCGCGTGAATACGCTCGAACAGGTTCGACGGATCTGGAAACCGCTCGTTTTTCTACTCTGCCTCGTCCCGGCGATACTGGTCGTCACCGATGCCCTGGAGCTGACCGGACGACTTGGCGCGAACCCCGTAGAGGAAATTCAGGATCGTTTTGGCAACTGGGCGCTGCGCTTCATCATGATCACGCTTGCCGTGACGCCGCTGCGACGACTCACGGGCTGGAACTGGCTGTCTCGCTTTCGCCGCATGTTCGGACTATTCACGTTCGCTTACGCGATGCTGCATTTCCTGAGCTGGCTGATACTCGACCAGGGAGCCCTGCTACCGGCAATTCTCGAGGACCTGGTAGAGCGGCCGTTTATCACCATCGGCTTCGCCGCACTCGTCCTGCTCACCGCACTGGCCGCAACCTCCACGGACCGCATGCGTCGCCGCATGGGGCGCCGTTGGCAAACCCTTCACAACGCGACGTACGTCATCGCCGTCTTGGGCGTCTGGCACTACTGGTGGCAAGTGAAGCAGGACATCACCGAGCCCCTGATCTATGCCGGGATTCTCGCGCTATTGATTGGCGCCCGCGTCACATGGCGCTGGCAGCGACGGCGCCGAGGTCCGGCGCACATTTAAAAGCCGGGGCGGCCGCAACCGTCCCGGCAATCTCACACAGCCTTGCAGTCAGGCGACTTTGACTGTGTGTCTTTCCGCCGCCCGGATTTTCGGAAGCGTGATTTCAAGGATTCCTTCCTTCAGCTCGGCGCGAACGTTGTTGACGTCCACTTCTTCCGGCAATGCCACGGTTCTCATGAGCTTGCCGTATCCGAGTTCGTGCCTGTAGAACTCCTCCTTTTCATCAACTTCCTCGAACTCCCTCTCGGCCTCGATCATCAGGCGGTTACCCGAGATCGTGACCTCGACGTCGTCTTTCTCTACGCCGGGCAGTTCGCCACGGACAACGAGCTCTTTGTCGCGGTCAATGACATCGAGGCGGAAACTCCGCTCCATATCGATGCCTCTCGGCCTCTTCCAGCCAAAGGGCTCAAACGTCTCCATCCAGCGGCGTGGTGGGAAGTCCTCGAAGAACTCCTCCATGCTGCGGGTGAGAGGCGCCGTCCGTCTAACATCAATCGCCCTTTCGCGGGGCTCGATCTTTCGCAGGATTGACATGTGACACACCTCCTTCCCATTGCATCGCTGGCACTCCTCCGCCAGCACATCTTTTTTACGCCTGTCTCGCAATAAGACCATTCGTGCATGTTCGGATTGACAGGATTCCGTGACCGAATGGAATCCGTTTTTTCCACACCTGGACAGTGGCGCTCGCCGCGAACTCCGGCTCGTCGAGCAACGATCCCGGCCTCCCCGGGCAGGCACAAAAAAGCCCGGCAGAGCCGGGCTTTCCTGTCTTGCGAAGGGTGACTTCGCGACTTTCGCCGCTACTACATCATACCGCCCATGCCACCCATGCCGCCCATGCCGCCCATATCCGGCATCGGCGGAGCCGATTCGTCCTTCGGCGCATCGGCGACCATTGCTTCGGTCGTGAGAAGCAGTCCCGAAACCGAGGCCGCGTTCTGCAGCGCAAAGCGGGTAACCTTGGTCGGATCCAGGATGCCGGCCTCGATCATGTCGCCGTACTCGCCCGTTGCCGCGTTGAAGCCAAAGTTGCCCTTGCCTTCGGCGACCGCGTTCAATACGACGCTGGCATCGCCGCCTGCGTTACGCACGATCTGACGCAGCGGCTCTTCGACCGCACGCTTCAGTATCGCGATACCAACGTTCTGATCGTCATTGTCGCCTTTCAGCTTCGAGATCGCCTTGACGGCCCGAATCAGCGCGACACCACCACCCGGCACAACGCCTTCTTCCACGGCAGCACGAGTTGCATGCAGTGCGTCTTCAACGCGAGCCTTCTTCTCTTTCATCTCCACTTCGGTAGCCGCACCAACCTTGATGACGGCGACGCCGCCGGACAGCTTGGCAACGCGCTCCTGAAGTTTCTCTTTGTCGTAGTCCGACGAAGAGTCTTCGATTTCGGCGTTGATCTGATCGACTCGAGCCTTGATGTCGGCCGCCTTGCCTGCGCCGTCGATGATCGTGGTTGCTTCTTTCGTGATCTGGATCTTCTTGGCTTCGCCGAGATCGTCCAGCGTGGCCTTCTCCAGCGACAGGCCGACTTCTTCGGAGATGACCTGGCCGCCCGTCAGAACGGCGATATCCTGCAGCATGGCCTTGCGGCGATCGCCGAAACCAGGCGCCTTGACGGCAGCAACCTTCACGATACCGCGAATATTGTTGACGACCAGCGTTGCCAGCGCCTCACCCTCGACGTCTTCGGCAATGATCAGCAGCGGGCGTCCGGCTTTGGCCACGCCTTCGAGTACCGGCAGGAGATCGCGAATATTGGAGATCTTCTTGTCGTACAGGAGGACGAGGGGATTTTCGTGTTCGACCTGCTGGCTCTGGCCATCGTTGATGAAATAGGGCGACAGGTAGCCGCGATCGAACTGCATGCCTTCAACGACATCAAGCTCGTTCGCGAGACCCGAGCCTTCTTCGACGGTTATTACGCCTTCTTTGCCGACCTTGCCCATGGCATTGGAGATGATCTCGCCGATCTCCGGATCGGAGTTGGCAGAAATGCTGCCGACCTGTGCGATAGCCTTCTCGTCTTCGCAGGGCTTGGACAGCTTCTTCAGCTCTTCGACGATCGCCGCGGACGCCTTGTCGATACCGCGCTTCAGGTCCATCGGGTTCATGCCTGCAGCAACCGACTTCAGGCCTTCACGAAGAATGGCCTGCGCCAGTACTGTCGCCGTGGTGGTGCCGTCGCCGGCGACGTCGGAGGTCTGGGAAGCCACTTCCTTGACCATCTGTGCGCCCATATTCTCGAACTTGTCTTCCAGCTCGATTTCCTTGGCAACGGAAACGCCGTCTTTGGTGACGGTCGGTGCGCCGAAACTCTTGTCCAGAACAACGTTGCGGCCTTTGGGACCCAGGGTCACCTTTACCGCGTTCGCAAGAACGGTGACGCCGGCATACATTTTGTGCCGTGCATCATCGCTAAATCGTACTTCTTTAGCAGCCATCTTAAATTCCTCTGTTGACTCGGACGGCCGGGGCCGTCCCGTAATTTCCTGAGATAGGGGGTGTGCGGAGGTTTAGCCCTCGATAACCGCCATGATGTCGTCTTCCTTCATCACCAGCAGTTCTTCGCCTTCAACCTTGACTTCAGTGCCGGCATATTTGCCGAACAGGACCTTGTCGCCGACCTTGACATCGAGCACGCGGACATCCCCGTTGTCGAGAATCTTGCCATTGCCAATCGCGATGACCTCACCCTTGATGGGCTTCTCAGCCGCAGCGTCGGGAATGACGATTCCGCCGGGCGATGTGCGCTCTTCTTCCATGCGCTTGACTATGACCCGATCATGAAGCGGACGCATCTTCATGGTGCTTAACTCCTATAAGTTGTTGATGTAAAACCGATTTTTATCGGATTCCGGGACGAGCGCTGTTAGCACTCGGCCACGAGGAGTGCTAATGATAGGGTTGGCCAACGAAATTACAAGCCTTCGTGGCGTACTTTTCGCGCAAAATCGGACCTGTATCCGGGACAGCCGCGCGGTTTGGAGTAACATTCGCCACGCCCGACAGGTCTTAACCTGCAGCAACCGCCCCGAAAACCATTCTTGCGACGACTATGATGACCATCCGAGACCGTTTTGCCCCCCTCCTGATCGCCGCCTGCCTCTGCGTTTCGGCCTTTGCGGACGACGAGCCGCTGCCGGTAACCGAGGCCTTTCAATATGTCGTCGCCGACAGCGGTACGGCGCTGGAAATCGACTGGGCGATCGCGGATGGCTACTACCTGTACCGGAAGCGTCTCGGCTTTGAGACCAGCGACAGCAACATCGTCCTCGGTGAACCTGATTTGCCCGAGGGCCTGCCGCACGAAGACGAGTTCTTCGGCAAGCAGCAGGTGTATCGTGATCGCTTCTTCGTGACCATTCCTTACACCGTCAACGGCGATCGTCCGGCGTCTGTCGAGCTGGTCATCCGGAGCCAGGGCTGCGCTGACATGGGTCTCTGCTATCCGCCGCAGGCCTGGACGGAAACGGTGACGCTGCGAAAGACAGCGGGCGGCACCGCAAAGCTGACGCTCGGGTCGATGGGCACGAAGGAAACTACCGAGTTCCCGCCGGTCGACGAGGTGTTCTTTCCCGAGGTGTTCCCGATCGACGGCAACGCGGTCGAGGTCGGTATTCGCGTCGTCCCCGGCTTCTACCTGTACAAAGACAAGATCGCCGTACGCTCGTTGAGCGACCGCGCCAAGGCGGGCCGGCTCGATCTGCCCAAGGGCAAGATGAAAGTCGACGAATACTTCGGAGAGATGGAGGTCTATCTCCAAGACATGCTCGCACCGCTGGCGATTGCCCGCGCCACGCCCGGGGCCATGGATCTCGAGCTCGAGTTGAAGTACCAGGGCTGCGCCGAGGGCGGATTGTGTTACATGCCCCAGACGCGTGTGCTCACGGTCAGCCTTCCGGAAGCCTCAGCCGTCTCGGATCTCTCGAAGCTCCCATCGAACAATGCGCCCGTCAGTGAACAGGCACGCCTGGCCGGCATCATCACCGGCTCCAGCATCTGGGTCGCTGCCGGTCTGTTCTTCCTCGCGGACCTCGGCCTGGCTTTCACGCCTTGCGTATTGCCGATGGTGCCGATTCTATCGGGCATTATCGCCGGCGAGGGCGACAACGTAACGCCGATGCGCGGCTTTACGCTGGCCCTGAGCTACGTCATGGGCATGGCGCTGGTTTATACCGGCGCCGGCATCGCCGCCGCCGCTGCCGGGATGCAGCTGCAGGCAACCTTCAATCAGCCCTGGATACTCATATTGTTTTCCGGCCTGTTCGTCATACTGGCGCTCGGGATGTTTGGCGCCTACGACCTGCAAATGCCGAGCAGCATCCAGGGCAAGCTGGCCGGTGTCAGCGGTGAGCAGAAGCGCGGCACCATGATCGGCGCTTTCGTTATGGGCGCGCTGTCGTCCCTCATCGTCACCGCCTGCGTCGCCCCGGCCCTCATCGCTGCCCTGACGGTCATGGCCCAGACGGGCGACATGCTGCGAAGCGGCAGCGCACTGTTCGCCATGAGTCTTGGAATGGGGGCCCCGCTGCTGTTGGTAGGCGCGGCCCAGGGCAAGTTGCTGCCCAAGGCGGGCCCGTGGATGGTCGCCGTGAAGAACGCTTTCGGCTTCATGATGCTCGCACTCGCCATCTGGATGTTGTCACGCATCCTGCCCGGCACCGTCACCATGCTGTTGTGGGCGGTACTGGTTTTCATGGCCGGCGTGTTCATGGGCGGCCTGACAACGCTGAGCAGCGAATCCGCAGTTGCGCAGAAGCTCGGCAAGGGTTTCGGATTTCTGGCCATCATCTACGGCGTCATCCTGTTGTTGGGATCCCTGACCGGCGGCAGCAATCCGATGCAGCCGCTTGCGAGCGTTAAGCTCGGCGGCGGCGGAACATCGCTGGTCCAGGAGCAGCATGCGCTGCCGTTCAAGCGGGTCAAGACCGTGGATGATCTCGATCGTGAACTGGCGGCCGCCGCGGTTGCCGGCAAGACGGCGTTTCTGGATTTCTACGCGGACTGGTGTGTATCCTGCAAGGAGATGGAGGCCTACACGTTTACGGACGATGCGGTACAGGCGGCACTCTCGAACACGGTCTGGCTGCAGGCTGACGTCACCGACAACGACGCAGCGGACCAGGCCCTGCTTGGCCGCTTCGGCGTTTTTGGCCCGCCGACGATCATCTTCTTTGGCGCGGACGGCCAGCAACGCCATGGCTACGAAGTCGTGGGATACATGGAAGCGGGTGATTTCGTCGAACACCTGCAGCAGGCCCTGGGTAGCGCTGCCTCCATGAGCGCACGCACGGCCCGATAGAAAGGTAGAAAGTGTCCAAAGTAATGTTGATTTTCGCCAGCGGATTGCTGGCAATGCTGGCAGGCGCCCTGTTTTACGCGGCCCGATTCCCGGTGACGTCACAGGATGCGCAGTCGACAGCGCCGCTCGCGGCGGCAGGCGTCGCCGCGAGCGCGCCCGCCAGGCCCGACGTCGTCACACATCCGGAATTCACGCTGTCCGACATGTCGGGCCAGCCACGCAGTTTCTCGGAGTGGCAGGGCAAGAACCGCCTGATCAATTTCTGGGCGACCTGGTGTGCGCCGTGCCGTCGCGAAATCCCCCTGTTGAAGGACTTCCAGGAGCAGCACGCTGGCAATGGATTCGAGGTGATCGGCATTGCCGTCGATTTTCCCGAGGCGGTTTCAGACTACGCGGAATCTGCCGAGTTCAATTACCCGATCCTCGTCGGCGAGCAGGACGCAATGGCCGTCGCCGAGTCTTCCGGCATCGAATTCATCGGCATGCCGTTTACGATGTTCGTCGCATCGGACGGCGAATTCCTGAGCGCCTACATCGGCGAACTCCACCAGGCGCATCTCGACACCGTTGTCGACGTCATGACGCGACTCGAGCGGGCCGAAATCGACAAAGCAACCGCCAGGAGCGAGCTCGACGCGCTCTGAAATCGTCGCGGGCGGTCGGGCGAGTGAAGTCCGCATCGAAAGTTGCCCAAATGTCGGAAAAACCGGTTAGAATTTCCGCCATCTTCGGCTATCTCGCTAACAAGCGCACGCGATGTCCCACTTCTTGCTTATCAACGGGCCCAATCTGAACCTGCTCGGGTCGCGGGAGCCCGAGGTGTATGGTGCCACAAGGCTTGCGGATATCGAGACGCAGGCGTCCGGGCTTGCCGCCGAGCTGGGGCACAAGCTCAGCTGTTTCCAGAGCAATGCCGAACATGAGCTCATCGACCGCGTGCAGCAGGCCGCAAGCGACGGCATCGATTTCATCATCCTCAATCCGGGCGGCCTCACACATACCAGCGTCGCCTTGCGCGACGCCCTGCTCGCCGTCGGGATTCCGTTTATTGAAATTCATCTCAGCAATACCTTTGCGCGGGAAGAATTTCGACACCGCAGCTACTTCAGCGATATTGCGAGTAGCTGCCTCTTTGGCTTTGGGGCTCACGGTTACCAGTTGGCGGTGCAGGCCGCCAGTCACTATGTAGCCAACACCGGGGACTAATCGATGGATATAAGAAAAGTAAAAAAACTGATCGAACTGCTGGATGAGTCCGGTATCGCCGAGATCGAAATAACCGAGGGAGAGGAGTCGGTAAGAATCAGCCGCTATTCTCAGCATGCACCCGTGGTGGCCGCCGCGCCCGCCCCGGTCCCTGCGCACACGTCGGCACCGCTTGCCGCACCGGTTACGGCGCCCGCGGCCGAGGTCGAGGAGGACGGCTACGAGGTCACGTCTCCCATGGTCGGAACCTACTACGCCGCGTCCTCCCCGGGGGCGGCCCCGTACGTGCAGGTTGGGGATCGCGTCAACGAAGGCGACACGCTCTGCATCATTGAGGCAATGAAGATGATGAACCAGATCGAGACCGACGTGGCTGGCGTGATCAAGTCGATCCGCGTCCAAAACGGCGAACCGGTCGAGTTCGGCCAGACGCTGTTCGTCATCGACCAGCGTCACACTAACTAGCGGCGCGCGGTCATGCTGGACAAGATTGTCATTGCGAATCGGGGTGAGATTGCGCTTCGAATACTAAGGGCCTGCCGCGAAATGGGCATCAAGACGGTCGCCGTGCACTCGACCGCCGACAACAACCTGAAGCACGTGTTGCTCGCGGACGAAACAGTCTGCATCGGGCCACCCGCCTCTTCGGAGAGCTACCTCAACATGCCGGCGATTATCAGCGCGGCCGAGGTCACGGACGCCACGGGGATTCACCCGGGCTACGGCTTCCTGTCGGAGAACGCAGACTTCGCAGAGCGCGTTGAGTCGAGTGGCTTCACCTTCGTCGGACCCAAAGCGGAGTCGATACGCCTGATGGGCGACAAGGTGTCCGCCATCAGGGCGATGAAGGCCGCCGGCGTCCCCTGTGTGCCGGGATCTGACGGGCCGCTCGGCGATGATCCCGACGAGAACATGCGTCTCGCTCGTGACATCGGTTATCCGATCATCATCAAGGCGTCCGGCGGCGGCGGCGGTCGCGGCATGCGCGTCGTGCACTCCGAGGCATCGTTGACCGCTGCGATTACGGTGACCAAGGCAGAAGCCCGCGCCGCGTTCAGCAACGATATGGTCTACATGGAGAAATTCCTCGAAACACCGAGGCACGTGGAGTTCCAGGTGCTGGCGGACACGCATGGCAATGCCATACACCTCGGGGAACGCGACTGTTCAATGCAGCGGCGCCACCAGAAAGTCATCGAGGAGGCGCCGGCACCGGGCATCAGCGAGGAGCAGCGCAATCGGATCGGTGAGCGCTGCGTCAAGGCCTGCCAGGAAATCGGCTACCGTAGCGCCGGGACGTTTGAATTCCTCTATGAAAACAACGAATTCTACTTCATCGAGATGAACACGAGGCTGCAGGTCGAGCATCCTGTCACCGAGATGATTACCGGTGTCGATATTGTTCGCGAACAGCTGCGGATTGCCAACGGCGAGAAACTGCAGTTCTCGCAGGACGAAATCAAGATCCAGGGGCATGCGATCGAGTGCCGCATTAACGCGGAAGATCCGCGCACCTTCATGCCGTCGCCGGGACTCGTCACCTTGTGGCATTCACCCGGCGGCCCCGGGGTTCGCGTCGAGAGCCACATTTACAGCGGCTACAAGGTACCGCCCTATTACGACTCGATGATTGGCAAGCTGATTGCACACGGTGCAAACCGCAATGCCGCGTTCGCAAGAATGCGAAGCGCGCTCAATGAGATCGTCATCGAAGGCATCAAGACGAACGTTCCCTTACACCAGGAAATATTCCAGCACGCGGCATTCCAGGCTGGCGGGACCGATATCCACTACCTCGAGAAACGACTCGGACTGGTTTGATCGGGAGCGACGGAGCGGTGGACTGGCTGCAGTTTGTCATGAAGCTCGACAAACTGGATCCAGGCACGGTCGAGGACCTGTTCAATCGGCACGGCGCCTGGTCCGTAACGTTGAGCGACGCGGGCGACAATCCGGTCCTCGAACCCGGTCCGGGCGAGACACCGCTATGGTCCGACACGCGAATTACCGGCCTGTTTTCTGCCGATGCCGACATTGCAGGCCTCGAGGCGGAGCTGCTGACGACGCTGAAACTCTCCCGATTGCCGGCCCACCACATTGAAGGACTCGAGAATCGCGCCTGGGAACGCGAATGGCTCAAGGATTTCGGGCCGATGCGGTTTGGCCGACGGCTGTGGATCAGCCCGGGCGACAGCACGATCGAAGACGACGAGGCGGTCGTCATTCGGCTCGACCCCGGACTCGCCTTCGGTACGGGCACCCACGCCACCACGGCGCTTTGCCTTGAGTGGCTCGACGGCCTGGCCCTGCAGGGGAAAACGATGCTGGACTACGGTTGTGGGTCCGGCGTTCTGGCCATTGCGGGCCTGAAACTCGGCTGCGCCTCGGCCACTGCGATGGACATTGACAGCCAGGCATTGCTGGCAAGCTCTCAGAATGCGGATCGCAACGGCGTTTCGAGACAGCTGCGAGTTGTGGGCAGTGCCGATGATATCGAGGGCTGCTTCGATGTCGTTGTTGCGAATATCCTTGCAGGTCCTCTTGTTCAGTTTGCCGAATCCGTCACATCAACCGTTGCACGCGACGGTATGCTTGCCTTATCCGGCGTATTATGTGAACAAGCGCCCACTGTTATGGCTGCTTACGAGCCCTGGATCAGGTTCGACGAACCCGCCTTCAGGGAGCAGGACGGCCAGACCTGGTCGCGGCTGAGCGGCAAAAAGAGATAAAGGTTGGTTCCAGACTAATGTACACGCAATGTCCTGATTGCAGCACCGCGTTTCGCGTAACCGCCGACGTCCTGAAACAGGCCGCCGGCAAGGTACGTTGCGGTGGCTGTGGCCTTGCGTTCAATGCCCTCGAATACCTCTCCGAATCAATGCCGGCAAAGCCGGCAGCGAAGGAAGCGAAGGCGCCGCTGCCAGAACTGACACCGGAGCCACGTCAGCCCGAGGAAGGACATCCGAGGGCGATTTCCGCCGACCAGGGCGCCGCGTTGCTGAAGACTCTCGACGAGCTGGCCGGCTCCGACATTCGAATCGAGGATACCGGTGTCGAATGGCGCGTGCTCGATGACGATGAAGCAGACGACGGTGAGCTGCCAAGTGCCGACGAATTGGCGGAACACGGCGTTGATGAGCTTCTCGACGAATCACCGACGCCGGTCGATCAATTCCTGACCAAGACGCCGAACAACATCGAGGCGCGTGAAATCTTCGAAGAGCCCGGGAACGCACCTGAAGAGACGCCGGTCGAAGAGCTGCGTTTCGATGACAATACGCCGCTGCCGGAGGATTTCGACCTCGGAGATCCAGCCACGCAATCCTCGATAGACGCCGAGGCCAACGCGGCGGAGTCGCAGAGCGGGCCTGAACCCCGCGCCGGGCATCCCAGGGATATCGATGACTTACCGGTCGATATCGCGCTGGGCGATCCCGATGAGTGGGCCGATATCCTCGGCGAGTTCAGCGAGCCACCCAGGCCTTACGTGCCGCCGCTCGACGCGGAACTCTCGGCCCTGGAAGACGAGCTGTCCGCGGACGATGACGATTCCGAACCTGCCCTCGGCAAGGATGACGCAGCGCCGCTGGATATGGATACACAGTTTGCCCTGCAGGCAGAGGCGATGGGTATCGACCTTAGCGGTCTCCATGCGCGCCACGCCGAAGCAAGCGAGGAAGACGACGACAACGCTGACCGGGCTGTGTCGATCGACGCGGGTGAGGAATTCGACGACGCAAAGGAAGACGAGGCAGCCGGGCTGGAGTTGTCAGACGAATCCGGCGAAATGCCTGAATCCGAGAGCATCGACGTAGCCGAAGAAACCGACGAGGAGGCCGACGAGGAGACCGGCGAAGTCCCCGAGATAGCGCTTGCCGGCGATTCCGGGTCCGCGCCCGAAGCCGATGTCGGCGGCGAAACAAGCGGAGATGTCCCGGACGTCGAACTCGCTATCGAAGCAGACGAGGCGCAGCGACCAGACGAGGCGCAAAGCGAAGCGCCAGAGACCCCGTCGCAGCTCGAGGATGTGGAAGCAACAAGGCGCCACGGACTGGACGAGGACGGGGACGAGGTCGAGATCGATGACGTCGATGAAGCGCCACTGGTTTTTGGCTCCATCGAAAAAGCGATGGCCGAGCTCGAGGCGCAATCCGACGTATTCGACAAGGGCTTCTTCAAGGCCCACGACGCTGCACGGGCGGGCGTCGATGATGAGATTCAGGACGACGAAATCGTCCTGGAGAACGATCTCGACGGCGACGAGATTGAACTCGACGATGTGCCCGAGTCTTCCGATTCGGAACCGCCCGAGGACACACAGCACGTGGTCCCGCCGCAAAGCGAAGAAGAGCAGACGCTCAACCTCCTGATCGATCAGGACCTGCTGAGCATGGCTGTCCAGGACGAAGACGGATTCACCTCGACGATTGTCTTTTCCGAAAAAGGTGCCGCGGAAGGGCGTCCCGAATCGATTGAACCGCAGGCCGGCGAAGATACCGGTACCGGCTTCGAGTCGATCATCATGGAGGGCGAATTCGTCCAGACGGCGCTTGAACAGGAAAAACGCAGGGCGGACATCAAGGCCGCCGCCGAACTCGTCGAGCAGGCCAGGCAGGAGAGAGCGTCCGAGGCGGATGGCAGATCGGGCAGCGGCAAGAGACGCGGCATGGCCGCTGCCGCAGCGGCACTCGCCCTGCTGCTCGTGGTGCAGGTGTTGCATCAGTCACGCGAGGCGCTTGCCAAGATCCCGGCATTCAACGAAGCCGTGGGCCCACTGTACCGGGCCATCGGCATGCCCCTGGCGCCGGCATGGGACGTTACAGGCTGGCGGTTCGAAGCCAAGAGAGAGATCCCGGATGAAGAGGGTGACTCGCTTACCGTAATCTCGCGAATCGGCAATACCGCCGATGAACCGCTCCCCTACCCGCTCATCAACGTTTCCCTGACCGACCGTTTCGAAGAAACCATTGGCAACAGGACGCTCGACCCGGGCGCCTACCTGACGGACGACCTGGATCCTGGCGAGATGGTGCGGCCGGGCAACAACTTTACCGCCGTTATCACGATCGAGTCGCCGCCCGAGGCGGCTACGGGGTACAAGCTGCAGGTCTGCTATCGTCAGCCGGATAAACGTCTTCGCTGCCACATTCCCAATTTCAAATGAAAGCACTGAAAATCGGGCCCTACGAGCTGTCCAGCCCGTTCGTACTCGCTCCCATGGCGGGTGTAAGCGACGCGCCTTTTCGTCGGCTGTGCCGCAAGTTTGGCGCGGGCATGACGACCTCCGAGATGACCACGGCGGATATCGGCCTGTGGACGACGCCGAAATCGCAGCGGCGACTCGATCTCGACCTCGATGCGGAGCCGGTGGCGGTGCAGATCGCCGGTTCCGAAGCCGGGCAACTGGCGACGGCCGCCAGGGCCTGCGTGAAACGCGGCGCACAGATTATCGATATCAACATGGGCTGTCCCGCGAAAAAAGTCTGTCGAAAACTCGCGGGCTCCGCCTTGCTGAAGGACGAGAAGCTGGTGGCAGCCATCCTGCAGGCCGTGGTGACAGCGGTACAGGTCCCGGTCACCCTGAAAATCCGCACAGGCTGGGACACCCGGCACCGTAATGCGATCGCTGTCGCACGCATAGCCGAAGACAGTGGCATCAAGGCACTGGCCATTCACGGACGTACGCGCGCCTGCCGCTACGACGGCGAAGCAGAATACGAGACCATTGCCGCAGCCAAGGCTGCCGTTTCGATACCCGTGATAGCAAACGGAGATATAACGACTTTAGAGAAGTCGCTTGAAGTACTGCGCATAACTAACGCAGACGGTTTGATGATCGGTCGCGCCGCCCAGGGCCGCCCCTGGATCTTTCGCGAACTCGCGACGCTTGTGAATCCGACTGCGGAAAATACCGAGCTAGAAAAAAACGAATTGCGTGATATTATGATCGGCCACTTGAATGAGCTTCACCGGTTTTATGGGGACGTGACCGGCGTTCGAGTGGCTCGCAAACATCTGACCTGGTATTGCAACAGCCTGCGCGACGCTGACGATTTCCGTCACGAGGTCGTGCGAGTCGATCGGGCGTCAGATCAAATAAGATTGACAAGGGCATTCTTCGGGAATTGAAAAACGTGGCGCAGACCAAGAAAAAAAGGACGGAACTCACGTCCAGGAAGAGCAAGAAACCGCTTTGCAAACACACAGAAGACGCACTCGACCAGTATTTCACGACGCTGAACGGCGATCACCCGGGCGAGCTTTACGATCTCGTCATCGGTGAGGTCGAACGCCCCCTGTTCAAGGCCGTGATGGATTACACGCAGGGTAATCAGAGCCAGGCTGCTGGCATTTTGGGCATTAATCGCGGCACCTTGCGCAAGAAACTCAGGACTTATCTGCTAATCAAGTAGGTGCCCGACGGCACCTTCCCGTCTGACCCAGGTGTACCCAATGTTGAACGTACAACGCGCGCTCGTCAGTGTCTCTGACAAGCGTGGACTGA